>JAISJC010000021.1 GCA_031261745.1 Oscillospiraceae bacterium
GGGTTTTCGATGGGCGGGGGAATGACGTGGCTCGTGATCCGCGAACACCCGGAGCGGTTCGCCGCCGCCGTGCCGTGCTGCCCGCGGACGGACTACATCGGCGACTTCGCGGAGCTGGACAGGCTCGCCGCGCTCCCGATTTGGTGCATTCACGGCGAGGGCGACGCGGTGACGCCGCCGGACCTGTCCGAAAGGCTGAAAAAGGTGCTGCTGAAAAACGCCGCGAGGAGCGGCGCGGACACGCGGTTTCTCATTCTGCCGACGGGGTATCTGTTCCCCGACGGCGTGACGAAAACGCCCGTTGACCACCTCGTCTGGATTCCGATGTTCAGCAATCTGCTCTACAACGACGGCACGAAATACCGCGACCGCGACGGGAGCGAGGTGCAATCGACGCTCATCAAATGGCTCGGCGAGCAGGTACTCAAATAATGATTTACGCGGATAATGCCGCGACGACGCGGCTCTCGGAGGCCGCGTTTGTCGCGATGATGCCCTTTTTGCGGGAGGATTACGGCAATCCGTCGGCGACGCACGCGATGGGGCGCGCCGCGAAAACAGCTGTCGAGGCCGCGCGGCGTGAAATCGCGGACGCAATAGGCGCGCGCAACAACGAGATTTATTTCACGTCGGGCGGCACGGAGGCGGACAACCTCGCGGTTTTCGCCGCGCTCGCGGCTCCGAAAAAGCGCGGAAAGCACATCATCAGCACGACGATTGAGCATTCAGCGATATTGCGGACGCTCGAAAAATACGCGGCCGAGGGGTACGAGGTCACGCTGCTGAAACCCGAAAGCGACGGGATAATCGCGGTCGAAGCATTGGAAAAGGCACTGCGCGACGACACGGTTTTCGTGTCGGTTATGGCGGCGAATAATGTCGTCGGGACGATTCAACCGATTGCGGAGCTGTGCGCGGCGGCAAAAAAGCGCGGCGCGGTTTTCCACACAGACGCGGTGCAGGCGTGCGGGCATATCCCGCTCAACGTGCGGACGCTCGGTGTGGATTTGCTCTCAATTTCCGCGCATAAGTTCAACGGTCCCAAGGGAACAGGCGCGCTGTACGCGCGATTGCCGCAAAAAATTCCGCCGCTTTTAACCGGCGGCGGGCAGGAAAAAGGCGCGCGTTCGGGAACCGAAAACGTCGCGGGAATCGTCGGAATGGCGGCGGCATTGCGCGAGAGCGTCGCGGAAATGCCGGAAGTTTCGGCTCGCGTGGCGGAGCTGCGCGATTATCTGATCGCGGGCGTGTTAGAAATCACCGGCAGCCGGCTCACGGGAGATTCCGTAAGGCGGCTGCCGGGCTCGGCTTCGTTTGTGTTCGAGGGGCTTGCGGGGCAGGATTTGGTGTGGTTCCTCGACGAGGCGGGCGTCGCCGCGAGCAGCGGCTCCGCGTGTATGGCGGGTTCGGATTTGCCGTCGCACGTCCTGTCCGCGCTCGGCTTTGACGAGCGGCTCGCGAAAAGTGCGCTGCGGCTCACGCTTGGGCGGTACAACACGCGCGAGGACGCGGACGGGATTCTGCGCGCGCTTCCGGGGTGCGTGTTAAAGGCGCGCCAGCTCGGCAAAACTCGGCTTTAACGCACCGTACAGGCTCTTGTACAGCTCAAAATACGGCTCATACGCGCCGGCGCGACCCTTATCGGGGTGCGTCGGCGCGGTTTTTGTCTGCGTAACCGCGTCTGACGCCTCCGGGACGGAGGAGAACACGCCGACGCCCGCCCCCGCGATTAACGCCGCGCCGAGCGCGGCTCCGTGTGCGGCACTCGGCGGCGTAAACACATTGCAGACGTAAAGGTCGGCGAGTATTTCGCGCCAGAGCGTGGACTGCGCCCCGCCGCCCGTGAACGCCATATTTGACACGTCCGTTCCAAGCTCGCGGAACACGTCGAGACACTCGCGCTGGGAAAACGCGACGCCTTCAAGCACGGCGCGGACCATATGCGCGCGCGTGTGGATCGCGGACAGGCCGAGGAACACGCCGCGCGCGTTCTCGTCGGGGTGAGGACTGCGCTCGCCCATTAAATACGGCAGGAACAGCAGCTTTTCGCTCCCGATTGGGATTTTGCGCGCCAGCTCGTCCATTTCGGCGTAAGATTCCGTGAAATTCAGCGTCTCACGCAGCCATTTGAGCGATAATCCCGCGCCCTGCGTGCAGGACATCAGCGTCCACTTGCCGGGGACGGACGCGCAGAGGCCGTGAATGCGGCCCAAAACGTCCACGCCGGGCGCGTCGGAGACGGCGTAAATCACCGCCGACGAGCCGATTGTCGTGAATGCCGCGCCCTGACGCACCGCGCCCGCCGCGACCGCGGCGGCTGCGTTGTCCGCGGCACCGCCGACGACGGGAGTACCGGCGCGCAGACCCGTGAGGTCCGACGTTTCGCGGCTGATTTTGCCCGTTATTTCGGGGGATTCATAAATGCGCGGCAGCAGAGCTGCGTCAATATTCAGCTTTTGCAGCACCTCCGCGCTCCACGCGCGGCTCGGCACGTCGAGGAGCTGCGTACCCGACGCGTCGGAAACCTCCGTCGCGAATTCGCCGGTGAGCTTGTAGCGAATGTAGTCCTTCGGGAGCAGAATGTGCGCGGCTTTCGCGTAGATTTGCGGCTCGTTATGCTGCACCCAGAGGATTTTTGACGCGGTGAAGCCCGTCATCGGCGGGTTCGCGGTGATTTCAATAATGCGCTTTTCGCCGACGAGGCGGTTGATTTCCGCGCATTCCGCGCCCGTGCGCTGGTCGCACCAGAGGATCGCGGGGCGCAGAACCGCGCCGGATTTGTCCAAAAGGACAAGTCCGTGCATCTGCCCTGATAGGCCGATTCCCGCGATGGCGTTTGCGCTCGCGCCGCTGCGGTACAGAAGTGTGCGGATTCCGGCAAGCGTCGCGTTCCACCAATCCTCAGAGTTTTGCTCCGCCCAGCCGTTGCGCGGCTGCGACATAGGATAGTCTGCGGTGTGTGACGCGAAGCACTCGCCGCGCTCGTCGAAGAGCGCGGTTTTCGTGCCGCTTGTGCCGATGTCGATACCTAATAAAAGTTGCATATCAATTACCCGAACAAAATTTCGTTGATTATGTCTTCCAGATATTCCTGGCGGCCGGAGGGCGGCGCGGGGGGATTGCCCTGCGCGAGTGCGTGGGCTTCAAGTTCTTCGAGAGTGACGGAGCCGGAGCGGATTTTCGCGCCGATGCCCGCGTTGTAGCCCGCGTAGCGGTCTGCGATGAAGCCGTCAATGCGTCCGTCGTCAATGAGTTCGGCGGCCTTTATCAGGCCGAGCGCGAACGTGTCGATGCTCATTTTGAACGCGTATTCAATGTCCTCCGGCGTGTTGGAGGGACGGCGGTTCTTTGCGTCGAAGTTGAAGCCGCCCGTGAGGCCGCCGGCCTTGATGACCTCGTACATACACTCGGTCGCGTCATAGACGTTGTACGGGAATTCGTCCGTGTCCCAGCCGAGGAGCGAATCGCCCGTGTTGGCGTCGATGCTGCCGAGCATACCCGCGTCGGCGGCGGTGCGAAGCTCGTGGCGGAACGTGTGTCCCGCGAGCGTCGCGTGGTTCGCCTCGATATTCAGCTTGAAATCCTTATCGAGTCCGTGCTGCCATAAAAAGCCGATTGTCGTCGCCGCGTCGAAATCGTACTGGTGCTTCGTCGGCTCCTTCGGCTTAGGCTCGATGTAAAAGTCACCCGTGAAGCCGATTTTGCGCCCGTAGGCGACGGCGGCTTTCATCAGCGTCGCGATATTTTCGGTTTCAAACTTCGTGTCCGTGTTCCAAAGCGTGTCGTAACCCTCGCGGCCGCCCCAAAAAACGTAGCCGCGTCCGCCGAGCTTGACGGTGAGTTCGAGAGCCTTTTTGACGCTCGCGGCGGCGCGCGCGAACACGTCGGGGCTGTTCGCGCTTCCGGCTCCGTTCATATAGCGCGGGTGGGAGAACATATTCGCGGTACCCCAAAGGCACGCAATGCCCGTCGCTTTTTGCTTCGCGAGGACGTAATCCGAGACCTCGTCAACGAGCGCGTTCGTCTCCGCAAGGTCGCGTCCCTCCGGTGCTAAATCGCGGTCGTGGAAACAGAAATAGTTGATGCCGAGTTTTTGCATAAGCTCAAAGCCGACGTCGGCTTTCTTCTTCGCGAGCGCGATTGAGCCGTACGGCAGACCGTGCGTCTTATCGGCCGTCGCGACGCCGAACTGGTCCGCGCCCGCAGCGTCGAGCGCGTGCCACCACGCGAGCGCGAACGGCAGCCAGTCGCTCATTTTGCGACCCTGAATAATCCTTTCCGCGTCGTAATGGCGGTATTTAATCGTACTCATAGTGTTACCTCCAACTGAATTGTTTTTACGCCGAGTTCCAGTGAACGCCTGTCGTTTTGACCGAAGCCGACGGAAATCGTGAACTTGTCGCCGCCGGAAACGCGCTCGCCCGCGTCGTTCACGACGGTGAACGCCGAATCGGGAAGCTCAATCGTGTGCGTCCCCGCGCCGATTTTTTTGAACGCGCAGAGGACGGGATTTGTCGGCGCGAACGGGGAGTTCTGCGCCTTGATGTAGATTTGGAGCGTGTCCGTCGCGTCGCCGAAGGTCTTGACGGTCACGGTTTTGCCTTCGACCGCTGCGCCGATAAATGACAACTCGCCGTAGGTCAGACCATAGCCGAACGGGTACAGCACGTCGCCCGTGTAGTAGCGGTAGGTACGGTTTGCCATCGCGTAGTCGGTGAATTCCGGCAGGTCGTCCGTGGAGTTGTAGAACGTGACCGGCAGCTTGCCGCCGGGCGCGGCCTCGCCGAACAGGAGCTTCGCCGCCGCGGTTCCGCCCTCACCGCCGGGGTACCAGAGGTTCAGAATCGCGCCGACATTCGCCGCGCCCTGCGGGACGCGCAAATCGACGGAGGAACCCGCCATAAGCACGAGGACGACGGGCTTTCTGGTTTTGATGACGGCGTTAATCAGCTCGACCTGGCTTTCGGGGAGGTTCAAATCCGCCTTGTCGCCCTCAAAGCCCTTGCCGAAACTGCCCATCATCATCTCCTCGCCCTCAATCGTCTCGTCAAGGCCGACGACGAGGACGGTGACGTCGCAGTTTTCGGCCGTCGCAACGGCCTCGGCGAGTAAATCATTGCGGCGCGTGATGAAATCGGAGGACGGCGCGGCGAGCTTGCAGCCCTCCGCATAGCGCACCTCGGCGTTACCCGCGCGGGCGATGATGCCGTCGAGAACGGTCACATACCGCGGAGCCGTGCCGTAGTAGTTGCCTTTGAGCGCGACGCGGGAATCCGCGTTCGGCCCGATGACGGCGATGGACTTGTATTTTGCGCGGTCGAGCGGCAAAATGCCGTCGTTTTTAAGCAGAACCGCGCTCTCAACCGCGGCTTTTTCACAGAGCGCGAGGTGTGCTTTGGAGCCGATTTCGGAAAACGGAATCGCGTCAAATTCGCTGCCCTCGCCGCCGAGAATACCGAGTTTGAAGCGCGTCGTGAGGACGTGCGTCGCCGCCGTGCGGATTGCGTCCTCGGAGACAAGACCGTCGTTGTACGCACCCATAAGTTCGAGATACGTGTTGCCGCAGTTGAGGTCGCAGCCGGCATTGAGCGCGAGAGCCGCGCTCTCCCGCGCGGTTGCGGTGACCTTGTGATGCTCGTGAAAGTCGCGGATTGCCCAGCAATCGGACACGACGTGACCGTCGAAGCCCCATTTTTCGCGCAGAATCTGCCGCAGCAGTAAATCCGACGCGCAGCAGGGTTCGCCGAGGGTCGCGTTGTACGCGCCCATCACGGCCTCAACGTCCGCCTCTGTGACGGCGGTCTCAAACGCGGGGAGATACGTTTCCCACAAGTCCTTTTCGGAAACCACCGCGTCAAATTCGTGGCGGATTTTTTCGGGTCCGGAGTGGACGGCAAAGTGCTTGGCGCACGCGGCGGCGCGGAGAATCTCCCCGTCGCCCTGCAAGCCCTCAATAAAGGCGACGCCGAGTGTCGAGGTCAAAAACGGGTCCTCGCCGTAGGTCTCGTGACCGCGGCCCCAGCGAGGGTCGCGGAAGATGTTGATATTCGGCGACCAGAACGTCAGCCCCTTGTAGATGCCGCGGTCGCCGTGCGCGGACTGCGAGTTATACTTCGCGCGGCCCTCGACGGAGATGACCACGGCGATTTGCCGCAGCAGCTCCGCGTCAAACATCGCCGCGAGCGCAATTGCCTGCGGGAAAGACGTCGCGGTTCCGGCTCTCGCGACGCCGTGCAAAGCCTCGTTCCAGTAGTTGTATTCGGGAATGCCGAGCCGCGCGTTCTCCGGCGCGTCGTAGCGCAGCTGCTCGGCGGCCTCCTCAACGGTCATTTTGGCGACGAGTTCCGCCGCCTGCGCGGCGAATTTATCACGATTTTTACGCATTTTAGTTCCCCCTATTTGTATGTAAATTTCGCGGTTACGCCGCGTTTTTCGAGAATTTCCGCGTCGGACGTGTCGCCGACGGTGACGGTGAATTCCGTGCCGCTCTTAACGCGCCACTGCGTCCCGTCCGTGTAGCTTTCGACCGTCTCGCGTAAGACCGCGCCGCCGTCGTCGTAGTATTGCAGGTCACGGAGCGTGAGCGAAAGCGTCAGCGTCTCCGTCTCGTTCGGTTGGAGCAGACGCGTTTTCGCGAAAGCGCGAAGCTCCTTTACGGGGCGTTTTTCGTCCTTGTAGGTGCTTGCGGAGAGGTAGAGCTGCGCGACGTTTTTTCCGGCGGCGGAGCCGGTGTTCGTGACGTCAACCGTTGCGGTCAGTGATTTTTCGTCGAATTTGAGGTTGGAGAACGCGAACGTCGTATAGCTCAGACCGTGGCCGAACGGGAACGCGACGCGGTGACCCTCGCCGAACGTGTCAAAATAGCGGTAGCCGACATACACGCCCTCGTCATAGTAGACGGGGTTTGTGCCGAAATTGCGCCCCTCGTGACCCGCCGCGCTGACGGCGACGGACGGGGAGTCGTTGTACGTTTTCGGGAAGGACTGAGTGAGCTTGCCGGACGGGTTCGCGCGACCCGACAGTACGTCCGCAATCGCGTTCGCGCCCTCGGTTCCGGGGTTGTAGACGTCGAGAATCGCGTCGGCTTTTTCGCGGAACAGCGTCGTATCGACGGCGGAGCCGCAGTTGAGCAAAACGACGACTTTTTTACCCGCCGCGCGGAACGCGTCCGCGTAGGGCGCGAATACGGAGCGTTCGCGCTCACACAGCGCGAATTCCTCAGGGATTACGTCCTGTCCCTCGCCGGAAACGCGCGTCATCACGAAGATGAAAACCTCTGCGCCCGCGTCAAGAGCCGCTTTTGCGGCGGCGGTCACGTCGGACTCCTTTGCGGCGATTTGCGCGCCTTGGTCCGCGCCGAGTGCCTCGCCGTGAGGCAGGTCGCCGGTTCCCGCAATCTCGCCGTCGCGTTTCCAAGAGGTAACGGAGAAACCGCCGTTTTGCAATCCCTCACGGAGCGTAGGAGCGTATTTGACGCCGCCGTCGGCGTTGAATTTGACCTGCGCGGAGCCGCGCCCCTGCGTCACAATGTCGCCGAGCGACGCGGTGCAGTTGTACCAACCGGGGACGTCCAGCTCGTCGAACGCAATTTCGCTCGTCACGAGCGAAATTTTCGCGCCGGACGCGAGCGGCAGAGCCGCACCGTCGTTTTTCAGCAGGACAAAGCCCTCCGCCGCGAGGCGGCGGTTGACCTCCGCAGACGCTTTTTGAATTTCGCTGCCGCCGAAATTGCGGCTGCGGTTGTCGATATCGGCTTTCGTCAGACCGTTTTCACCATAGGACCCGTCGATTTGCAGCGCGCCGTACGCGCCCTTGTACGCGTGGGATTTGAGTATGAGTTTCAGCATATTGCGCACCGCGACGTCGAGCAAATCGTTGCGGCGGGCGCGTTCGGTTTCGTCAATTTTATCGTCGTTCAGCCACGCGAGGGCGGTCGCCGCGTTGCGCGTCGGCTCGCCAAGGTCCATTTGCGCTTCAAGGGATTTCACAGGGTCGTAGTCCGCTCCCCAGTCGCTCATCACAAGGCCGTCGTAACCCCAGAGGTTACGCAGCGTGTCCGTCATCAGCCATTTGTTCGCGTTCGCGAGGGTGCCGTTAATCGCGTTGTACGCGCACATATACGTCCACGGGGATTCCGCGGAAACGGCCTCGAAACCGCGCAGATAAATCTCACGCAGGGCGCGCTCCGTCGCGACGACGTTGCCCTGACCGCGGAAATTCTCCTGGTCGTTGCCCGCGAGGTGCTTGGGCGACGTGCCGACGCCGCCGGACTGCACGCCGCGCACATACGCGGAGCCGACGGAGCCGGTGACGCACGGGTCCTCGGAATAATACTCAAAGTTGCGGCCGCCGAGCGGGTTGCGCTGAACATTCAGCCCCGGCGCGAGAATCACGTCCACGGCGAAGTGCGTGGCCTCCTCCGCGACGCGCCGACCGACCTCCTCGACGAGCGGGAGGTTCCAAGTGCTTGCCATACCCGTGGGCGAGAGCCAGACCGTCGCGTTCTTGCGCATTCTCACGCCGGCGGGGCCGTCCGCGAGGACGAGACCGGGAATGCCGAGGCGCGGAATCGCGTAGGTCGCGCCGGCGGGGCCGTCGTTGATGTAGACGGTCGGGTCGCCGCCGATGCCGCCCGTCAGGGCGAGCTTATCCTCGGCGGTCATCTCGGCGATTACGGCGTCAATCGTGTCGGGCGCGAGTTTTTTCAGGTTCGCGTCGGCGGTGTAGGTCAGTTCAATCTGTGGACTTTCAAACGTTATTCCGTCAATTACGGCGGCTGCGGACACTTTAATCCGCGTACCGCTCTCGATATCGACAGAGCATTTGTTGCCGCTCGCGGAGATTTTGCCGTTCACGGCAACGACAACCAGCCCGGTGTCGGGCGCGGAGGTAATGGTTACGGTTTTAGGCAGGTCCTCCGGCAGGTACGCGCCGGGCGCGTAATTGACGGTCGGCGGAGCGGGGAGGACGGAGAAGTCGCCGGTTTCGCTCTTTTCACCAGAAAGTTTGACGTAGGCGGAGAGATTGAAGTACGGCGGAAGCTCCGCCGTGAACGTCGCGTTCGCGCCAAACGGCGAATCCGCGACGGCGGCGGGGAGCCACGTTTTCCCGTCGGTGGAGACGAGGACTTCAAGGTTGTTCGCGGTGATATTCTCAGGCGTTATCCACGGGTGCGTGATCAGCAGGGTGCTACCCCAGCGCATAAAGGACGGAGCGGACATAATAATACCCCCAAAATTTTACTTTTTGGGGGTATTGTAACACATTTTAATCTACGCGTCAATTACGGAAACGACTTCATCTTCAACAAAATCCACCGGAACGATCGGATGAATGGTGTACGTGAGCATAGCGGGGATTTTCGGGTTCTCGCGGCGGAAAATGCTCGTGATGCGGCGCATTACCATATCGCTGGTCTCAAACGACGTAACAGGAAGCATTGCGAGGTATTGATTCACGCTGTAACGCGTGAATAAATCGCCGTGCCGCAGAGCGTTGGTGACGATAATACGCAACTTTTCCATCGCCTTGTTGAGGACGGACAGCTTCGGCTGATTGCCGCGCGCGTCCGAAAGCGTCAGCAGGCAGATATAGACGACGGAGCCGCTACGCGTGGCGGCGCGGGCTTCGAGCTGATATATCGTGCGAAACGGTTCGTATTCGCAGTAAAAGCAGCCCGTATCGGCAACGTCCTCTTTGAGTTCGTCGATTATCACGCTCAGGTTTACCTCAGTTTTTTTCGAGGACTTGACGATGTCCTTGTACAACGCCGTCAGCTCGTGCGAGGGGTTCACGCCGAATTTGCTGAAAAAGAGTTCGTTCACGAAGTCATAATGCTCCATCGCCTGCTGGTGCCGTCCGACGGCGATCTGAGCGCGGATTAAGCTCTGATGAAAATACTCTTCATACGGGTCGATTTTAATCGCGTTCTGGCACAGCGGGATAACCTCCTCGTGCCTGTCCTCCGCCGAGAGGTAATCGGACGCGTAGCAGACGGCTTTTGTGAACTTCGTGCGGTAGAAGCCGGTGAGCGGTACCACCCAGAAGTCAAGCGCGTTCTTCGGCAAAAAGTCGCCGCGGTACAGCTCCGCCGCCGAGCGGTACAGCTCCGCGCGTTCGGCGTCCTCCGTCGACGGTTTCTCCGCCTCGCGGCAGAGACGCTCAAACTCGTGGACATCGACGAAGCACGGAATAGTGGGCGTCCAGGAATATGCGCCGCGCTGATAAGTGATGAAGCTGTGCGCGTCGTCAACGCCGAGTCCGGCGATTGCGGTTCTGACGCGGTAAAGTATAGTTTTCAGCGTATTCGCGGGATTCTCAACGTCCTCATCGGGCCACAGAACCTCAATCAAATCATCCTGCGAAACCTCACGCCCCTTGTGCGTAATAAGATAAGCGAGCATAGCGCGAAGCCGCTTTGAGCGGTTCACGGAGTCAGAAATATCGAGACCGCCATTCTTTATAGAAAATTCACCGAACATTCGGATTTCAAGCATATGATACAACCCCCATTAAACATTGTAAATATATCACAAAACCGTGCGGAATGCAAGGGGAATTTTCTAAATTAATATACAATGGCAACTACATAATATTTCAAGTATTACCCGAATTTATCGGCATTTGAAACTTTGGTGAAACATTTACACTGTATAGTTAGAGTATAAAGTGGTAAAGGGGTAGTTAAAATGCCTATGGCGCAGTCGAAATTTGTCCCATATGAGCTGAAAACCAGTATTATACGTATCACGACTTATGAGGGAACAAACCTGAAAGGCGTGATAATCAACCCGTATTTTGAGAATGAGGTTCCTTTTGAGGGGACGATTCAGTTTTTGAAAATCATTGATGAGTTGCAGGACGCGATCAATTTTCCGCAGAAGTCGATGTCAACGCGGAAATTCGGCGACGACGCGAACCACGCGCACGTGCTGCCGCAAACGTCCGGCGCGGCGCAGCCGTCGTCGGAGGAGCGCGCAATCGCGAGTTTCAAGCTGTCAATCCTGTTCCGCCACAACGCGAGCTGGCAGGGCAGCGTCATCTGGCTCGACAAGGGAATGCAGTCTGAATTCCGCAGCGCGCTCGAACTGATTTTCCTCATTGACAGTGTGCTTGGGGAATCTGTATGAAATATCCGCATCTGTTTTCGCCGATTCGCCTCGGCAATACCCTGTTTCGCAACCGGATTTTCGGCGCGCCGACGGGATACCAAATGCTCACGGCCGAGGGCTATCCGACGGACGCGGCAACGGCGTATTACTCGCGCAAGGCGCAGGGCGGCGCGGCGAGCGTCGCTATCGGCGAGTGCCTCGTCGATTCGCACTACGGCAAGGGCGGAATGAAACACATCTATCTGGACGACACGGACGGCTACGGCAATCTCGCCGCGCTGACCGAGGGGATTTATAAATACGGCGCGGTCGCCGTCGCGGAGCTTCAACACCCCGGAATGTACGCCGAGGGCGGCGGGCGCGGCGTCGGGATGACGGACGGGGAGATTGAGGAGACGATTGAGGCGTTCGCGAACGCGGCGGTCTACGCAAAAAAGTGCGGCTTCGGAATGGCGATGATCCACGGCGGTCACGGCTGGCTGATGTCGCAGTTTCTCTCACCGCAGATTAACACGCGCGACGACCGCTGGGGCGGGAGTTTGGAGAACCGCGTGCGGTTCCCGATTGCGGTGTGCGACCGTATAAAGGTCAAGTGCGGCAAGGATTATCCGGTTGAGTTCCGTATGTCCGTCACGGAGTCAAACCCCGACGGCTACGGAATGGACGAGGGCGTGAAAATCGCAATCGCGCTCGACGGTCACGTTGATTTAATACACTGCTCCGCGGGAAATCACGAGGTTCGCGACGCGTTCGTCGTGACACACCCAAGTATGTTTTTGCCCGACGGCGCGAACGCGTATCTCGCCGCCGAGGTGAAAAAGTACGTGAAAACGCCCGTCGCGACGGTCGGCGCGTTCACGGAGCCGGAGCTTATGGAGGAATTAATCGCGAGCGGCAAGGCCGACGTAATCGAGGTCGCGCGGGAGCTGCTCGCCGACCCTGATATGCCGATAAAGGCGCGGAGCGGGCGCGAGGGCGACATTACGAAGTGTATGCGGTGCTTTACCTGCTTCTCGAACCTGATTAATAACCGGCAGTTCTGCTGCGCGGTCAATCCCGAAATTGGCATCGAGCGCGAGATCACGGCTCTGCCCGACGCGAAGATGAGCAAAACCGTGCTTGTCGCGGGCGGAGGCGTTGCGGGAATGCAAGTCGCGCTGACTGCGGCGCAACGCGGACATAACGTAATCCTGTGTGAGAAGTCCGACAAACTGGGCGGGGTTCTGCGGTGCGAGGAGGATGTTCCGTTCAAGCAAAAACTCTCGGAATACCTCAATTTACAGGCGAAGCGCGTCGCGCAGGCGGGCGTTGACATACATTTGAATACGGAAGTCACCGCCGACCTGGCGCGCAGGCTCGCGCCGGACGTGATTATCGCCGCGCTCGGCGCGCGCCCCGTGACGCCGAAAATACCGGGGATTGAGAACGCGGTGGGTGCGGAGGCAGTCTACGTTGACACGTCGAAAGCGGGCAAGCGCGTTGCGATTCTCGGCGGCGGTCTCGTCGGTACTGAACTTGCGATTTTCCTCGGCGGACAAGGACGCGAGGTCACGATCATTGAGATGCAGCCGACGCTCTCCGACGGCGGGAATATGCTGCATTCAATCGCACTTGAAGTCCAGCTGCGCGAAAAGAATGTCGCGCTGTCCCTCGGCACAAAAGCGTTGCAAATTGAGAAAAACGGCGTAAAATGTGAGCTGCCGAACGGGGAAACGAAGTTTTTTGACGCGGACACGGTGATATACGCCGTCGGGCAGGCTCCGCTGTGGGACGACGCGGATGAGATGCGCTTTATCGCGCCGGAGTTTCACCAAATCGGCGACGGGCTGTCGCCGAAGAATATTCACGCGGCGACGCGGGCGGCGTACTTCACCGCGGTGAACATCGGGAGAATTTAACCGCATATTTATGTATATAATGTTAAAAGTGTCGTCGGGGAATCCTCCGAACGGCACTTTTAACATTCAATTCACACATTCAATATTAAAGTGTGTTAAGGTTACGGCAACGAAAAAAGATTGTGAGTGATAAAAAATGTTGCAACTGAAAAACATTACGAAAGTGTATTCGGCGGGCGGAACGGACGTCCACGCCCTGCGCGGGCTGGATTTGAGCTTCCGCGAATCTGAATTCGTCTCCGTACTCGGACCCTCCGGCTGCGGAAAGACGACGCTGCTGAATATCGTCGGCGGACTGGACCACTACACCGAGGGCGATTTGATTATCAACGGCAAATCCACGAAGGATTTTAAGGACGGGGACTGGGACGCGTACCGAAACAATTCCGTCGGGTTCGTGTTTCAGAGCTATAACCTGATACCGCACCAGAACGTCATCTCGAACGTTGAGCTTGCGCTCACGCTCTCAGGCGTCTCCAAGGCGGAGCGCGCGGAACGCGCGAAGTCGGTTTTGGAGCGCGTCGGCCTCGGCGACCAGCTGTATAAAAAACCGAATCAGCTCTCCGGCGGGCAAATGCAGCGCGTCGCGATAGCGCGCGCGCTGATCAACGACCCGGACATTCTGCTCGCTGACGAGCCGACGGGCGCGCTCGACAGCGAAACGAGCACGCAGGTAATGGAGCTGCTGCGGGCGATTGCCGCCGACAAGCTCGTCATTATGGTTACGCACAACCCCGACCTCGCGGACACGTACTCTACGCGCATTATCCGGCTGCTCGACGGGCGGATTCTGAGCGACTCGGATCCGATTACGGAAGAGAATTCCGACGACCCGACGGACTTCAAGATGCGCCGCACGTCGATGTCGTTCGGTACGGCGGTGTCGCTGTCGTTTAAGAATCTGCTGACGAAAAAGGCGCGGACAATTCTTACGGCGTTCGCGGGGAGCATCGGAATTATCGGTATCGCGCTGATTATGTCGCTGTCCAACGGCTTGCAGACGTATATCGACAACACGGAGCGCGACACGCTGTCGAGCTATCCGATCACAATCGAACACGAGACGATGGACCTCGGCAGTATGATTCAGTCGTTCCAGGGAAAGGGCATTTTCGAGGAACACGAGCTGAATAAGGTCTACGCGAACACGTTTATGGCGAAGATGATGAACACGATGATGTCGGAGGTCAAGCGCAACGACCTCGCGGCGTTCAAGCAGTACATTCAGGGCAAAGAACTGAACCCCGATGCGTTGGAAACGGATAAGCTGTCGCACTACACGACTGCGATTTCGTATTCGTACAATATCCCGCTCAACCTGTACCACACGACGCCGGAGGGCAAGCTCGACAGGGTTCACCCCGGCATTATTTCGGGTCAGGTTGAGGACGGAATGTCCGGCGCGGGAATGGGTACGGGTTTTTCCGGTCTGAGCAGTATGAGTATGACGGGAATGGATATGTGGCGGCCGCTTATACCGAACCGCGATTTCCTCGCGGAGCAGTACGAGGTCGTCGCGGGTAAGCTGCCCGAAAATTACGATGAGGCTGTGCTGATTGTCACGGAAAACAACGAGGTTCCTGATATCCTGCTGTACTCGCTCGGACTGAAAACGCAGGCGGATTACGACAAGATGATGGAGGCGTTGATTAAGGGCGAGGTTCTCTCCGACGAGGCGAACAGCTACGAATATTCGGAGATTTTATCTCTGAAATTCCCGCTTATTCTGCCGGCGGACACCTACGCAAAGGAGAACGGCGCGTGGGTCGATAAGTCCGGAGACAAGGACTTTATGTTCGGCGTCGCCGCGGAGTCGGAAACCGTGAAAATCGTCGGCATTCTGCGCCCGAATCCGGACGCGGCGGCCGTCGCGAGCGATGTGTTTATCGGCTACACCACCGCGCTTATGGAATACCTGATTGACCATACGGCAAGCTCGGAAATTGTGAAGGAGCAGCTTGCGAATCCGGAAGTTGACGTGTTCACGGGCTTGAAGTTTGAGGCGGAGGACGGCGCGGCGTTTGAGACGATGGACGACGTTATCGCCTACATCAACTCGCTGCCGGACGCGGAGCGGCAGGCGACGGCGGCGCAGATTGAACAGGCGCAGCAGTTCGGCATTGACGACGCGCAGCTGCTTGAAATGATGAACCAGATGGCGGAACAGGCGAAAACCGACGCGACTTATGACGGTAACATTAAAATACTCGGTGTGACCGACCTCGACCACCCCAGCGCGATCAACATCTACGCGTCGAGCTTTGAGAACAAGGACGCGGTCGCGGACTTCATTTCGGAGTACAACAAGACCGTTGAAGAGGGCGGCGAGATAACGTACACCGACTTTGTGGGCTTGCTGATGAGTTCGATTACGACGGTGATTAACGCGATTTCTATCGTACTGATTGCGTTCGTGTCCATCTCGCTCGTGGTTTCGTCGATTATGATAGGAATCATCACGTATATCTCCGTGCTGGAACGCACGCGCGAAATCGGCGTCCTGCGCTCAATCGGCGCGAGTAAACGCGACATCTCCCGCGTTTTCAACGCGGAAACGCTGATTATCGGGTTCTCCGCGGGACTTCTGGGTATTGTCATCACGGCGGTGCTCTGTATCCCCGCAAACGCGATTGTCCTGCACCTGACGGACATTCCGAATGTCGCGCTCCTGCCGTCCGCGGGCGCGGTCGCGCTCGTACTGATCAGTATGTTCCTCACGTTTATCGCGGGACTGCTGCCGAGCCGAATGGCGGCGCGCAAAGACCCGGTCGTCGCGCTCAGAACGGAATAGACGAATGAATTGCGCCCCGCTCCGAATGGAGCGGGGCGTTTTCGTTCACTACTTGACTTTTGTTTATATATAGTGTATGATAATTAATTATAACAACATATTGTAGTAACCGACGGTTGTATGCAGCTGAGCGGTCGGGAGAAAACAAATGCGATTTGACGAATGGAAAATTATAGGCTTCGACAGGGACGCGGCGACGGCGTTATTCCGGCGCGGCATTAATCCGCTTGCGGCGGTATTCCTCTGCTCCCGCGGGATTACGACCTTTGACGACGCGGTGGACTTCATCACCGACAAACCGTCGGATATTTTCGACCCGTTTTTGCTGCGCGATATGGACAAGGCCGTCACCGAAATTGAGGACGCGATTGCGAAGAACAGGAAAATCGCGATTTTCGGCGATTACGACGTGGACGGAATGACCGCGTCCGCACTGCTGAAAAGCTATTTCCGCACCCGAAACGTCGAGTGCGAAATATATATTCCGGGGCGCGCGGAGGAGGGCTACGGTCTGAACCGCCCCGCGCTCGACTACCTGAAATCCGTCGGAACGGAGCTGATTATCACCGTTGACTGCGGAATCACCGCGATTGACGAAACGGATTACGCGACGCAACTCGGAATGGACATCATCATCACGGATCACCACGAATGCAAGGATACGCTGCCCGCCGCGCTTGCGGTTATCGACCCGAAACGACCGGGCTGCGAGTACCCGAACCGCGTGCTGGCGGGCGTGGGCGTCGCGTTCAAGCTCGTCTGCGCGCTTGAAAATTCAAGACCCGTGTCCGCGCTCCTGCGCGAGTACGGAGACTTCGTCGCTATCGGCACCGTAGCGGATGTTATGCCCGTGACGGGTGAGAACCGCGCACTGATTCGCGCGGGGCTGAACCGCCTTGTCGCGGAGCCGCGGCCGGGTCTCGTCGCGCTGATGCAGGCGGCGGGCGCGCCGCGCGGGTCAATCGGCACGGCGGATATAGGCTTCACGCTCGCGCCGCGGTTAAACGCCGCGGGACGAATGGGACGGACGCTGCTGTCTGTGGATATTTTGCTCACGCAGGACGCGGAGGAGGCAAAAACGCTCACGGCGGAGCTTTGCGGGCTGAATGACGAGCGGCGCAAGCTGGAAAGCACCATCTTCACCGAGGTTGAGGAGCGGCTGCGCGGGATTGACCCGAAGGGGCCGATAGTGATGAGCGGCGAGAACTGGTACCACGGCGTTATGGGCATTGTCGCGGCGCGCACGGCGGAGCGGTGGCTGTTTCCGGCGGTGATGATTAATGTTGACGCGGACGGCATCGGACGCGGTTCCTGCCGCAGTTTCGGCAGCTTTAAGATGTATTCCGCACTTGCGCGGTGCGACGATTTGCTGATAAATTACGGCGGACACGAGATGGCGGCGGGAATAACGATCCCGCGCGAGAATATTGATGAGTTTACGCGCCGCATCCGCGAGATATACCACGAAACGGTTAAAATCCCGCCGGTTCCGACGCTGAAAGTTGATTTTGAGGTTGAGAAAGCGCGGCTTTTGAGCTTAGAAAATGTCGAATCTTTGGAGCGGCTTGAACCGTTCGGAAACCAGAACCTGCCGCCGCGTCTGGTGATTACGAACGCGCGCATAGTCCTGCTGTCGCCGGTCGGCAACGGCAAGCACACGCGCCTGCGCGTGGAGAAAGACCATATGACGTTTGACTGCATATTCTTTTCGATGGAATCATCGTCGCTCGGCGTTGCAGAGGGCGACGCGGCGGACATCGTTTTTGAGCCGCAGGTAAACGAGTTCCGCGGACGCAAGAGCGTGCAGTTCCACGTTTTGGATTTGAAACCACACCGCCGAGGATAAGCATATGGAAAATTATCTGCAAAAACAATTTGATAAACTTGAAGAAATCGTGCGGGGGTACAACGCCGCGGCGGATTTTGCGCGCATCGGAAAGGCGTTCGAGTTCGCAGCGGAGAGGCACGAGGGACAGCTGCGCCGCGACGGCTCGCCGTATGTGACGCATCCGCTCGCGACGGCGATTATCGTCGCGGAAATGGGTTTGGACGACGATTCGCTTATCGCCGCGCTTCTGCACGACAGCATTGAGGACACGACCGCGACGCGCGAGGAGGTTGCGAAGCTCTTCGGCGAGGACGTAGCGGAGATTGTGGACGGCGTAACAAAGCTCACGCGCGTGCAGTACACCACAAAAGAAGAAGAGCAAATGGAGAACCTGCGCAAGATGCTGATGGCGATGGCGCGGGATATTCGCGTTATACTGATTAAAATCGCCGACAGGCTTCACAATATGCGCACGATGGAATACCAGACGCAGGAAAAGCAGTACGAAAAGTCAATGGAGACAATGGAGGTCTACGCCCCGATCGCGCACCGGCTCGGAATGCAGCGCGTCAAGTGGGAGCTTGAAGACCTGTCCCTGCGGTACATCAATCCGATTGCGTATGAGCAGATCCGGAACGGCATAGAGGCGCGCGAGCGCGAGGAAAACAGCTTTTTCACGTCCACCGAGAACAAAATCCGCGAGCATCTGCGCGAGGGCAACTGTACGTGCGAGGTTTACGGGCGCATTAAGCACATTTACAGCATTTACCGCAAGATGAACACGCAGAACAAGACGTTTGCGGAGGTGCTGGACCTCTACGCGTTCCGCGTCGTCGTCGATTCCATCGCGGAGTGCTATCACGCGCTCGGACATATACACGAGATTTTCCGCCCGATTCCGGAGAAATTCAAGGACTATATCACGATGCCGAAACCTAACGGCTATCAGAGTCTGCACACGACCGTAATCGGCGGCGAGGGGATTCCGTTCGAGGTTCAGATCCGTACGACGGAGATGCACCGCGTCGCGGAGTACGGCGTCGCCGCGCACTGGAAATACAAGTCGGGCGTGACGGGAAAGACCTCCGACGAGGAGAAATTCGCGTGGATTCGGCAGCTCTTGGAGTCGCAGCAGGAGTCCGACGCGGAGGAGTTCTACAAATCCCTGCGCACGGATATGTTCGCGGACGAGGTTTTTGTGTTCACGCCGCGCGGCGACGTGGTGAACCTGCCCGCGGGTTCGACGCCGATTGACTTCGCGTACAGCATTCACTCGGCTATTGGCAACAAGATGAACGGCGCGATTGTCAACGGCCGGATTGTGCCGTATTCGCACGCGCTGCAAAACGGCGATATTGTCGAGGTTCTCACATCAAACGCGTCAAAAGGTCCGTCGCGCGACTGGCTGAACATCATAAAATCCTCCGAGGCGCGGAACAAAATCCGCCTCTGGTTCAAGAAGGAAAAGCGCGACGAGAACATCGTCCACGGGCGCGTCGCGTTCGATTCTGAGTTGCGCCGCAACAACTTGAAGCTCGCGGACGTGACGCGCGAGGACGTGCTACCGCGAGTGCTGGAAAAGCTCGCGTTCCCGACGCTTGACGATCTTTTCGCGACGATCGGCTACGGCGGACTGTCAGCGCAAAAAGCCGTAAATAAGATTCGCGACGACATCTCCGCAGCCGCGAAGGCGCGCAAAAAAGACGAGGAAATGACCGAGATTACCTTCGGCGAATCGGTGAGGAACCGCAAGCGGAAGCCCGTCGGCGGCGTGTATGTCGAGGGCCTCGACAACTGTCTTGTGAAGTTCGCGAAGTGCTGCGCGCCCGTGCCGGGAGACCCTGTAATCGGGTTTATCACGCGCGGCTTCGGCGTTTCCGTCCACCGCGGGGACTGCATCAACTACCTGAAATCGCGCGGGGACCCCGACGAGGCGGGCCGCTGGGTCGCCGTCGAGTGGGCGAACAGCGAAAACGACGTGTACCACGCCGCGCTGTCGATTTCCGCGCCGCAGCGCGACGGCGTTGTGCTGGATATTTCCACGGCGATGAGTACGCTGAAACTGAAACTGATTGAGTTCTCCGCGAAAGCGCAAAACGGGATTACGAATGTGAATATGACGATTGAGGTCAAAAACAGCGAAGAACTTGCGACAGCCATCGGCAAATTGCAGAGCATTAAGGGCATCAGCGAGGTGAGGCGCGGGGAATAAAAAAACGGTTGACAAACGCCCGAAGGTGTGGTATCATCTTCGAGCATTCAAAATCGCGGAGGAGTTCCCGAGTGGCCAAAGGGGGCAGACTGTAAATCTGTTGGCTCCGCCTTCGGTGGTTCGAATCCACCCTCCTCCACCAATTTCATCAGCATTAGGCAAGGACTGCGTTTTTACGCAGTCCTTGTCGTTTTCGTCGTCAACTTCGACCATATCGAGCGTGATATCGGGGAAGAAGTTAAACTTGACAGTGATTGATTCGGGGAATACCTCGATTTTTTGAACATAGTTTTCAATAATATGTTTTATTTCGCGTAGAGTGCCGGAGGTGAGTCCCGCGCGGATTATTTTGAACACGCTCCGGATTTCGCTTTCCGTGACCTCTGTGTGGCGGTTTTCTTGCTCCAAGCGCGTGAGTTTTGTTTCGATTTCGCGCTTTGAATGTTCCAGTGCTTGTAGTTTTTCAATCAGAGCGTCGGACTGCACCTTTATCAGCAAATTCGTAGTGCTGCCGATGTCTGCGGACAGCGACCGAAGTTGAGAGCGGTATGCCTTTGCCAGTGCGATGTTCCCGCCGTTCTGTCCGCGCAGCCACTGATTGTATTCAGCGGTTATTTCAGAAATGTACCGTTCCGAGAACACATATTCTGACAGTTTTCCGAGGACAAATTCCTCGATTTGGTCGCGGTTGACCTCTTTGTTACGGCAAGCGTGACTGACCGTGCGATA
>JAISJC010000095.1 GCA_031261745.1 Oscillospiraceae bacterium
AGCTCCGCAAACGCACTGCCGCGCGGCTTTTTCTCCGCGATTTGCTTGTTCACGGTTTCAAGCTCCGCGTACTGCGAGTAGACCTGCGTCCGCAGCTTTTTGTCGAACCACTCGTCAAAAACGCGGTTCAGGTCGGCGGCGAGGTAGCCTTTGCCCGCGTCGGTAATGCCCTTGTACAGTGTGCGGTCGGTTTTAACCTTGTGCTCTGCGGCAAGACTACGCAGGTACGTTTTTGCCTTTTCGCCGAACACGGTATCCTCATTCAGCTCGACGAGCGTCATCACGCCGAGGCGTTCCTTAAACATATCTTTCACCTTTTCGCAGGAACGCGGCAGACACAGAATCGTAAGTACGTCGTTCTTGTGCTTACGCATCGCGTCGCAGATGCCCGTAATTACGTCGAGACCCCTGTTCGCATATTCCTCGTCGTCGTCGGTGTCGCCCGCCCCGTAGTACACGGCGATAACACCGTCGGTATTTGCGGCATACAGTTTTTCATATGAGCTTTCAATGCTGTTGTTGGCGGAGAATGAAATCTCGGAGTAGCGGGAATTTCCGACGCGGCGATTGGTGTGCAACGCCGACACAAGTGTTTCCGTCAGCTTTTTGCGGACCTTTGTATCGTCGGTCTGAATTAAATAGTGGACGGGGTGACCCATACGCTTGTCGAGCTTATCACCCGCGAAAATACGCTCAATCTCCGGAATAAACAGCTCCTCGCAGAGCAGCTTCCGTACCCGTTTGAGCAGCGTTTCTTTGGACGCGTCGGTGCAGAACTCTTCGTTGAAGCTCCGCACGTTTCTCAATCCGTCCAGTCCGATTTGCTCCAAAGTTTCGTCGTCGTCCTGAATGAAATCCCGACGGTCGGCCGTCCTCAGCATCTGCGTCATTGTGTGGAACGTGACCTCTTGCGCCCGCGTTTCAACGATTGCGTCTTTCGCGATTTTTGCAAGCTCAAAGAAGACGCACACCTCGTTCCAAGACGGCTCGCCGTTCTTGCAGAACGCGCCGAGCGTAACCCACTCGTGCTTGATATCGGACACAAAAAGAAACTGTTCTTTATTGCTGTTGCGGTAAAATGTGTCGGATACGCCGTGGAACGCCCGTGCGAAGTCGTTGAAATCGTCGCGTTCTTCGGGAACGAGCGTTGTTTTGGTTTCTACGTCAATCTTCAAAAACAGCATTTTTTGTCTCCTTGTCAGTCGTTTTCCTGTTGTCCAAACTATAACAAAGCCGCGAGCGGATTACAATAAACCCGTGGTTTATTCTCCGTAACAAAACTGTAATGTGATAAAGTGAGAAATTCGGTAAATCCTGTGCTATAATGTCCGATACAGTGACAAAGTAAGTGAAGAGTTGATGACGCGAAAGGAGTTATGATGGACAAGAACGCGTTTCCCGTGATTGATATGCCGGCCACGGGCGAAAACATCTCGCGGCTGCGCCGAAAGCACGGCCAGTCCGTTCGGGACTTGCAGGAATACTTCGGATTTGAGCAGCCGCAGGCAATCTACAAGTGGCAGTGGGGCAAGGCTCTGCCGTCCGTGGACAATCTGTACGCGTTGAGCGTGCTGTGGGACGAACCGATTAACGGCATCTTGGTCGAGGCGGACCGAGATGCCGTTACGTCTGTTTTTATAGTGTTGCCGATTTATATAAGGAGCGTAATATGATTGAATTACAGGGAAAATACAACACCGCGAAGGTTTTCACGGACAGCGCGGAGCAGTACGCAATCGCGCAGGTCATCAATCTGCTCAATCACGAATTTTCGGCGGGGAGCAAAATCCGGCTTATGCCCGACGCGCACCCCGGCGAGGGCTGTACTATAGGCACGACAATGACGATTACGGATAAGGTCGTCCCGAACCTCGTCGGCGTGGATATCGGCTGCGGAATGGAGACAGTGCTGCTGCGCGACACACGCGCCGAAATGCAACAGCTCGACAAGGCTGTTCACAATCTTATTCCCGCGGGGCGCAACGTCCGCAAGTCGATTCACACCTACGCGGGCGAGATAGATTTGACGAAGCTGTGTTGCGCGAAGCACGTCAGCCTCGACCGCGCGCGGCTTTCCGTCGGGACGCTCGGCGGCGGAAACCACTTCATCGAGCTGGACCGCGACGACGACGGGCGGCTGTACCTCGTGATTCACACGGGCAGCCGAAACCTCGGCAAGCAGGTCGCGGAGTTCTACCAGAAAACCGCTGCGGACGCGCTGAGAAAGAAAAACGGCAGCACCGACCGCGTTCTCGCATACGCGGAGGGCGCGCTCCTCGACGACTACCTGCACGATATGGCGATTGTCCAGCGTTTCGCCGACCTGAACCGCGCCGCAATCGCGCGCGACATTATAAAAGAGATGAAGTTCAAGGTTGACGAGCGGTTTTCGACCGTCCACAACTATATTGACCTCGACAATATGCTCCTGAGAAAGGGCGCGATTTCCGCGCAGGCGGGCGAGCGCGTGCTGATTCCGATGAATATGCGCGACGGGAGCTTAATTTGCGTCGGCAAGGGCAATCCCGACTGGAATTTCTCGGCTCCGCACGGCGCGGGGCGGCTGATGAGCCGCAGCGACGCGAAGCAGAGCGTCACGCTGACGCAATTTGAAAGGGCGATGGAGGGGATTTATTCCACGACCGTGAACCGGAGTACGCTCGACGAGTCGCCGTTCGCGTACAAGCCGATGGACGAGATTGTCGCGAATATCGCCGACACGGCGGAGATTGTGAGGACGATTAAGCCCGTGTATAACTTCAAGTCGGCGGAATAGGAGTGACGGAATGATTTACATAACGGGCGACACGCACGGGACCTACGACGTGAACAAAATATTCAAGCTGAAAAATGCGCTTACGGAGGACGATTACCTGATTGTCCTCGGCGATTTCGGCGTGTGCTGGGACAATAACGGCGAGGACAACAAGGTTCGCAATTTCTGGAACCGTCACAAGTGCAAGGTCCTTTTTATCGACGGAAACCACGAGAATTTCGACCTGCTCAACGCGTATCACGTCTCGGAATGGCACGGCGGCAAGGTTCACAGCCTCGGCAAGAAGATAACACACCTTATGCGCGGACAGGTTTTTGAGATTGAGGGCAAGACGTTTTTCACAATGGGCGGAGCCGCCAGTCACGACTGCGGCAGAGGGCTTGATGATTTTATTACGGACAACCTCGACCAATACCACACGCTCGACTGGAACGCCGTCAGCAAGAATTGGAACCGTCACCTCAACCGCGATTGCCGCATTCCGGGCCGGAGCTGGTGGGCGGCGGAGGTACCGAACCCCGACGAAATTGCGGAGGCAAAGGCGAACCTCGCCGCCGTCGGCAACAGGGTGGATTTCGTGTTGACGCACACGGTCTCGTCGCGAATATACAGACATCTCGGATTTTCGCCGACGGAAAAGCCGTGGAACACCGGACTGATTGAGTTTTTTGACTGGATTGAGGATAATGTTGAGTTTGAGCATTGGTGGTTCGGACACTTGCACCAAGATTTTGTTTACGACAAACGGCATACGGGGTTCTATGACGCGATAAAGACAGTTTAGCGAGACGGCGGGGGATAGTACAGACTTTTGTACACGTCGTGTGCGATAATAAGGGAAATCAAATTTGAGAGGAGAATCGCGGCAATGCACTACGTTATGAGCGACATTCACGGGCAGTACGAGGCGTTCCGGCAGATGCTCGATGTGATTGACTTCGAGCCGCGCGACCGGCTCTGCGTACTCGGCGACGCGATTGACCGCGGACCGGAGGGCATTGCGGTGCTGCAATACATTATGCGGGAGCCGAATATCTCGATGATTCTCGGCAATCACGAGAATATGATGCTCGACGCGATAACGGGCGACCAGAACGAGGACCACGACTGGTTTTACAACGG
>JAISJC010000131.1 GCA_031261745.1 Oscillospiraceae bacterium
GGCGGTCCATTTAACAAGCTGCGTTCTGCCGGTTTCTCACCACCCCGACTCTCTGGAAGTGCACGACCTGTTTTTATCTCCGCTTCAACGGTTTGATATTCAGTTTCGCCTATTATAAATGCTGGTTTTCACTTTGTCAAGAGTTTTTTACGTTAAATTTTTTACAGCAGGTTTTCGCGCAGCGCGCGCAGCTGCGTTTCAAGCTCGCCGATAAGCTCCGCCGCCTTAGTCTGTTCAGACACCTTATACGCGGCCAGCTCCGCCTTTGCGGCGGCAGCCTCGGCGCGCGCAAGCTCCGCGTCATTCTCCGCATCAACTCTCAGCGCGATTGCGGTGTCGAGGTCGTAATGCAATCCCTCGTTCGCCGCAAGCGCGTCGGCAAGTTGCGCCTTCACCGCGTTAAGTTCTTTCGCAATCGCGTTGCGTTCACCGGAAATGCGCTTTATGTTGTCGATTACGTCCTGGCGGTCGAAGCCGCCTACGATGCTCGTGCGGATAGATGTGCGTTCGCTCATAAATTTACCCTCTCAGTCCCGTTACACACGGGGTATTTTTCTCTGTCCCATTCGTAATTATCCGACATCTCCGTGTCGGACTTGAAAAATCCCGCTCCAATGCCGTCCGTGTCGCACAGAGCCGCGTCAATGTGGTAATACGCCCCGTCATAGGATGCGATATTCCACGCGTGCGGAAGTCCGTCTCGCGTGCCGAGGACAACTATGCACGGCAAGGATAATTCGTCGCACAGAGCTTTATACGCCATCGCGTATCCCTCACCGATTGCGGAACCGCCGAGAAGCGCGCCGTAGGCCGTCGCCGAAAGGCTCTGCGTCGGGTATTCGGACAGTTCGGACGCGGCGGCGTCGTATTCTGCCAAGTCCGCGAGTCCCTCGCACAGCGACAGAAGAATCTCCGCGTCGTTGGACCCGCTCGCCGCCGCGGCGACGTCGCCCGCGGCACTGCGGAGCCATCCGCCGAAACGCTGTAAAACGGCGGTCGGCTGACTGTACCCGAACGTCAGCTCAATGAGCCGTTCCGCGCCGTCGGACGGGTTTTCGGGATAAATCGTCGCCGTTACAATCGGAAGCATCACGATGTCCAGCGGATTTTCGTAGTAAATCTCCGTCAAATATTGAAGCACATCCGTGTCCGTAATATTCGGAATTGTGGTGCGAATCGCCGCGTCGGGGCGATAATCGCCCATCATCTCCGCAAGCTCCGAGCGCAGGTAGCGCAGCGTGGAGGCATTGGTAATCCCGTCGATCTGTTCGCGTGTGCGGCGGTACGCAAACTCGACGTGAACCTCAAAAAAAGAGACAATCGGCGTAACGGAAACCGACATATCCGACAGCGCGTAAGCCGCGACGGCGTCGCGGAGAATAATATCGTCGCGAATCTCGCCGAGTTCCGCTTCAAGGTCGCCGTCATACTCGAAGATATTTATACTCCCGCGCGTCTGCCCGCGGCGGAAAATACCGTAAAGCGCGGTACGAAGCTCCGCGCGGTTACTCGCTTCGGGCGTTTCCGGATTCGGCTCCGGCAATTCAAGCTCCGCGTGCGGCGTTACGGTCAGTCGCTCAGTTTCCAGAATCGACGCGCAGGACGACAGCAGCGCGATTACGATCAGTAGCGGGATTACGCGCTTCATCTGCCGTATTTGCCCAGTAAAAAGTCCGAGATGCCGACGGTCTGAATGCCGCTGCGATTGCCGGCAGCGTTCGGGTCGGTCGTAAGAATGAATTTCGGGTAGTTGTCGCGCAGGGCGGACAGCGTACGGTACGCGTCCAGCTCGCTCCTGTCGGGGTGAGCCTCGCGTCCGAGCTGAATATATACGCGCTCATCGCCGCGGTTGGCGGTGAAGTCGATCTCACGCCTGCCGTGCTTGCCGATAAACACTTCATATCCGCGCCGCACAAGTTCCAAATACACCACGTTCTCAATCGCTTTTCCGATTGTGTCGGGCGCAAAGCCGAGCATTGCGAAACGGAGCGCGGGATCCGCAAGATAGAATTTCTCCTGCGTTTTCAGCGGTTCCTCCGCCTGCAAGTCATAGCGGCGGCAGCGCGAGATGATATACGCGTTTTCAAGCCGCTCTAAATACGTATAAACGGTTTCTATGTTGATTTCCTTGCTTTCGCTTTTCAGGCTGTCGGACAGGCGTTTTGCGGAGAAGGTGTGGCCGACGTTTTCAAACACGAAGCGAATAATGCGCACGAGCTGATCGGCGCGGCGGAGCTGGTGCGAACCCACCACGTCGCCCCACACGGCGGCGGACATAATGTCGCGCACGTGCGTGTATGCCTCATCCTGCGCGTGAGCGCGCAAGTGCAGTGCCGGAAAACCGCCCGTCATCACGTAACGCGCAAGCTCACGCGCCGTGTCCTCCGTGGTCGTATAACTTTCACGGAACTCCAAAAATTCCGAAAAAGACAACGGTGTAATCGGAAAAACCTCGTACCGGTCTTCAAGAATCGCCGTTACGGACGGTGAGACGACGGAGGCGTTTGAGCCGCTGATGTAAATATCCGAGTCGAGGTCGTGCAGGAGGTGCAGCGCGGCGCGCTCCCACCCAAGGACGCGCTGCGGCTCATCAAGGAAGATGTAAACACGTCCCTCAGCCGCGCCGATACGCGCGGTAATCGCGCTGTAAAGCTCCGACGAGTCGGTGATTTCCGCGTTCTCCAACCCCTCAAAGCTCATTGAGACGATGTTGGAGCGCGCTACGCCGCGCGCGGAAAGCTCATCGCGTACAAGCCCAAGAATTGTCGTCTTGCCGGAACGCTTCATTCCCGTAAGAATTTTGACGGACGGCTCTGCCGCCGCCGCTAATACGCGCTCAGTATATAGTGTGCGCTTTAACATAACAGGAACTTCCTCTTTCCATAATCTGCTATTCTACAACGTTAGTTCTTTATATTATAAATTGGTATTTTCTGAAAATCAAGCATTATTTTCGGTTATCGCGGTGTATTTTTGCAAAAAAGTGGTTGCAATTCCGTTGCGCCACAATATATAGTAAGACCCGGCCTTCTTTCAAAAATAAAATCGGCAGCCCTGACTAATCAGGACTGCCGTAAAGACTTTTTAGTGCTGCGGGCCGAAAAGCTCGGTGTAGATGTCCTCGCCGAACGCCGTTTCGAGCGGCTCGCCGGGGAGAACCTTGAACGAGCGGCCGCCGTCTTCGAGCCGCTGCGCGCGCAGGAACTGCGTGAGCGGTTCGCCGGAGAACGCGTGCGCGAACGTGTAAAGGTGCGACACGGAAAAGACCTCGACATCATTTTCAATCAACGCCTTGACGATCTGGCGGTGAATTTCGGAACCCTCGCGCTCGTTGGTGGACGCAAAGGCCTCGTTGAAGATAACGATTGAATACTTGCGCAGACGGTCGGTAATCTCGCTCATACGCTCCATTTCCTCGTCGAGCTTGCCGCTCTTCATCGTGGAATCCTCTTCCTTTTTGAAGTGCGTGAAAATCCCAAGCTTGACCGGAGCCGTGAATTCCTCCGCGCCGACGAACATTCCGCACTGCGCCATAACAACCGCCTGGCCGAACGAGCGCATAAACGTACTCTTTCCGCCGTTATTCGCGCCGGTTACGATGAACAGCCGCTTGTTGTCGGCGACAAGTTCGTTGCCCGTGACGGATTCGCCGCGCAGGATTACGAGGCTCAAATCGTAGAGATTGTTCCACGAGCGGTGTTCGCGCTCCGGCGGCAAAAGCTCCGGAAAAGAGTACGGCGCACCCGTTGTCGTCAGAAAATCCGCGAGGTTCAGGCAACCGACGTAGAACGCAAGCTCGTGCCGCAGCATCGTGAAAAAGTCTTCAAGATAACGCACGGCCTGTGTCAGGACGCTGACAGTTTCGTTGACAGCGCGGTCGCGGCGCGATTCAATATCCGCGATTCCCCGTGTGTCGTCGTCCTTAACGGTATAGGTCGCCGCCATTTTGAACCGGCTCAGAAACGTCTTGTGCTGCTGGCGGCGAAGCGTATATCCGGTGCTTTGGTTGCCCGCGCCGAGACGCGCGGAGATGAGCATTTCGTCTTGCGATTTCAGCTCTTTCAGTTGATTTTTTACCTCATTGAGGAACGCGTCGTCAAGCTCCGTTTGAAGCATCTTAAACAGATTCTTAAACCCCGCCGACGCAAAGGCTTTAATCCCCTCGTCCGCGAACTTACGCAGATTTCCCAGCGTGTCCGCGAAGATGCGCAGCAAGCCGACCGCACTGTTGAGCGAGTCGCCGAGACTGACGGAGGAGGATAGGAAGTGATTTGACTTCTTCTGGATCTGCGCGGTTTCGTCGAGCAAATCATACAATCTCCGCACGTGCGCGGGGGAACGGAGCGCGTCACGCAGGTTTTCCTGACGGTATTTGATGTCGCTAATGCTTTCAAGCGGCATAAACAGCGCGGCGTAACTAACGTCGGCGATGACCTTATCGCCGTTTGACATCTTTTCGATTACGTGGCGCAGTTCCAGATCGGAGGCGAGCGTGTCGCTCGCGTAACAGAGCTGCGAAGTCGGGTCAAAGTCGCGGTCGCTAAACATTAAATTTGCTTTCATTTGGAAATCCTCCCGGAGAGCCGCTCATAACTCAGCCCGTATTTGTTCGCGATGTGCGCGGCGTAAGCAAGCCCGTCCGGGTTCTTGCGTAAAATCTTATACGTGCGTATTGTCGGGTCCGCCTCATTGATTAGTCCGACCATACTGAACGTGTCCGGTCCGTGCTGCGAAAGTTCGTCGAGGAACGTGACGCAGATGACAAGCGCGCCGAGCTTTGTAAGCGTATCCATCATATACCCGCCGAGCAGCAGCGCGTCGGAGAGCGTCGTGGACGCGAATATCTCGTTGATGATGATGATACTGTTGCCCGTCGCCTGGTCAAGCAGGGCTTTCAGGCGCAAAAGGTCGTCGCGAAGCTGTCCGTTCTGCTGGGTCACATCCTCCTCGCGTCCGAAGTGCGTAAGGATATTGTCGAACATCGCGAGCGACGCTTCCCGCGCGGGAACAGAGAGTCCGAGTGAACCGAAATAATGCGCCTGGGCATATGAACGGGCGAACGTCGTCTTTCCGCCCTGGTTCGGTCCCGTGATGACAATCATCTTTTCCGGCGAGGTGAGTTCAAAGTCGTTGGTGATGGTTTTCGCCTCGGCGGACTTCGCAAGTGCGAGGTCATAGCACTCGTAGGCGTAGATGTGGTTGCGGTCAACGCTAATCTGCGGGTAGCAGAACTTCAAGCCGTGTTTGCGCGTCTCCTCAACGGACTCAAACCAGCCGAGATAGAACTGAATCTCGCGCGAGAAGCGCGCAATCGCGCCGTCAACAAAGTCAATGTGCTGCTGGCAGAACTTATCGAGCGTATGAAAAACCTCGTGGAACAGACCCGCAATCATATCAAGCAGCGCGATTTCGATGTTCAGGTCGCCCGGCGTTTCCGGCAGTGCGCGCATATATGTATTGACCTCGCCCTGGCGGAATTTCTCGAAGCATTTGAGCAGGTCGGTCGCGTGGTTGGGCTGATCGTCGAATTTTTGGATGCTGATCGTGTTGCCGCGAATGAGCATCGTATACTCAATCTTTGAAAAATCCTCACGCAACTGCTTCACGGTGCTTCCGAGGAACTTAAACGCATCTGATTCGGCGTACTCGATAATATACTGCGAAAACTCGCTCAGACCTTTGGAGGCAAAGGTCTTTTGGCGCAAAACGGCGGCGAGTGCGTTGACTTCATACGTATACCAGTCCGCGCAGTCCATAACGCGTCCGCGCGTCAGATAGTTATCGCGGAGCTTTCCGCCGAGGACAAGCGACTCGCGAATATCCGCCATCACGCCCTGCAAATTGTAAATTGTACGCGAGAAGTTGTCGAAGAGTGTGCGCAGGCTCTCGTCTTCCAGTTCGCGCGTAATCTCTTGCCTGTACAGGATTGTTTCTTCATCTTGAAGGTGCGTATAAAAAATCTCAGAGAGATTAAATTCCTTGCGTTTATACGCGATAGATGTAACTATTTGGTCAATATTCAGGTCGCGGAAGCATTCCGGCGCATTTTTCGCCCACTGCGGTTCTTTATCCCACCCGGGTGTCAGGACACTGTAAAACATAAGCATTTCCCCTTTATTTGTACACATTATATATTAAGACGTTTTTCGCCGAAAAAAGTTCCGTAAGAAAAAAACTTGCATTCACGCGCGTGTTATTGTATAATATTTGTCCACGCCCCCGTAGTTAAACGGATATAACAAGGTCCTCCTAAGACTTAGTTATCGGTTCGATTCCGGTCGGGGGTGCCACAAGTGCAAATAATCCGATCTCTTTACCGATTTTTATCCGCGTACGCAAAACCCCCTCGCCGTGTATGACGAGGGGGTTTTGCGTTATAATAATGATTTTCGCTCCAAAATCCGCACGAGATTCTCCTCGTTTTGCTCGCGGCTGTTGTGGCCGGATAGCGTGTCGTCTACGCCGTCGTCCACCGCGTCCCACGAGAGGTACAGGCGAATAATTTGCTCTTGCAAATTCAGCAGCGCGAGCAGCTCGTCGTCGTTGACTATACCGAGCTTCGCTTCAACACCGCGAATTATACCGAGCGCAGTATTAACCTGAAACTCAAACGCACGCACGCAGTCGCGCAGCATTGCAATGTCCTTATGCACGGAGTTTCCCTTAAAATGCTCATCCGCTATCAACTGCGTAATCACCGCTTCGCGGCATTGGAACGCATAATCCAGTCCGTTCGCCGCCTCAAACGCAAGCTCGCGCTCGCCGATTTTATCGAGTACAAACGACCGAAACCAATTCGCGTTTTTCACAAGCCTTTCGTCTTTACACTCCGAAATAATCCGCTCCGCGATTGAGAGTGCTTCGCGGAACTGCTCAGGCTTGTCGCCGTAGCTTTTAAGTGTCGATGCCAATCTGAGCAAAATCTCGTAGTTTCGCGGGAATTCCCGCACTCCCTCGCGTGCAAACGCGATATATTTCTCCGCTATTTCTTCGTAAGACGCGCCGTTCGCGCGCGCTTCATCAACCCATATGCGTTCGCGCTTTTCATATTCGGCGAGCCGCGCCGCGTCGTTCGGCTCGTCGCGCGTGTCAAAAAGCACGTCCGTGCTGACCGCGAACGCCCGCGCGAGCGGCACAATCTGCGAGATATCCGGCAGACCCGCGCCGTTTTCCCACTTGCTCACGGCCTGCGCCGTGACGCCGATTTGCTCCGCGAGCTGCTCCTGCGTAAGTCCGCGCTCCGCGCGCAGCTCCCTGATAATCGTTCCGATTTCCATAATATTCACCTCTTTCTTTACCCACTTTATCACACCCGCAGACGGTTGTAAATAACCGTAAAAGCAACACCGCCCCAACGGAGCGTTGAGGCGGTGTATTTCATTGCTTTGCGTTTATTCCTCGGTTTCGTCGGTGTCGTCACCGTCGTCGTCCGCTTCAATGTCAACGTCGATTTCAATCTCGACGCCGACGCTTTTCAGGTCTTCAAGCGCGGCTTTCTTCTCGTCGATGCGCTCCTGCGCGGCCGTAATCTCCGTGCACGCCTGTTCCAGTTCAGGCTCAGGGAAGAGCCTGTGCGTCTCGTAATAGGTCTTGCCGATTTCGATATAGAGTTTCTTAATATTGCTTTTCTCCGTGAGAATTTCGCTTTGCAGCTTTGCGGACTTGGCGACGGTCTTGGATTTCTCCTCCGCCTTTTTGTACAAATCCACCGATACGTCGGCGATTACGCCCGCAGTTTCCTTAATTTTCCGCTTGAAGTCATTAAAATCCGCCATTGTTATGTACCTCCAAAATTATTTATTAGCGTTTGCACGCTTTGACCGCTGATAGAGTAATATTCCGACCGCAACCGCGATACACGCCGCCGCGACGAGCTGCGAGATGCGCAATGACGTGCTTCCGATGTAAAGGCTGTCTGTGCGCAGTCCCTCAATCCAGACGCGCCCCAGACCGTACCAGAGCATATACAGTACAAATACCTGTCCGTCGTATTGTTTCCGCCTTTTGGAGAAATTATGCAATAAAACGAAGCCGAGCGCGTTCCAGAGCGATTCGTACAGGAACGTCGGGTGGACGTTCATCACCGCGCCGTTGGAGAACTCCAAGCCCATCGCCCACGGCATACCGGTTTCGCTGCCGAACGCCTCGCGGTTGATGAAGTTTCCCCAGCGTCCGATTGCCTGCCCGATTAGAAGTCCGAGGCCGCCGAGGTCGAGCATCGGCGCGAAGCGCAGCTTCTTCCGTTTTGCGTATATGACGACGGCCGCGCAGCCCGCGATTATGCCGCCGTATACCGCCAAACCGCCCTCGCGGAGCTTGAAAATGTTCAGCCACTTCCCCGCGCCGAAGTAGTCTGATGGGTTGAAAATCACGTAGTACAGCCGCGCACCGACGAGTCCGCCGACAATCGCGCACAGGAAGATGTCCAGCACGTTGTCCTTGGACAGCCCGAAATCGTCGCGGCGTTTGAGCGCGTACGCAACCGCAAGCCCGAAACCGAGCGCGATTATAATGCCGTAGAGATAAATCGGGAACCCGAAGACTGATAGGCTGCGCGGCGGGTTCATTGAAAACCCGAAAAACCGGATTATCGGTTCCACTACGCGTTCACCGCATTTTTGGGCGTGACTGTCATCATCGCGAAGTTTTCCGGCTTCATATGCTCGCGAATGAACGCGAGGACGTCCTCGACCGTGATCGTCAGCAGTGTTTCGGCGGTCAGGAATGTGTCATAGCCCTGCAAGTGCGCGCGCACAAAACCGTCCCACGCGTCCTCGGAATTCAGCATACGCAGCTGCCGTCCGAACAGTGCTTTCTTAATCCGCGCGAACAGCGCGTCATCAAGTCCTTCGGTTACAATTCGGCGAATTTCATCGGTTACAGACGCAAAAACCTTTTCCGGTTCTTTACTTTGTCCGTCGAACGCCGTAAAAGATATGCCTGCCGTGGCTTCAAACTCCGCCGAGAAGTCGTTTTTCACCAAGCCCTCGTCATAGAGCTTAAAGAACAGCGGCGAGGATTTTCCGCCGATTATCTGCGCCGCGAGCGTCGCCGTCAGACCGAATTTCAGCCGCTCCGCGCCCTTCACGGGGCACGGCGCGGACGCGCCGAACACGAACATCGGCTCCGAAACCTCCATCGCTTTTTCGCCGCGCGCGGCGACAGGCTCGGAGGTTTCCGCTTCGCCGTAGTCGCGCTGCGGAATTTCTCCGCGCTCCGTCGGGAGGATTTTCTTCGCGATTTCGACGATTTTCTCCGGATCCACGTCGCCCGCGACAATCAACGCCATATTCGACGGGTTGTAGAATATTTTGTGGCACGCATACAGCGTTTCGTCCGTAATCTCCGCAATGGATTCGACCGTTCCCGCGACGGAATGCCGCGCGGGGTTGTGCCGGAACAGGAGCTTCAAGAAGTCGTAGTAGAGCGTGTACCCCGGTTCGTCCTCCGTCATTCGGATTTCCTGCCCGATAATCCCCTGCTCCTTTTCGACACTCTCTTTTGTGAAGTACGGCACGGACACAAACGAGAGCAAAATTTCCAGATTCTCGCAAAACTTATCCGTACTCTCGAAGTAATAGCCGGTAACGTCTGTGGACGTATACGCGTTCGGCTGCGCGCCGTTCGCGGACAGCTCTTCAAGCGCGTTGCCGTCCTCCGTGTCGAACATCTTGTGTTCGAGGAAGTGCGCGACGCCCTCCGGCGTATCAATCCATTCGCCGCCGAATTTGAAGCGTCGGTCCGCACCGCCGTAATTTGTCGCAAAAAACGCGTAGGACTTGTAGTATCCTGGTTTTTTAATGACGTAAACGGGCAGACCGTTGTCCAAACGGTCGCTGTAAACCTGCTCGCGTATCAATTCGTAGCTCTTTGATTTCATACTACTTGCCCTCCATAAAATACGCGGAATCCAGCTTGACGCTGTTGGCTATCTCGATGATTTTCTCACGCGAGACCGCTTCCGCGAGCGTCGCGTACTCGTCCGGCGTGTACGGAATCCCCGCAATCAGCTGGTCGAAGCACGCCTCCTCAAGCCCCTGCGGGTCGTCGAGCTGCGCGAGCAGAAACGTCGTGACGGCGCGCTTTGCGGAGAGGAATTCCCAGTCGGAGACGTCGCCCGCGCGAATCGCGTCGAGGTTTTTCAAAATTTCGTCGTAAGCGCGCTCAAAATTCGCAAACTCAACGCCGGACGAGACAATCATCACGCCCTTGTGCTTCTCAATCGCGCTCGACGCGTAGTAGCAGAGCGAGAGCTTTTCGCGCACATTCAGGAACAGTTTCGACGTGACGGAGTTACCGAACGCGGCGTTGAACACCGCCAACGCGGCGTAATCCGGCGCGCGCATCGTCTCCCCCATTCGGAAGCCGAGCGAGAGCTTGCCCTGCGTCACGTCGAGCTTTTCGGTGAAGCGGCGCACCTCCGGCGACGTAGGATTAATGCGAATCTCCGTCCCGGCAACGTCATCTGCTTTGGTTTTCGGCAGCGTCGACAACGCGCTTGAAACGGCATCCCTGACGCGTTCAGGTGCGGCGGAGCCGATGTAAAACACCTCGACTTTCGCGGTGTCGATAAGCTTTTTGTACTGCGCCGTCAGACTGTGCGCCGTAATCGCCGACGCGGTTTTCTCATCGCCGAGCTTGTTCACGCCGAACGCCTCGTCCGCGCACATATTGCGCCAGAGTGCCGCCTGCGCGTACGCGCGCTTGTTGTTAATCTCCGCGCGAATCTCGTCTATGAGGTTGCGCTTCTCGCTGTCCGTGTACTCGCCGAGGAGCTGTCCGCCGCTCGTCGCGGGCGAGAGCAGCATCTCTCCAAGCAGCGCGGTCACGCGTTCCAGCACCTTTTCGTCGCCGGGGACGTAATCGTCGTCAATGAAGTCCGAATAGAACCCAATGCACTGCAATTCGCCCTTTTTACGCACGAGCGGAACGATGCGCGCGCCGTACAGGTCGTCGAACGCCTCCGAAAGGCTTCGCATATCGGGCAGCGTCGAGGTGCCGCGCCGCAGGACTTTCGGCAGCAGCGCGTTCTTCGCCGCGTCCTCGCGCGAGAGCTGTGTAATCAGGTTGACGGACAGTACGCCCGTCTTGAACTTATCTGTCGCCGCGCAGGTGAGCGTGACGCGCTTTGACAGCTCGAATTTTTGGATTTTCAGCAAATGAATTACCTCCAAAGTTTTGATTAACGCTATTCTACCATATTCTTCCCTGTATGTTAATATAATTTACATTAAATTTAGATTAAAATTGTCGGTGAAAAATAAAAAACCGGCTTCGTTTTGCACGAAGCCGGTTCATTTTGCGTAAATTACTCGTTGATTGCGATGACGACGCCCGAACCGACGGTGCGGCCGCCCTCGCGGATAGCGAAGCGGAGACCGTTCTCGATGGCGATCGGGGTGATCAGCTCAACATCCATATCAATGTTGTCGCCGGGCATACACATCTCGGTGCCTTCCGGCAGCTTGATGATACCCGTAACGTCGGTCGTACGGAAGTAGAACTGCGGGCGATAGTTGTTGAAGAACGGCGTGTGGCGGCCGCCCTCGTCCTTGGAAAGGACGTAAACCTGGCCCTTGAACTTCGTGAGCGGCTTGATGGAACCCGGCTTCGCGAGAACCTGACCGCGCTCGATGTCCGTCTTGGCGACGCCGCGGAGCAGCGTGCCGATGTTGTCGCCGGCTTCCGCGTAGTCAAGCAGTTTGCGGAACATCTCGATACCGGTGACGGTGGTTTCCTTCGCCTCGTCCATAAGACCGACGATCTGAACCTTGTCGTTCATATTGACCTTTCCGCGCTCGACGCGGCCCGTGGCGACTGTGCCGCGGCCGGTGATTGTGAAAACGTCCTCGACAGGCATAAGGAACGGCAGGTCGGCCTTACGCTCCGGCGTCGGAATATAGGTGTCAACCGCGTCCATCAGCTCCTTGATGCAGGCATACTCAGGAGCGTTGGGGTCTGTGGATTCGGACGACAGCGCGTTAAGCGCGGAACCCTTGATGATCGGAATGTCGTCGCCGGGGAACTCGTAGTACGAGAGCAGCTCACGGACTTCCATTTCGACGAGTTCGAGAAGCTCTTCGTCGTCAACCTGGTCGACCTTGTTCAGAAACACGACGATTGCCGGCACGCCAACCTGGCGGGCGAGCAGTACGTGCTCTTTCGTCTGAGCCATAGGACCGTCGGAAGCCGCGATAACGAGGATCGCGCCGTCCATCTGCGCCGCGCCCGTGATCATATTCTTGATATAGTCGGCGTGTCCCGGGCAGTCAACGTGCGCGTAGTGACGCGCGTCGGTTTCGTACTCAACGTGGGCGGTGTTGATTGTGATACCGCGCTCACGCTCTTCCGGAGCCTTGTCAATCTGGTCGTATGCTTCAAACTTGGCCTTGCCGGAGAACGAAAGGTACTTCGTGATTGCCGCGGTAAGCGTGGTCTTGCCGTGGTCAACGTGACCGACGGTGCCGATGTTAACGTGCGGCTTAGTGCGCTCAAATTTCTGCTTTGCCATTGGAATAATCCTCCCTATTGAATAGTGTTTGTTGTTAAAATTAATTTAGTATGGCATTTTACCATATTTTTACGAGAATTGCAAGCATTATTTCTTGCCGGCGATAATGTCGGCTTGCAGTGACTTCGGGATCTCGACGTACTTGGACGGCTCCATTGCGTAGTTGCCGCGTCCCTGCGTCTTTGAACGCAGATCCGTCGCGTAACCGAACATCGTGGACAGCGGCACGGACGCCTCAATCTGCGTCGCGCCGGAGCGCGTTTCCATACCGTTAATCTGACCGCGGCGGGCGTTAATATCGCCCATAACGTCGCCCATATAGTCTTCGGGGACGGTGACGACGACCTTCATAATCGGTTCGAGCAGCGTCGGTTTCGCCTTTGCCATAGCGTCCTTAAACGCCATTGAGCCCGCGATTTTGAACGCCATTTCGGACGAGTCAACCTCGTGATAGCTGCCGTCATAAAGCTCAACCTTGACGTCGACAACCTGGTAACCCGCGACAATGCCGGATTCCATCGCGCCCTTGATGCCGTCTTCAACCGCCGGAATGTATTCCTTCGGAATAGTACCGCCGACGATTTTGTTGATGAACTCAAAGCCTTTGCCGCTCTCGTTCGGCTCAACGCGGATTTTAACGTGACCGTACTGGCCTTTACCGCCGGACTGGCGCGCGTATTTGTGGTCCACGTCCGCTTTGCCGAGAATCGTTTCCTTGTAGGAGACCTGCGGCTTGCCGACGTTCGCCTCAACCTTGAACTCGCGCATCAGACGGTCAACGATAATTTCGAGGTGCAGTTCACCCATACCGCTGATGATTGTCTGACCGGTTTCCTGGTCGGTGTACGTGCGGAAAGTCGGGTCCTCTTCGGCGAGCTTCGAGAGGGCGATGCCCATCTTTTCCTGACCCGCCTTGGTTTTCGGCTCAATGGCGACGCGGATAACCGGCTCCGGAAACTCCATTGATTCGAGGATAATCGGGTGCTTCTCATCGCAGAGAGTATCGCCTGTCGTCGTGTTTTTCAAACCGACGGCGGCGGCGATGTCTCCCGAATAAACCACGTCGAGATCCTGCCGCTCGTTCGCGTGCATTTGCAGGATGCGACCGAGACGCTCGCGCTGACCCTTGGTAGAGTTAAACACGCCCGAACCCTTTTCGACGGTACCGGAGTACACGCGGAAGAATGACAGCCGCCCGACAAACGGGTCGGTCATAATCTTGAACGCGAGTGCGGAGAACGGAGCCTCGTCGGACGACGGACGCGCATCCTCTTCCTCGGTGCCGGGGATAATGCCCTTGATAGCGGGGACATCCAGCGGAGACGGCATATAATCCACGATTGAATCGAGGAGCTTCTGCACGCCCTTGTTCTTATAGCTTGTACCGCAGGTCACGGGAATCATATCGACGGCGACCGTCGCTTTGCGGATTGCCGCGCGGAGCTTCTCCGACGGAATCTCCTGACCCTCGATGAACATCTCGCCGATTTCGTCGTCGAAGAGCGAAATCGCGTCAATCAGCTTCTCGCGGTACTCGTCGGCGAGGTCGCGGAGCTCCGCGGGAATCTCTTCCACGCGCATATCCTGACCGAGGTCGTCGTAGTAGACGTCCGCGTTCATCTCGACGAGGTCGATGATGCCCTTGAATTCCGCCTCAGCACCGATGGGGAGCTGAATCGGAACCGCGTTACATTTGAGCCTGTCCTCAACCATTTTGAGAACGTTGAAAAAGTCCGCGCCCATAATGTCCATCTTATTGACGTAAATCATACGCGGAACGTGATAGTGGTCTGCCTGACGCCAAACCGTTTCGGACTGCGGCTCAACGCCGCCCTTCGCGCACATAACCGTGACGGAACCGTCCAGCACGCGGAGGCTGCGCTCAACTTCAACGGTGAAGTCAACGTGTCCCGGCGTGTCGATTATGTTGATGCGGTGGTCGCGCCAAAAACAGGTGGTTGCGGCGGAAGTAATCGTAATGCCGCGCTCCTGCTCCTGCGCCATCCAGTCCATTGTGGCTGCGCCCTCGTGTACCTCACCGATCTTATGCACCTTGCCCGTGTAGAACAGGATACGCTCCGTCGTCGTGGTTTTACCCGCGTCGATGTGAGCCATAATACCGATGTTTCTTGTGTTTTCAAGCGAATATTGCCTTGGCATTCTCTACTCCTTCTCCCAACGGAAATGCGCAAACGCTTTGTTAGAGTCTGCCATTCTGTGAGTGTCTTCACGCTTCTTTACGGCCGCGCCGACGCTGTTCGCCGCGTCCATAATCTCCCCCGCCAAACGCTCACGCATTGTCTTTTCGTTGCGGGCGCGCGAATAGCTTGTCAGCCAGCGCAAACCGAGCGTTCTGCGGCGGTCCGGGCGGACTTCAATCGGAACCTGATATGTCGCGCCGCCGACGCGGCGGGCCTTGACCTCAAGCGACGGCATAATGTTCTCGATTGCGGCGTTAAACACCTCAAGCGGTTCCTTTCCCGTCTTTTCCTTGATAAGGTCGAATGCTCCGTAGACGACTTTCTGGGCTACGCCCTTCTTGCCGTCAAGCATTATGCTGTTTACAAGTCTTGTTACAAGAACCGAATTATATATCGGGTCTGCCAAGACCTCTCGTTTGGGTACGTTACCTCTTCTGGGCACTATACTTCCCTCCTAAGAGTGACAAAAATGTCACAGGTACTCCATTCAGTTACAAATGGTGCTGCCGAATAGCGGTAACATACACATATATTAATGTATATTAAACCCTTTCGGACTTTGGGTAAAAACTACTTTTTGCCGGTCTTCGGTTTCTTCGCGCCGTACTTGGAGCGGGCTTGCATACGCTTTGCCACGCCCTGCGCGTCGAGCGTACCGCGAATAATGTGGTAACGCACGCCGGGGAGATCCTTGACACGTCCGCCGCGAATCATAACAACGCTGTGTTCTTGCAGGTTGTGTCCGATACCGGGGATATACGCCGTGACCTCAAATCCGTTCGTCAGGCGCACGCGGGCGATTTTACGCAGAGCGGAGTTCGGCTTCTTCGGCGTGGCGGTACGGACCGCGGTGCAAACACCGCGCTTTTGCGGAGCGGACAGGTCTGTCTGCTTGTTTTTCAGCGTGTTAAGACCCTTTTGCATTGCCGGCGAAGTGGACTTCGTGACTGACGTTTGTCTGCCGTGGCGGACGAGCTGGTTAAATGTGGGCATTTTCTTCCTCCTTTCCCGAAAATTTACCTCTGTTAATGCAGAGATAGGTATTTTACCACAGGAAACATAGTGTTGTCAAGTGTTTTCAGTCACTTGACAGCAAAATATTTATATGCTATACTCCCGTC
>JAISJC010000080.1 GCA_031261745.1 Oscillospiraceae bacterium
GCACCCGCTTTAAGATATGTAATAATCTTAGCGGCTTCCGCGCGGGAGAACGTGCCCTTGGGCAGCAATTGCCCGTCTGAGCCCTGGAAAATGCCGAGGGCGGTAACTACGTCGATGGCTTCTTTATAAGCCGGATCGGCGTCGTCCCAGTCCGGTAACTCTTTGTAGTTGACGGCTGAAGCAAACGTGACTAAGCTCATCGCCATTACCACAACGAGAACCAGGCTAAGGATCTTCCTGAGATTCTTCATTATGAATCCTCCTTAAAATTTCTCCCGGAATACGCCGGGCCGTTGATTGTTGTGCGGTCATCTGTAAACAGACGCTCCCCACGGTCATCATTATAGACCGCGGGGAGCGTAAATGTCAATGCTTTTTGCGTTACGGTTATGTTACATCGTCACTGACGATGTATTTTAACCTCCTCGGTCGGGCATAGCCCTTCCTGCGGCAACTCGGCTCCGCCGAGATTGACGCGCCTACGGCGCGCTTCGCTAACGCTCGTTACTGTGGGTTAAAAAACCAGTATGGGTTTCAGCACGCCGCCCGTGTGGGATTCCTCAAAAGCGGTCTCAATCTGGTCAAACGTATAGTATTTGTTCATCTTGTCAACGGGCAGGCGGCCCTCTTTGAAGAACTTGACCAGTTCGGGAATGAACACTTTCGGGTTGGAATGTCCCTCGACGCAGCCCGCGAAAGTGACGCTGGGGTTCATAATCTGCGGTTCGAGACGGATGGGAACCTCGGCGTCCGCGGTCACGCTGACCGTTACCGCCAGTCCCTCTTTCGCCATACAATCGAGCATTGTGACGGCGAGATTCGGCTGACCGCTGGATTCAAGCGCGTATGCCGCGCCCTTGCCGCCAGTGATTTCAAGGATTTTCGCCTTTACGTCCTCTTTGCGGCCGTTGATGGTGTGCGTCGCGCCGAATTCAAGAGCCTCTTCCTTGCCCTTGGAGCCGTGGATTGCGATAATCGTCGAGCAGCCGGCGATTTTCGCCGCCATAATGCCCGCGAGACCGACCGCGCCGCAGCCGTAGATTGCGATTGAGCTGCCGGGACGGGGTTTCATACGGTTGAGTACGGCTCCCGCGCCGGTCTGAACTCCGCAGCCGAGCGAACACAGGGCTTTGAGCTGATCCTCCGTAACATCGACTTTGATTGCGTTGTCCTGATTCGTTACGGCGTAGGTCGCGAAGCTGCTCTGTCCGAAGAGGACGCCGACGTCAACGCCGTCAGCTCCGGTGAGACGCTTTGTGCCGTCGCGGTAATTGCCGCCGAAGAACATATTGAAGTTATCGTCGCAGGAATACGGGTGTCCCTCCTGGCAGTGGTCGCAAACGCCGCAGCTTGGGAACGTGAGAATGACCTTGTCGCCCTTGGCGAGACCGGATACGCCTTCACCGACCGTTTCGATGATTCCCACGCCCTCGTGACCGAGAACCATCGGGAATGTTACCGGGAGGTACTGATTCATAACAGCGGTATCGGTGTGACAGATGCCGGTTGCCACAAGTTTAACGAGTACCTCTCCCGCTTTCGGTGGAGCCAGCTCCAACGTCTCAATAGAAATTTTACCCTTTTCACGGGTAACTGCCGCTTTAACTTGCATAGTTTTGCCTCCTCAGATTAATAATTTGGATGATGATATTATACACACACGCGCGATAAATTGCAAGCGAAATATTGACATACGCGAAAAAATGACGTATTCTGTATAATATGAAAAATCTTAAACGACTTGTTATCGCCTTGACGGCGATTTTATTACCGCTTCTCGCCGCCTGCAACGGCGGTGCGCCGAACCCGACGGTCAAAAAAATAAGCGACGTTGACGGCAAGACAATCGGTGTCGTCGCCGGATCCTCCGCCGAGATTTTCGCCGCGGGGGTCGGTGAGGTGCGCGTATATGCGTCCGAGGCCGGAATGGCGGCGGAGGTGCGCTCCGGTGCGATTGACTGCGCTGTCACGGACGGTTACGCCGTGAATTCGGCGGCGAAGTCCGCGCACGGACTGAAAACAATCGCGGAGCCGCTGTTCAAGCTCGACCTCGCGATTATCGCGGCGAAGCAGGCGAAGGATCTGACCGCAGACGTGAACAGCGCGCTGCGAACCCTGCGGGACAGCGGCGTTCTGCCGGCTATTATCGGCAACTACACGCGCGGCGAGCCGTACGCGTACAGGCCGCGCACGGACATTCCGGAGGACGCGGGGACGCTGCATCTCGCCGTCGGCGGCGCGTTCGCGGAATATATGAAAATCGACGAGCGCGGGAATTTTTCGGGGCTGGACATTGACGTCGCGCGCGCGGTCTGCGACCTTCTCGGCGTGAAGCTCGAAATTTCCGGCGTCGCGCCGGCGGAGCTTGTCAACGCCGTCTGGACGGGCAAGGCCGACTTCGCGATGGGCGCGATGTACGAAACGCCGGAGCGCGCCGAGCTTGTGGACTTTTCCTCGCCGTATGTGACGTGCGAGCTGAAAGTAATTACGAGGAAGTAAAATAGAAAAGAATCTTGACAAAGCGGGGGCGAAGTGGTATAATCAGCGTATAAAGAGGGTGCCGCCGATAGACGGAGCTTCCCTCTCAGCAGTTACGTGGCATTTGAAATAGCCGGCAACCGTGGGGGGTGGCGGCTATTTCTTGTTATGTATACTTACGCATATCGTAACAACGCCGATAATCACGAGGCAAAACCCAAACAGGTCTGTCCAAGAAATCATTGGCATCACTCCCTTCGGGAGAGAGAAACCCCGCCTACCGTGTATGGCGACACCCATTTTTGTATTATAGCACACCGCGATTTTGCTGTCAACGAAAAACGGCAAACCCCCGCCGCCTATGTCGGTACCACATTTACAGCCCTCGGATAGGCCGCCGTCGCGTCGGTCAGGCCGAGAAGATAATCCACGCTTATATTATAGTAGTCGGAGAGCTTAATCAGCACGTCCGTCGGAATGTCGCGCTTGCCGGTTTCGTAGTATGAGTAGCAGACCTGCGTGCATTTGAGGTGCTTTGCCAAATCGGTTTGCGTGAGATCCCTGTCCTCGCGCAGGTCGCGAATACGACGATACATTTTGTGTTCTCCTTTTTTGGGGGATACACAAAATATATCCAAAACAAAATGTTATATTGACAATTATAACATTTTGGTATAT
>JAISJC010000009.1 GCA_031261745.1 Oscillospiraceae bacterium
ATTCGGTTGCTGTCGAGGATTTCAAGCTGTCCGCCGAAGCGCGAAACCGCCCACGCCGCAAGCTCCTGCGACTTTTTCGGGCGCGATTCCTTTGAACGCAGAAAATCTATTTCCACGTCGCGGCGATGCAAATCACGGCTGTACTTATCGCTGATTTCGTCAATGCTCCGCAGCAGCTCCGCCGTTTTCTCCTCTTCTTTTTCGCGCTTGCCGCGCTCGGAGGCGAGCCTTTTTTCGAGCGCGGCGAATTCAAGACCGAGCTGATTTTGCTTTTCATTAAAGCTGCGGCGGAGTGCGGCCTTTTGCAGTTCAAAATCCGCGAGCATTTCCCCGCGGTCGGAGCCGTCGGCAATCCGCGCCTCCAACTCGACGACTTTTGCCTCGGTGACGAACATCACATTACCGTATTTTACCGGTTGATTTACCGGAAAATTCCGTATGCGCGACTGCAAACACGCGCCCGTTTCGCCGCGAATGTTGACGACCTCGCCGGAGAATTGCGGCTCGACAAGCAGCATATCTCCGGATTTGTAAAGAAATTCGGCTTTTGTGACGAACACCTGCGCGTAGCTCATTGCGAAGCCCCAGTCAACCTCCGGCTCGCGCTTTTTCGGCGCGGTGAGCGTCGGAGTAATTGGCGGCTTGGATGTGAAAGACACGCTCGCGAAGTCCAGTTTCGCCAAATCCAGCGGCGGCGGCGCGGGCTTTTCGTCCGCGTCCGCTTCGACGATTACGACGGCGGGCAGCATTCGGCGGTCGTCGCGTAGCCACTTCGCGAGCCTCTGCGCGTCCTTTGCGTTCGCTGCGGTCAGCGGCTCCGCGCGCAGCGGATACGCCCCGTGCGACAGCCCGATTTGCGCGTCCTCAATCAGATTCCGCACGAGCGCGTAGCGAAAAACCTCGCACGGCTCCGCCGTCCCCTCCGGCTCGGAAACGACGGTCTTAAAGCCGCACTCGACCTTGCTCTCGAACAGGCGGAACGCGATATTCGTCTCAAAAATCCGCCCCGCGACGGGTGGGCGCGTCGTCCCGTCGGTCAGCGTCGCGCCGCCGTCCGGCTCCGTGAGGCGGAGCGTCCACGCCTTTTCGTCCTGCAAGCAGACGGTTTCTATCTTGTATCCGACGTTCAGTTCGAACGATTTGAAGTCCGCGAAACTCACGCCCTCGCCCTCTTCGGGTGCGGCGCAAACAAGCTCCGGCGGGCAATCCAGCTCGCGGAACCGCGCCCGAAGCCACGCGAACGCGTGCAGGACACAGCGGACGAGCGTTCTTTCGGGCGTGAGCTTGCCGTTGCCCGCCGTCGCGAACAGCTGATAGCTGGGGAAAATTCTGTTCGGCAGCAGCGCGGTCGGGCGGTGCTGTGATGTCGGCATATCGTCACCAGCCTTTGTTTTTTCGCGATTATACCAAATTTTCGGCGAAATTGCAATCATTATGGCGGATAAACCATAAGTTTATTGCGGAAAAGCCGATTGTCTGATATAATCATTCAAAACAATCACGGGGGTTACCTCTATGCTCCTGACCATCACCTACACGGGCGAAAGCACGCCCGACCTCGGTTACCTGCTCTACAAAAACCCGAACCGCTGCCCTCAGTCGTTCGACCTCGCGTTCGGCAGGGCGCACGTCTTTTACCCTGAGGTCACGGACGGGCGCACGACGGCGGCGTTGCTCCTCGACATTGACCCGCTCGACCTCGCGAAGGGCAAGGGCGGCTCCGAGGGGCTGTTCGACTTTGTGAATGACCGCCCCTACGTCTCGTCGTCGTTTATGAGCGTCGCAATCGCAAAGGTTTTCGGCACGGCGATGACGGGGCGCGCGGACGCGCACCAAGGCCTGTCCGATTCGCCGCTGGATCTGTCGGCGGAAATCGCAATGCTCCCGTGCAACACGAATTTCGCAATGCTCCCGCGCATATTTGAGCCGCTGGGCTACGCGGTGAGCGTTGACACCAGCGTTCTGGACGAGAGCTTCCCCGAATGGGGCGAGAGCCGTTACGTCAATTTGAGCCTGCGCGGGAGCGTCCGCCTGCGGGACTTGCTGCGGCACATCTACGTCCTCCTGCCCGTTTTCGACAGGCACAAGCACTACTGGGTCGGCGACGACGAGGTTGAAAAGCTCCTGCGTCTGGGCGGCGAATGGCTCGAAAACCACCCCGAACGCAAGTACATAGTGGACCGATATCTGTACCGTCAGCGCGGTCTTGTAAACGAATATTTTACGCGGCTTAACGACGGGCTTGAGGAACCGGAGGAAAAGCCCGCGCGCGAGCCGAGCCTGAACGCGAAGCGGCTCGACGCCGTCCTCAACGCGCTGAAAGCGTCCGGCGCGCGGACGGTAATCGACCTCGGCTGCGGCGAGGGTCGGTTGCTCAGTCTGCTGCTAAAGGACGGGCAATTCACGAAAATCGCGGGAACGGACGTGTCACAGTCGTCACTGAAACGCGCGTCGGACCGTCTGCGCCTCGAAACCGCGAGTGAGAGCATCAGTGAGCGCGTGACGCTGTTCCAAGGCTCGCTGACGTACAAGGACAGGCGCGTAACCGGCTACGACGCGGCGAGCGTGATGGAGGTCATTGAGCATTTGGACGCGGCTCGGCTCGGCGTGTTTGAGCGCGTGCTGTTCGGTTACGCAAGGCCGCGCGTAATCGTTCTGACGACGCCGAACCGCGACTACAACGCGGTCTACGAAAGGCTTGCGGCGGACGAGCTGCGCCACGGCGACCACCGCTTTGAGTGGACGCGCGCGGAATTTTTGTCTTGGGCGGAAGCGGTCACCGCGAAATACGGTTATAAATTGGAGATTTCCGGCGTCGGCGAGGCGAACGGGGAATACGGTTTTCCGACGCAGATGGGGGTGTTTGAGCTATGCGAATAGAGCTTCCGGAGCTGTGCGTCGTCGCACTCGTGGGCGTGTCGGGCAGCGGCAAAAGTACGTTTGCCAAGACGCATTTCAAGCCGACGGAGGTACTCTCGTCGGATTATTTCCGCGCGCTCGTTTCGGACGACGAGAACAATCAGGCCGTGTCAAAGCAGGCGTTCGACGCGCTGTATTATGTCGCGCGCAAGCGTTTAGAACTCGGTCTGCTGACGGTAATCGACGCGACGAACGTCCAATCCGACGCGCGACGGGAGATTATCCGGCTCGCCAAGGATCAGAAGATCCACGCCGTCGCGATTGTCCTCGATTTGCCGGAGCAGGTCTGCCGCGAGCGCAACGAAAAGCGCACAGACCGCGACTTCGGCGCGTCGGTCATCTCAAAGCAGTCAGCGCAACTCAAACGCTCAATAAAGTATCTGAAAAAGGACGGCTTTCGGTTCGTCTACACGCTCAAAAGCGAGGACGAAATCGAGAATTGCGAGCTTGTCCGCACGCCACTGTGGAACGACAAGAAGAGCGAGAGCGGCCCGTTCGACATCATCGGCGACGTTCACGGCTGCTTTAACGAGCTTGCGGAGCTGCTTCAAAAGCTCGGCTACACCGTTGATGCGGAGAACCTCACGGCAACGCCGCCGGCGGGGCGCAGAGCCGTTTTCCTCGGCGACCTGTGCGACAGGGGACCGAAAAATATGGAGGTTTTGCGGCTCGTGATGAATATGTGCGCGTCCGGCGCGGCGTATTGCGTTCCGGGGAACCACGACGCGAAGCTGTTAAAGCACCTGCGCGGCAACGACGTTCAGCACACGCACGGTCTTGACATCACAATAGAACAGCTCGACGAGCAGGGGGAAGCATTCAGGCGCGAGGTCGCCGCGTTTATCGACGGCCTTGTCAGCCATTACGTTTTTGACGGCGGGCGGCTCGTCGTCGCGCACGCGGGTCTGCCGGAGAAATACCAGAGCCGCGCGTCGTCGCGCGTCCGCGACTTCTGCCTTTATGGCGACACGAACGGCGAAACGGACGAATTCGGTTTGCCCGTGCGCCTCCCGTGGGCGGAGGAATACCGCGGACGCGCCCTCGTCGTCTACGGTCACACGCCGGTTCCGGAGGTTCGGAACGTCAACGGCGCGGTCTGCGTCGATACCGGCTGCGTTTTCGGCGGCAAGCTCACGGCGTTCCGCTATCCGGAGCGCGAGAGCGTTCAGGTTGACGCGCGGCGCGAGTATTACGCGCCGATAAAACCGCTCGTCCCCGCGAAAACGGACGAGGATTTGCTCGACATTGAGGACGTCGCCGGCAAGCGTTACATCGGCACAAGGCTGCGCGGGCGCGTCAAGGTGAGCGAGGAACAATCGACCGCCGCGCTTGAGGTTATGGGACGCTACGCCGCCGACCCGCACTGGCTGATTTACCTACCGCCTACGATGTCGCCTTGCGAAACAAGCTCCCTGCCGGAGTATCTTGAATACCCGACCGAGGCGTTTGAGTATTACCACTCGCGCGGGATATCAAGGGTCGTCTGCGAGCGCAAGCATATGGGATCCCGCGCGGTGATTATCCTGTGCCGCGACGCGGAAACCACCGAAAAACGCTTCGGCGTGAGTGACGGCACCAACGGAATTATCTACACGCGCACGGGACGGCATTTCTTCGAGGACGCGGCGACGGAGCGCGCCCTGCTCGGCCGCCTGAACGCCGCGCTCGACAAATCCGGCTTTTGGACGGAACTTGCGACGGACTGGGTTTGCCTCGACACGGAGCTTATGCCGTGGTCGGCAAAGGCGCGCGAGCTGATTGTTGAGCAATACGCGCCCGTCGGACGCGCGGGTCGCGGCGGGCTTGCGGCGGCCGTCGCGGCGTTGGAAAGTGCGGGCTTGACCGAGCTGCTTGACCGCTACCGCGAAAAGGCCGAAATGCTCGACCGCTACACAGACGCGTACCGCCGCTA
>JAISJC010000011.1 GCA_031261745.1 Oscillospiraceae bacterium
GAATTTATCTCGAAAATCTGCGTCCACGCGCCGGACAAGTCGAGCGGACACCGCGAGCAGGAGGTGGACGTGTACCTCAACTACATCGGGAAATTCGAGGTGCCGCAGTCGCTCGCGGAGCCGACCCAAGAGGAGCGCGAAGCCGAGGAAGCGCACAAAGCGAAGTGCGAAAAGCAACGCGAATACAACAGGCGTTGGTACGCGAAGCACAGGGCAATAGCCGACCATAAAAATAAAAGCGAATATCATAAATTTATCCGCAAAGGTATTATAATCTGTTGCGTATCCGGTGCTATAAACGGTGTAGTATTGGGGTGCTTATTTTCCCTATTTCAATCAATAGATTTCAATACCGGAGCACAAATCGTGAGTAATGCTGGCATTGCGGAAATATTTAAGATGCGGGTGCCGCAGTTTTCACTGATAGGTGGCTGCCTTGGAGCTATATTGGCTCTATTGTTTAATGGACTGAAAAAGAAAAAATCAGTAAAAGGATTATCTGTTATGTCATTGCTGAAAGACTTAGTAATAGTGTTTTTTGGAGGAGGCCTTTGGGCAGTTATTGCCAGTATCATAACCTTAATTGTGGCAGGTGGTGGAGGAAACGATATGCTGCAAATGAGACTGATTTCAGGCAGTATACTTGTTTTTTCGGGAATTGTATTTATCCATCGGATATGTAAGAGCATTTTTGATTGATTTATTCGAGTATAATGTTTGATAGTCAAAATTTTTAGCAGATTTGCGACTTGCAGAAAGAATAATCCCATTACTATACGTTAGAATAGATATAATTTTTGAGGAACTCAAGCTCGCGCAGGAAGCAAGTCTTGACGAAATCAACAAGACCCTGACACAACTCGAAAGAGATTGGACGCAACGCCAGATTAACAACCCGGAGAAAGCCACAAAGGTGCTGGCACTCATTATCGACGCACGGGTTGCGTTCAAAACCGATGCCACTCGCGTTGAGTATGACCGTGCGCTTGAAGAAAGCAAACGGGAAACAAGCGAGCCGAACCCTGAACAGGATAGGCTCAGAGCGTTTCAAAAATGGTTTAACGACGCGAAAACCTTCTTGACAGCCAGCAATATGATTCGGCAAAGACGGCGATTGACAGGGCGTTTCAGTACACTACGCCCGAAACCTCTGATACCAGTTTCTTTGGCTACGCCTCTGACATATATACGCACACAGGCAATCATCAGCAGGCCGTCGAATATGCGAATCAGACTATTGTACTTAATCCCCAAAGTGAATATGGCTATATTGTAAAAGCTGCCGCACTTGAGCGATATGTTTATGCAAAGAACATTGACAACGACAAGCAGATTCAGATTATTCAAGCTGAATATCTTTGAACAAAATCAGTCTGAACACGCTTTCATTCCCCCTCCTTTCGGAAAAGCACTACTGAATAATCGAAGAAAGTACAGCAATAATAAATGGTAATATTTATGTTTGCGGGGGGCGAGCAAGTGATAATAAGCTATAATAAGTTGTGGAAACTGTTAATTGATAAAGGTATGAACAATTAGGGGTAGAAACGGGAATTAGTAGCAGCACCATAACAAAATTGGGTAAGAATGAATCACTCAATATGGAAACGTTGATGAAGATTTGCCACGTGCTTGAATGTGATATAGGCGACATCGTTGAAATAATAGACGACAGCAGTTCAAATGATGAAAAAGCGAGTAGAACTGAAACATAATTTCCGAAAAAGCGCTTGCTATAACGGCAAGTGCTTTTTCATTTCAAAAAATACTTGCATTTTATATCCAAGTTTGATATAATTGAGTAGAGCTACGCAGACAGCTCGGAAAGGAGAGCGTTTCCAATGAATAAACTGATAGAGCGCGGGGCGTATTTAGAACAACTCGCTATGTGGCGCGAGGAAGATATGATAAAGGTCGTCACAGGAGTACGCCGCTGCGGTAAATCCACCTTGTTTGAGTTGTATATCGACCGGCTGAAAGCGGACGGCGTGACAGACGAGCAGATAATCGTCATCAACTTGGAGGATGAAGATTTTTCGGAATTGCTTGATTACAAGAAACTGCACGAATACGTCAAAGCCCGCATCGTCACCAGCAAATGGACGTATGTGTTCATTGATGAAATCCAAAACTGCGTGGATTACGAGAAAGCTGTGTCAAGTCTGTTTCTCAAAAAGAAACTCGACATCTACATCACCGGCTCAAACGCCTATATGCTGTCGGGCGAGCTTGCCACCAAACTCACCGCCCGATATATTGAGATAGATATGTTGCCCCTTTCATTTGTAGAATATGGTGAGGCGGTGTCTATCTCCGACAAGCGGGAGCGGTTCAGCCAATATATGAATATGGGTGCGTTCCCATACGCCGCCCGCTTTGTGGATAATTCCCTCGCCCACAGTCAATATTTAGAGGGGATTTACAACACCGTCCTCGTCAAAGATGTGATGACACGCAAAAAATTGAACGACATCACTCTCTTGAAATCCATCGCCAGCTTTTTAGCGAGCAATGTCGGCAGTCCCGTATCCGCAAAGAAGATAGCGGACACGCTGACCTCTAACGGCCGCCCCACAGGTGTGGCGACGGTGGAAACATATCTTGAAGCTCTGTGCAACAGCTATCTGTTCTACAAGGTTCAGCGGTATGACATCAAGGGAAAAACCCACCTGAAATCAGAGAGCAAGTATTACATCTGCGACACGGGATTGCGGAACATGATACTCGGAAATCAGGGCAAGGACATCGGGCATCAGATTGAGAACATCGTGTATTTGGAGCTTTTGCGACGGGGGTATACGGTCAATATCGGCAAGGCAGGGCGCGGCACAGAAGTTGATTTTGTTGCCGTGCGCGATAAGCATACAGAGTATTATCAGGTATCGGCAACGGTTTTGGACGAGGCGACACTTGCGCGTGAGCTTGCGCCGATGAAACAGATACGGGATAACCACCCGAAATTCCTAATAACCCTTGATGATTTTACAAGTGACCACGACGGTATAACCCATCTTAACCTTATAGACTGGTTGAGCAGATAGGTGAAACCCGATGACCCCATAAAAAGACCGCCTACTAACCCTGCTGGAACTACTCAACCGCGAAACAGACGAGGAACACCCCATCACCGTTGCGGAAATCATTGGCCGACTGAACGCCGAGGGCTTTTCCGCTAACCGTCACGCGGTCGTGGGCGACATTAACACGCTTATGGCGCACAGCTTTGATGCTGTGTGTAACAAGAGCCGCCAAAATTATTACTTCATCGGCGACCGACACTTTGAATATCGTAGCTTACGCTTTTGGTGGACGCAGTACAGGCGGCGAAGTTCATTCCCGCCAAGCAGAGCAAAGCCTTGATTGCGAAGCTCTCGTCACTTGCCAGCATTTATCAGGCCGACAAGCTCAATCGCCAGCTTTATGTGGATAAGCAGCCCAAAGCGGCAAACGAAAGCGTCCTCTATACCGTTGATTTGATTCACGCTGCAATCAACGGCAAAAAGCAAATCACATTCCAATACTATGAGTACACGGCGGCAAAACGGAGGTCATTTAAGCACAGCGGACAGGTCTATCAATTCAGCCCTTATGCGCTTCTGTGGAAGAACGACAGTTACTATGCGCTTGGCTATTCGGAGAACCACGGCAAGGTGGTTAAATTCAGAGTGGACAGAATGGCTAATCCGAAATCCACAGAGAAAAAAGCCATTCCCAAGCCGAAAGACTTTCGTGTTGAAACCTACGCAAAGTCGGTCTTTCAGATGTTCGACGAGGAAACGCACACGGTCACGCTCCGTTGTGAGAATAGCCTGATGAAATCGGTCATCGACCAATTCGGCGAAAAGGTCAAGACCGAGATTGCAGACGATGAGCATTTCACAGCAATGGTTGGGGTATCGGTCAGCCCGACGTTCTTCGGCTGGATTGTGGGCTTCGGTGGCAAAATGGAGATTGCCGCACCGGAGGACGTTCAGGAAAAGTACACTCGTGCCCTAAACGGCATCCTTGAAAAAGCACACAAATAAAGGCTACGCAAAAACAAGCAATACGAGGTGGTCAAAATAGCGACCACCTCGTTCTGTTTTGCCGAAACCCTATTGCAATCGTGTTCAGTTTGAGTTATAATATGCTTACGGTGTTCAGTCCGAACAATACATCGTAGTGATAAAGTGGCGGGGAGCATATTGCTCCCTGCTTTTTTGCGTAATTTTTATCTCTGATGAAAAAGTCCTTGGCATATAGCGGCAGAGGGGCGCGGTTTTGCGTTGTGTTCAGCCTCCGCTGATTCGCAGAAATTCCTTTTCCTCGAAAATCTCCGTCACGAACGTATCCGCGGGCGGGTACATCCGCTTGACGGCGGCGGTTGCGGCGAGCGTGATGACAAAGCCGTAAATCATCACGAGCATCAGTTGCAGGACGTTATCGCGCACGAAGCTCGGAAATCTGATATTCGCCATTGACGCGTCAAAATAGAACAGATACATATGGAAAATTGAGTACAGGTACCCCGAAAGCGCGCCGCCGAGGGACAGCTTTGTTATGAATTTTTGCAGGGTGAACCGCCGCGCGCTCGCGATAAGCGCGAACAGGGCGGCCGCCGCCGTGACGGCGAGAATCGTGAGCGGCTTGAACTGCGTGAAAATCTCACCGCGCGACAAAATCCCCATTATGACGAAGAAAAGGACGAGCAGCGCGGCGAAAATGTACGTCGAGCCGAGGGACAGGTGCGTTCTGTATTTGAGCGTAACGGCTGCCGCCATTTTCTCCGCGCCGCCCATATTGAGAACGGAGGAGTGGATTGCGTCCGGCTCGGACGCGCCGTTTTCACGCGCAAGCTCGTAATAGCTTTGCAGCTTCGCCGCGAGGGCGGTGCGGGTTTTCACGCGCAGCTTTTCGCTGTCCAACAGCGAAGTAACGGCCTCGATATAGTCCGTAAACGCCTGCTTCATTTCAGCCACCTCCTATCGGTGAGCATACTTCGGCCGAGGAACAGTCCGCCGACCCTTGCCATCTCCTCCGTCAGCGTCAAAAACGGGACAATCGCGGGGTTCGTCTTGAATTCGTAGTATTTAATCTCCTCGCCGTCGAGCGTAATCTCGCGCTCAATGACGAATTGATATTCCCGAAGCCGCTCCAACAGCGCGAGCGATTTTTCCTCCGCGAAGCCGAATTCGCGACCGAGGAGCTTCGTCGTGAACGTCTGCTTCGGGTTGCGGTGGAAGTACAGCACGGTATTGAGGAAGTCCGCGTCCGCAAAGTCGGCAAATACGCGCGAAAGCGTCGCCGTGTCGCCGAAGTCCCAGCCGCCCTGCGGCTTCGGCATCAGCAAAAAGTACCGCCGCGCGGCGTTGAGCCGGACGCGGAGCAGACCGTTTTGCGCGTCAACCTCTGAGAACGCCGGCTCGCCCCTCATCTGCTCGTATACATTTGCGTCGCGGAGCGTTTTCTCGTAAAAGTCGTCTATTGACAGTCTGTTCGGGCTGTCGGGTTCGGCGATTTTGTGTACAATCGCCTGCGTCGCGCGCCAGGCGTAGTCGAACGCGAGGGCGAGGGCCTTTTCAAAGGTCGGCTCGTCGTCGCCGTACAGCAGAAATTTTCTGAAAAACTCCGTTTCGATGTCGATGCTCTCGCGCGAATCCCGCCCGAAGAGCGCGTCCGTTGACACGCCGAAGAAATCCGCGATTTTCGGCAGGATTTCAACGTCGGGCGTTCCGCCGACCTCCCATTTTGACACGGCCTGCGCCGAAATTCCGACGGCCTTCGCCAGCTCCTCCTGCCTGACGCCGCGCTCTTTTCGCAGCGCGGCAATGTTTTTCCCGATTGCGTTTTCCATTTCGCACCTCCCCTATGCGTACAGCATAGCACAAACGCCGATTGTTCGCAACGGACGCGCGTTTGCGCCGAACCAACCGCCGGTTGTTTTTTGCGCGGACGCAAAACCGCGCCCCCGAATCGGGGGCGCGGTTTTTCACTGCGTTTCAATCAGATATTATAAATCTCCTTGTCGCCAGCGACGGCAATCCCCGCCCTCGCGAGGGTCTTAACCGCCGCGTCGTTGTCCTCGACGCGGACGATGACGAACGCCTTGTTCTCGCCGTGCGCGACGAACGCGTAGACGTATTCGACGGAAATCCCGTCGTCGGACAGCACCCGCAGCAGCTTGCCGAGCGCGCCCGGCGTATCGTCAATCGCGACGGGCAGCACCTCGTTGCTCTTGACGACATAGCCCGCGTCCGTCAGCGTGCGGAACGCCGCGTCCGGCTTATCGACGATCACGCGCAAAACGCCGTAATCCGCCGTGTCCGCAATGGACAGCGCGCGCAGGTCAAGTCCCGCCGTGCCGAGGGTTTCGATGACCTCGACGAGCTTTCCGGGGCGGTTTTCAACGAAAACCGATAATTGTGTAATTGCCATTTTAATTTCCTCCTTACAGCTTGCCGCCGCGGTTGTCGATTACGCGTACGGCCTTGCCTTCGCTGCGCGCGATTGACTTCGGCGCGACGAGCGTGACCTTTGCGGCAATGCCGAGCATTGATTTGAGCTTGCTCTCGACCTCGTTGTCCAGCCCCTCCATTTTGCGCACCTCGTCGGAGAACATATCCGTCGTCATCTCGACCCTGACTTCAAGCGTGTCGGAGTAGTTCACGCGGTCAACAATCAGCTGATAGTTCGCCTCAAAGCCGCAGTTGATCAGCACGGTTTCGATCTGGCTTGGGAACACGTTCACGCCGCGGATAATGAGCATATCGTCGCTACGTCCCATCGGCTTCGCCATCTTAATCAGCGTGCGCCCGCAGGAGCATTTTTCGCGCGTGAGCACGCAGATGTCGCGCGTGCGGTACCGCAGCAGCGGGAACGCCTTCTTGGAAATGGACGTGAACACCAGCTCGCCCTTTTCGCCGTCGGGCAGGACCTCGCCCGTAATCGGGTTGATAATTTCGGGGATAAAGTGGTCCTCGTTGACGTGCATTCCCGTCTGTTCCTCGCACTCAAAGCTCACGCCCGGACCGGAAATCTCCGTCAGTCCGTAAATATCAAAGGCCTTGATGCCGAGCCGCTCCTCGATGTGGCGGCGCATCTCCTCGCTCCACGCCTCCGCGCCGAAAATGCCGGCTTTGAGCTTAATCTTGTCGCGCTGTCCCGTCTCGTGAATCGTCTCCGCGAGGTACGCGGCGTAGGACGGCGTGCAGCAGAGAATCGTCGATTCGAGGTCCACCATAAACTGGATCTGCCGCTCCGTGTTGCCGGACGACATCGGCAGCGTCAGCGAACCGACCTTGTGCGAACCGCCGTTCAGTCCAGGTCCGCCCGTGAACAGTCCGTAGCCGTAGGAGACGTGAACCACGTCCTTTTTCGTGCCGCCGGCGGCGACAATCGCGCGCGCGCAACACTCGTCCCAGAGGTCAACGTCCTCCTGCGTGTAGAACGCGACGACGCGGCGTCCGGTCGTCCCCGACGTGGACTGGATGCGCACACAGTCTTCGAGCGGCACCGCCAGCAGACCGTACGGATACGCCTCGCGCAAATCGTCCTTGCTGATGAACGGGAGCTTGTGCAGGTCGTCAATCGACTTGACGTCCGCGGGTTTTACGCCGTGCTTGTCCATCAATTCGCGGTAGTACGGCACGTTTTTGTAAGCGTGCGCGACCTGCTCGGCGAGCCGCTCGGACTGTAACGCCCGCATCTCTTCGCGACCCATTGTCTCTTCGTGTTCGTGGAAATAATTGCCCATTGGAAACACAACCTTTTATGAAAATTTATTTTTTACCCAATTCAAACGCTTTTTTGTTCATCTCCAAGAATCTTGCGGGGACGACCTCCTCCAACGCCTTGTCCCACGCCGCGTCGGGGAAGTCGAAATACTTCGACAGCCGTCCCATAAGCGCGATATTCACCGCCTTTGACGAACCCGCCTCGGTGGCGAGCGAGAGCGCGTCGAACGCGTCCACGTTCGCCCCCGCCGCCGTCATTTTCGCGGCTAAATCTTCGGGGTACTGCGTCGCACCCGTGATGACGGGCATCGGGTCGATTTTCTGCGTGTTCGTGACGATTTGCCCGCCGGGTTTCAGGAATTTTAACCACCGCGCGGCTTCAAGCAGCTCGAACGACACGATGACGTCCGCGCCGCCCTCGTCAATCAGCGGCGAGAAAACCTTGTCGCCGTAACGCACATACGTCACGACGCTGCCGCCGCGCTGGCTCATTCCGTGAACCTCGCTGACCTTCACGTCAAAGCCCTCGTTCATCAGCAGATTTCCGAGCAGGCGGCTCGCTAAAAGGCTCCCCTGTCCGCCGACGCCGACAATCATAATGTTCTTTGTGTTCATTCCGTCACCCCCGTAAACGCGTCGAATTTACACAGCTGTGTGCAGACGCCGCACCCGACGCAGAGCGTCGCGTCAATCACGGCTCCCGCGTCCGTCATACTGATTGCGGGACAGCCGATTTTCATACACGCCTTGCACTTTTTGCACTTTTCCGCGTCCACCGAGAGCGGCGGCTTCGCCTTCACGGTTTTCAGCAGCGCGCACGGGCGGCGCGAGATGATGACGGACGGCTCGTCCGCGGCCGTTTCCTCATTTACCGCCGCGTCGCATTCCGCGAGGTTGTACGGGTCCACGACGCGCACGCGGTTGATTCCGACGGCGCGGCAGAGTGCTTCGAGGTCGATTTTGCCCGCGGGGTCGCCTTTGATATTCAGCCCCGTCGTCGGGTTCTGCTGGTGTCCCGTCATACCGGTTATTGAGTTGTCTAATATAATGACGGTCGAGCTGCCGCCGTTGTAGGCGATGTTGATTAGCCCTGTCACGCCGGAGTGCATAAACGTCGAATCGCCGATGACGCAGGCGGACTTTGCCGCCGCCGCGTTCCCCTCCGCGTGCGTGAAGCCGTGCAGACCGGAGACGGACGCGCCCATACAGATGGTCGTGTCAATCGCGGTGAGCGGTGCCGCCGCGCCGAGCGTATAGCAGCCGATGTCGCCGAGAACGGTCAC
>JAISJC010000016.1 GCA_031261745.1 Oscillospiraceae bacterium
GAGCGCGGCCGGCAGCTCGATTACGAGGTCAAAGCCGATATCGAGCGCGGCCGCCGCACGGACGTGCTTGGGGTAGATTGCGGGTTCGCCGCGCTGGACGAAAGTCCCCGACATCACGGCGATAACCGCGCAGTCGGAATAGGTTTTACGCACTTCCTCGACGAGTTTTTCGTGTCCGGAATGCGGCGGATTGAGTTCGCAGATTACGGCAATTTTCTTCATATTACACACATTTTCACAATTTTACAATTTTTCGCTTGATATTTGCGGGAAAAAGGATTATTATAGGGTGTATTGTTATTCACGTATTGTATCGCAAAGACAAAATTATTTCAAGGGGTCATTATATATTATGAATGTTCTCATCATCAACGCAGGCAGTTCTTCGCTAAAATACCAGCTCTTCGATATGAAAACCGAGACGGTCATCGCGAAAGGTCAGTGCGAGCGCATCGGCATTGACGGACATCTGAAACACTCGCCGCTCGTCGGCGGCAAGCCCGTTTACGAAGAGGACATCGACCTGCCGACGCACTCCGAAGCCATCGCCGCCGTACTGGAAAAACTCGCGAGCGCGGAATACGGCGTGGTTTCCGATCTTAACGAGATCGGCGCGGTCGGTCACCGCGTTCTCCACGGCGGTCAGAAGTTCAGCGAAAGCGTCCTGATTGACGACGCCGTTATCTCCGCGATTGAGGACAATGTGCCGCTCGGCCCGCTCCACAACCCCGCGAATCTGATGGGAATCCGCGCGTGCCAGAAAGTAATGCCCGGCGTGAAGCAGGTCGCGGTTTTCGACACGGCGTTTCATCAGACGATGCCCGAAAAGGCGTATATCTATGCGATTCCTTATGAATATTACACGAAGTACAACGTCCGCCGTTACGGCTTCCACGGGACAAGCCACCGCTATGTCTCCGGCGAAGCGATTAAGATGCTCGGCGGCAAGAAGAACAGCAGAATCATCACCTGCCACCTCGGAAACGGCTCGTCTATCGCCGCGATTCTCGACGGCAAATGCGTTGATACTACGATGGGTTTAACGCCGCTCGAAGGGCTTCCGATGGGTACCCGCTCCGGCAGCATCGACCCCGCGATTATCGAATTTGTCGCGAACCACGAGGGACTTTCCCGCGAGGAAATTTTCGATATACTCAACAAAAAATCCGGCGTTCTCGGCATCTCAGGTGTGTCGTCCGATTTCCGCGACATTGAGGGCGCGGCGCACGAGGGCAATCACCGCGCGGCACTCTCGCTTGACGTGTTCCGCTACAATGTCGCGAAATACATCGGCAGCTACTTCGCCGTCCTCGGCGGCGCGGATGCGATTGTTTTCACGGCCGGTCTGGGTGAAAACTCCGCGGAGCTGCGCGAATCCGTCGCGAATCAGCTGTCCGGCTTCGGGGTCAAAATTGACGCCGAAAAGAACAAGACGCGCGGCAAGCAGATTGATATTTCAACGCCCGACTCCTCGGTGAAAGTTTTTATTATCCCGACAAATGAAGAACTCGTTATCGCACGCGATACGAAGTCAATTGTAGAGAAATAGGAGGTACCTCCAATGGCATTGATTACAGACGTTAAGTGCGGCCGGTGCGACAAGCACTATTCGGCTTTGAGAACGCGCTGCCCGTATTGCGGCGCGCGGCGCGGTGCCGCGGGCAAGCACTCCGGAGACCGCGACGACATCAAGGGCAAGATGATCATCGGCATTATCTTCCTCATAATTATCCTCGCCGCAACGGCGGTTTTGCTCTTCACGAGCGTGAAGAACGAGTCAGAGAATCCCGATCCGACTCCGCCTTCTGATATTACGTCGAATGTCCCCGGCTCCGACGACAACACGATAGTCGAGAACCCCGATTACACACCGCCGGAGGAGACGCCGACGCCTCCGGTTGAAACGCCGGCTCCCGTACTCGAATCCGTGAAAATCACGTACAGCGGCACGGAACTTGTCAAGGACAAGGACAGCGGGAACTACGATATATCCGCAAAAGTCGGAGAAACGCTGACGCTTAAAGCCAAACTCACACCCGACGGCATTGAGGGGCTGAAACCCGTTTGGGAGAGCGCGGACGCGACCGTGTTCGACGCCGTTCCCGACGTTAACGGGATTTCCGCCAAGGTCACGATGCTGAAAAAAGGCACGTCAAAACTCACAATCACCGTCGGCGACAAGACCGCCGTCGTCACCGTTCGCGTCAAATAAAATCGCAAAAAGGTAGTGAACTATGGCAAATCAACTCGTGCTTGTCCTCGATTTCGGTGGGCAGTATAAGGAATTAATTGCGCGCCGCGTGCGCGAGTGTCGTGTCGCCTCGGAGATAAAACCGGGGCGCACGTCTCTTAGTGAGATAAAAAAGATCTCACCAATCGGGATCATTCTGACGGGCGGACCCGACAGCGTGTACCGCGACGGCTCGCCGCGCTGCGACGCGGGTTTGTTTGACCTCGGCATTCCCGTTCTTGGGATATGCTACGGAATGCAGCTCATTGCTTACACGCTCGGCGGCGAGGTTTCGCCCTGCGTTTCAAGCGAATACGGACGCACAAAGATGACAATCGAACCCGCCTCCCCGATTTTCAGCGGACTGGCGAGCTTGCCGCAAATCGGGCTGATGTCGCACACCGATCAGGTCACGAAATTACCGGACGGCTTCACATCGACCGCGTTCACGCAGACCTGTACGAACGCCGCGATGGCGAACGAGAACCGCCGCATTTACGCGACGCAGTTCCATCCTGAGGTTGAGAACACGCCGAACGGCACGGCGATGATACGCAACTTTCTCTACAACGTCTGCGGAGCCGTCGGCGACTATGACATCGCCGGCTACCGCGCCCGTATGGTCGCGGAGCTGCGCGCTCAGGTCGGCGATGAACACGTCCTGCTTGGGTTGTCCGGCGGCGTGGATTCATCCGTGTGCGCCGCGCTGCTCGCGGAGGCGATTCCCGGACACGTCCACTGTATTTTCGTGGATCACGGCTTAATGCGTCAAAACGAGGGCGCAGAGATTGACGCGGCGTTCCGCAACCGCGTGGATTTTCATCCCGTGGACGCGGAGATGCGGTTTCTTTCAAAATTAGAGGGCGTGAGCGACCCCGAAACGAAGCGGAAAATCATCGGTGAGGAATTTGTCCGCGTGTTTGAGGACGAGGCGAAAAAACTCAAAAAGCAATACGGCACGATTCGCTTCCTCGCGCAGGGGACGATTTATCCCGACGTGGTGGAGAGCGGCGCGAACGAATCCGCGACGATAAAATCGCACCACAACGTCGGCGGATTGCCGAAAGATATGACGTTTACGGAACTTGTCGAGCCGCTGCGCGGGCTGTTCAAGGACGAGGTTCGCGCGCTCGGTCGGGAACTCGGACTGCCGAAGTCGCTTACGGAGCGGCAGCCGTTCCCCGGTCCCGGCCTTGCGGTCCGCATAATCGGCGACATTACGAAGGAGAAAGCGGATACGCTGCGGCAGGCCGACGCGATTTTCCGCGAAAAAGTCGATAAGGGCAAGCTGAAACGCCGTCCGGACCAGTATTTCGCCGTGCTGACAGACACAAAAAGCGTCGGCGTGATGGGCGATTTCCGCACGCACGGGTACACGATCGCGCTGCGCGCCGTGTACACGACGGATTTTATGACGTGCGAGTATTCGGAGCTGTCGCCGGCAATCCTGCGCGGCGCGTCCAAAGAGATTGTGAACAACGTGCGCGGCGTCTCCCGTGTGGTATACGATGTGACGGATAAGCCGCCCGCAACGATAGAGTGGGAGTGACATTGAGCAGGTTATGAAAACGATAAAAAAGGTATTACAGCACTATATACTTTCGGATAGGCTGCCCTTCGATGCCAGGGTATTGAATATGGTCTGCTTCTGCGGGACCTTATCCACTACCATATCCTTGATTGCGCGGTTTATTGAGGGTGTGCCTTTTATCCCGATTATCGCTATGTTTATGATGCTTTCCGGTATTGTCGGGTTGTTTATCCTTGTCAATCGTTTTCATTTTTACAGTGCGGTGAGCGTCTGGTTCGTTTTGATTCTGCTCGCGGATATTCTGTTCCCCGTCGTTTTTTTCACTAACGGCGGCGTCGGAAGCGGTATGAACGCCTACTTTGTCCTCAGTATTATGACGATATTCCTGCTCTCGCACGGCAAGCCTTTCGCCATTATGATCTCCACGCATATCGCGCTTGTCATCGCCTGCTATGTCATCGAATTCTTTCACCCCAATTTCGTCTATCAGATAGATAAGGTCCAGCGGATTGTTGACAGCATCGCGTCCATTCTCGTGGCGGGACTGTTTATCGGCTTCGTCATCAAGTTCCAGAACGCGCTTTATGTTCTGGAAACAAAAAAAGCCGAGGCCGCGGGCGAGGCAAAGTCCGACTTCCTCGCGAATATGAGCCACGAAATGCGCACGCCAATGAACGCGATTACGGGTATGACGGCCATCGCGCTCGGCACGAGCGACGTGGAGAAAAAGGACTATTGCCTCGCCAAAATCGACGCCGCGTCCTCGCATTTACTCGGCGTTATCAACGACATTCTGGATATTTCCAAGATCGGCGCGAATAAGCTCGAACTCTCTCCCGTCAAGTTCCGGTTCACCGATACCGTCGATAACATCGTGAATATTATTCAATTCCGCCTGGATGAGAAGCAGCAGAATTTTGAAGATAAGATTGACGAAAATATTCCGGAGGTTCTCTACGGTGATCAGCAGCGGCTCGCGCAGGTCATCGCCAACCTGATAAACAACGCGATTAAATTCACTCCCGACGGGGGCGAAATCAAGCTCCTCGCAGAGCTTGAAAAGGAAGAGGACGGCATCTGCACGATTCGCGTCGATATTTCGGACACGGGCATCGGCATTACCGAGGAGCAGAAGGCACGGCTGTTCTCCTCCTTTGTGCAGGCGGATAACAGCACCGCGCGCAAGTACGGTGGCACCGGTCTCGGTCTTTCGATTTCAAAGTCCATCGTCGAACTGATGGGCGGCGAGATTTGGGTGGATTCAATACCGAACAGCGGCTCAGTTTTCTCTTTCCGCGTTCAGCTTTTGCGCACGGAGGATTGGGAGCCGGCAGACACGCAAGCCGACAGTTCCGCGGACGGCGACACCGACGACGCTGATCTCAATGATTTTTCGGCGTGGCATATCCTGCTCGTTGACGACGTGGACATTAACCGCGAGATTGTGATCGCGTTGCTTGAATCCACCGGAATCAAGATTGACAGCGCGGAAAACGGCGTGCAGGCACTCGCCCTTTACCGCGAAAACCCCGACCGCTATAATATGATACTTATGGACTTGCAGATGCCGGAAATGGACGGCTACGAGGCGACGCGCAGTATCCGTAAACTTGAAGCGGAAAACGGCGTCAAGAATCAGATTCCGATCGTCGCTATGACGGCTAACGTCTTTCGCGAGGATGTGGAGCGGTGCCTCGCCGTCGGTATGAACGACCACATCGGCAAGCCCATTGATTTTGAGGATCTGCTCTCAAAACTGCGCAGGTTTTTATCCCGCGAGCCTTAAATTACGCTTCTCAGCCGTTCTTACCGAACGCGCTGACCGCGAGGAACGCGACGATAATCAAAAATTCCCAGTCCCCGCTCTCCAAATACAGAAACAAAAACAGCAATAACAGCGCAATATCCGCAAATTCCAAACCGAACGGCAGATTTAATCCGCCGCCGTGGACGCCGAATAAACCGCCTGTGCCGCCGAGAATCTCTGTCTCGGCGGCGTTTTGCGTCGTGCTTTCCGCGTCGTTGACACGATAGAATCTCCCCGAATTACCTATGTATCTTGTCATAATCCGCCTCCGAATTCCGTCATCGCGAGCTTCGCGAGCCTCGCCAGTTTCGCCATCTGCGCCGCCTGCTCTATTTTAGACCGGCGCGAATCTTTCAGGTACGGCGAGATTGCCGCCAGCAACGCCTGCTTGTCGCTGCCCGCGTTATATTCGCCCATCAGCTTGCCGATTACGCCGAGCATCTTCGGGTCGAGGTTCCCGATCGGCGACGGCGCGGTCTCCCCCGCCGCAACTTCGCCGCCGGAGCCGCCCATAAAGCTCTTGGCGATTTCCGCGAGCTTTTCCATCTGCGCGGGGTCGGCCAGCACCTTATTCAGATTATCCTCAAAGTCGCTCATTTCATCAGCTCCCGCAGTTGATTCGCAAGCCGCGCGCCCTCCTCGGTTTTCAGCGCGGTTTGCAGCGCGGCGGCAATCGCCGCGATATCACCTCTTTTCGCCGCCTGCTCGATTTTGTCGCCGCCGAGCAGCTCCTTGACGCGTTTTCCGTCCGTCGAATTCGCAAGTTTTTCAAGCTCCGGCCGCTTTGCCGCGATTTTCGCGTCCGTTATATTAAAATCAGACATTATGTTTCGCTCCCTTCGCGTGATGCTTAACTACGCCTATTATATTCGCGCGCCGCCGATTTGTGCAAGATTAAATCCCGCTCAAATTTGAGCGGGATTTTGTCGGGAATCGCAGACGCTATAACTCAAAGTCCTCCTGTTCAAATTCCGAGGTGTCGGGCTTTTCCCGCACCTCCGGAACGCGCTTTGCCGCGTCATAGCGGAACTTCGCGCAATGCTCGCCGACGCGGGAGAACCCGCGTTTCAGGCAGGCAATCTCGTCGTTTCCGATCTGCGTGCCGTGGCGACAGTAATCACAAAGCGGCTCAATATCTCTTCTGTACGGTGCGTTCGGCATTTGGTTTACCCCCTGAATATTAAATGTTATTCCGCGATTTCTCCGTTTGGCAATCTGAATTGCGCCGTCGGCTCGTCAAGGTTCGCTTCGCTCGCGGACATCCTGTAAATGAGCGTGTCGCCGTCGTAAACCTCCGCCTCCACAAGCAATCCGAGTTCCACGGATACGCGGCATTCCGTGACGTAGCCCAGCTCGCCCGTGGCGTACATCACCGAAATTTCCGGAACGCCGTTCGTCGTGACAAAAGCCGCGTCGAGGATTTCCGACTTGTCGAGTGAGAGAATGTCCTCGTACGTGAGGATCATCGAAAACTCGTCCGACGAGGCTTCGCCCGAATACACGAACGGCTCGCGGTCGCCGGCGTACCAGATGTACGTCGCGTTTTCCGTGACTATGACGTTCTTTTCGGTGCCGCCCGATGTGGTTTTCAGCAGCGCGGATTTGTTGAAAATCGCGACGTTGAAGTTCGACACGGCGTTGCCGCCGTTCCAAAACCGCTCAACCATAATATCGCGCGAGTAAACATTCGGCCGCGCAAGCGTCGCAATCACGTTCTGCACCGTCGTTTTCGTGACGGCAATCGCCTCCGCTCCGCCCGGCGCGCCGGCCGTGACGACCGCGTCCGTCGCAGCGGCAGTCGGCAGCGGAATCACAATCTGCGCGTCCCGCGAGCCGAGCAGCAGGAACGCCACGCAAATCACCGCCGTCGCGAATATCAGTCCCGCGACGGTAATCTCAAACATTCGCTGTTTCACAGTTTATCCTCTTCGTCGTCGTGTTTCTTTCCGTGCCGCTTACCGAGAATTGAGATTCCGACTATACCCGCGACAAGCAGCGCAATCACGACGATAACCGCGCGAACCTCGCCGGAGGTCGTGATTACGACGGCCGAAAGGCCGAGAATGCCGGAGATTGCGTATAAAATCGCGACGGCCTGTTTCTGGCTCAGTCCCATATCAATCAGGCGGTGGTGGAAGTGTCCGCGGTCGCGGTGCATCGGGTGCTGCCCCTTGGAAATCCTGCGGATAAAGGCGAACGCCGTGTCGAACAGCGGCAGGCCGAGCGCGAGGAACGGCACCGCGAACGAGATAATCGCAAAGAACTTAAACAGGCCCATAATCGACACGGTGGACAGCACGAAGCCGAGCAACAGCGCACCCGTGTCGCCCATAAAAATCTTTGCGGGGTTCATATTATACGGCAGAAAGCCGAGGCACGCCCCCGCGAGGGCGGCGGTGATGACCGCGATATTCAAATCGCTCACAAGCAGCGCGATGACGAGCATAGTCACGCTGGAAATCCCCGAAACGCCGCACGCGAGACCGTCTAATCCGTCAATCAGGTTCACGGCGTTCGTGATGCCGACGATCCACAGCACCGTGATCGGAATCGCGAGCGAGCCAAACGCGAGAATCTCCGACGACGAAAAGACGTTGGGGTTCGACACCGCATTCACCACAATGCCGTGATAGACGGCGATGCCCGCGGCGAGCAGCTGAAACAGCAATTTGAGGTACCACTTCAACGGCGTAATGTCGTCGATTACGCCCGAAATCACAATCACAACCGCGCCGAGCAGCATCCCCTGAACGGGCTTAGACACGTCGGCGAACAGCACGACGGCGAACAGAAACCCAAGGAAAATCGCAAGCCCGCCGAGGCGCGGAATCGGGTGGTCGTGTACGCGCGTCGCGTCGCGCGGCACGTCAATCGCACCCACGCGGTTCGCAAAGGCGCGGACAATCGGCGTCGCCGCGAACGCGATGACAATCGCCGCAATAAACGCGAGCGCGACGTTGATATAGATTTGGTTAACTACCATTTCATTTCCCCACAAATCCGACCTTTTTGTACACCTTTTGCACGGTGCGGTTCGCCGCGCGGGCGGCGCGCTCTGCGCCGTTCTTGTAAATCTGCTCCAAATACGCCTTGTCGGACAGCAGCCGCGCCGCCTCCTCACGAATCGGGCGCAGCGTCTCAACGACGGCTTCGCCGACGGTCGCCTTGAGGTCTCCGTAGCCTTTTCCTGAAAATTCAGCCTCAATCTCCGCGAAGGTTTTTCCCGCGCAGACGGCGTAAATCTGCATCAGATTCGACACGCCGGGCTTCGCTTTCGGGTCGTAGCGGACCTCGGTTTCGCTGTCCGTTACGGCGCGCTTGAAAGCGCGCAAAATGCTCTCCGGCTTGTCTAAAATGCAGATGCAGCCGCCTGAGTCCTGCTCGGACTTCGACATCTTGTTTTGCGGTTCTTGAAGGCTCATAATCCGCGCGCCTGCTTTCGGGATAAACGGCTCCGGAAGTTTGAACGTCTCGCCGTAGATTCCGTTGAAGCGCACGGCGATGTCGCGGCAAATCTCGACGTGCTGTTTCTGGTCGTCGCCGACGGGAACCAAATCCGCCTGATAGACGAGTATATCCGCCGCCATCAGCGACGGGTAGGTGAACAGCCCCGCGTTGATATTCTCCTCATTTTTCGCGGATTTGTCCTTGAACTGCGTCATTCGGGACAGCTCGCCGAACATCGTATAGCACGACAGCACCCAGCCGAGTTCCGCGTGAGCGGGGACGTGCGACTGAATGAAAATCGTGTTTTTTTCGGGGTCAAGACCGCACGCGATGTACTGCGCCAGCTGTTCAAGCGTGCGCCGGCGAAGCTCTGCGGGTTCCTGACGCACGGTTATTGCGTGCATATCCGCGAGCATATAGTAACACTCATACTCGTCGGACAGCTCCACCCAGTTTTTGATCGCGCCGATGTAACTGCCGAGAGTGAGTTCTCCCGACGGCTTAATGCCTGAGAGGATTATTTTCTTGTCGTCCATTGTTATTTCCCCAATCCGTATTCTTTCGCGAGCTTTGCGAACCCCGCCATTGAGTTTTCAATCGTCGCTTTCGCGACGCAGTACGCGATCCGCACATAGCCCGCCCCCGCGAACGAGGTCCCCGGTACGAACAGGATATTGTACTTTTTCGCGGCTATCGCGAACGCCTTGTCGTCGCCGTCGGGTGCTTTGACCCACATATAGAACGCGCCGTCGGGCTTCACGCACTCGAATCCGAGCTTCGTCAGACCGTCATAAAGTAATTTGCGGTTCTCGTCGTACCCCGCGAGGTTCGTGTCCTCGTCGAGGCAGCGCGCGACGGCGAGCTGAATCAGGCTCGGCGCGTTGACGAATCCGAGAACGCGCGTCGCGATCGACGCTGCCTCAAAAATCAGCGAATAATCGTCAATCTCGCCCGGAACTGCGAGGTATCCTATGCGTTCTCCGGGGAGCGAGAGCGACTTTGACCACGAGTAGCCGACGATCGTGTTGCGGTAGAACTGCGTGACATACGGCACCGGAACGCCGTCGTAGGCGAGTTCGCGGTACGGCTCGTCGGAGATGATGTAGATCGACGTGCCGTACTCCTTTTGCTTCGCTTCGAGGACTGCGGCAACGGCTTTCAGCGAGGTTTCGGAATAGATAACGCCCGTCGGGTTGTTCGGCGTGTTGATAATCACCGCCTTGGTTTTCGGCGTGACCGCCGCGGCGAGCGCGTCAGCGTTCGGCTGGAACGCCGGCGGGTTCGCGGGGACGACGACGAGCGTCCCGTCGTAGTTGTTGACGTAATTCCCGTACTCGACGAAGTACGGCGCGAGCGCGATAACCTCGTCGCCGGGGTTCAGCAGGGTTTTCAGCGCGACGTTAAGGCCGCCGGCCGCGCCGACGGACATAATTATATTGTTTTCCGTGAACGCCGTCCCGTGCCTGCGGTTCAGTGACTTTGCGACGGCGGCGCGCACGGCGGGAAAGCCCGCATTGGACATATAGCCGTGTATCTCCGTCGGTTCGGTGCTGTTCAGCACGTCAATCAGCGCGTTTTTCACCGCTTCGGGCGGCGCGAAATTCGGATTGCCGAGCGAGAAATCAAACACGTTCTCGCGGCCGTATTCGGCGGCAAGCCGGTTGCCCTCTTCAAACATCGCGCGGATAACGCTGTTATTCTGCGCGAGCTTCGTCATTTTCGATGAAATCATCAGTATGCTCCTACCTATATAAAATACCAAATTTATTATATATGTCCAAGCGACAAAGGTCAAGGAAAATTTATCGGACTTGTTGCGCGCGGACACACATATATTGGGACAAGGAAAGTGGTGGTTAAATGTCGCGCACAAAGAAAATGCTCTGGAATACCGCGCTGCTGACCGCGACCGCGCTGCTTATGCGCGGCGTGGGAATGGCGTTTCAGGTCTGGCTGACGAGAAAAATCGGCGCGTCCGGTATCGGATTGTTTCAGCTCATAATGTCCGTTTCAATGCTCGCCGCGACCTTCGCAATCTCCGGAATACGCTTCGCCGCGACGCGGCTCGTTTCAATGGAACTCGGCGCGAACAACGAATCCGGCGTCGCCGCCGCGATGAAGCGGTGTATCGTCTACGCGCTGTGTTTCGGCGCGGCGGCGTCTGTCGCGCTGTGGTTCGGCGCACCGTTAATCAGCTCGAAGTGGATCGGCGACGCGCGGACGGAGCTGTCGCTCCGCGTGCTGTCGTGCAGTCTGCTGCCGTTCGCGCTCACGGCGGTTTTGGAGGGGTATTTCACCGCCGTCTGCCGCGTAATCAAGTCCGCATCGGTGAACATTATCGAACAATTTATCCGCATTGGCGTGATTGTCCTCGCGCTGTCCGCGTCGGCGAATCACAGCCTTGAAGCCTCGTGCGCAATCATCGTCGCCGGCGGCGTCGTCGGCGAAATCACGTCGTTTTTTATGCTTTTAATTCTGTACCTCGCGGAGCGTCGCAAAATGAAAATCCGCCGACGGGCTGCGGACGCCGTGGGAATGACGCGGCGAATGTTCGGTATCGCCCTGCCGCTCGCGGTTTCCGCGTACGCGCGGACCGCGCTGAACACCTTGCAGCATATGCTCGTCCCGCGCGGCTTCCGCAAGTCCGGCGCGTCGGCCGATAAAGCTCTCGCCGACTACGGCACGGTTCACGGAATGGCGTTGCCGATAATTATGTTTCCGTCGGCGGTTTTCACGTCCTTCGCGGAGTTGATCGTCCCCGAACTCACGGACGCGCAGGTGCGCGGCGAGTGGACGAAAATAAATATGCTCGTCCGCAAGTCGCTGACGTACTGTCTGCTGTTTTCCGTCGCGATGATGACACTGATGATCGGGCTGTCCGACAACCTCGGAATGTGGATTTACAAGAGCGCGGAGATCGGAAAGTTCCTGCGTATCCTCGCGTGGCTGATGCCGGTTATGTACCTCGACAGCGTGACGGACGGGATTATGCGCGGCCTCGGCGAGCAGGTCTACGTTATGGGCGTGAACATCGCGGATTCGCTCGTGAGCGTGGTTTTGGTGTGGTTCCTGCTGCCGCGTTACGGCGTCGCGGGATACCTGTTTATGGTCGCGTTCACGGAGATTTTTAACTTCGCGGCAAGCATACTGCGGCTCTTTTATGTACTAAAAAAGCCGCAGTCACAAGTTGATATTGAGTTTACAGATCCAAAAGCTGCGCCGTATACATCTGGTAGTAGTCGCCGCGTTTTGTCATCAATTCGTCGTGCGTTCCGTACTCGGTTATTCCGCCGTCCTTGATGTACATTATGCGGTCGCATTCGCGGATTGTGGACAGCCGGTGCGCGATGATGAAGCTCGTGCGGTTCGACAGCAGGTGGTTTATGCCCTCCTGGACGTAAAGCTCCGTTTTCGTGTCAATCGAGCTTGTCGCCTCGTCGAGAATCAGGATTTTCGGGTCGGCGATGATTGTCCGCGCGAACGCGAGGAGCTGTTTCTGCCCCTGCGAGAGCCGCCCGCCGTTCTCCTTAATCTCGCTCTCGTAGCGGTCCTCCATTTTCTCGACGAATTCGTCCACGTGGACGACGGCAGCCGCCGCCTCAATCTCCTCCTGCGTCGCGTCGAGCCGCCCGTAGCGGATATTTTCCGCGACCGTGCCGGAGAATATGAAGCTGTCTTGCAGCATAATGCCCATCTGGTTTCGCAGGGAATGCAGCGTGACCTTTGAAACGTCGTGACCGTCGATTTTAATGCTGCCGCCCGTCACGTCGTAAAAGCGCGAGAGCAGGTTTACAATCGTCGTCTTGCCGGCTCCCGTCGGTCCGACGAGCGCGACGGACATACCGGGCTTAATCGTGAACGACAGGTCGTCCAGCACAGTCGTGTTGTCGTCGTAGCCGAACGTCACGTGGTCAAACGTGACCTCGCCGACGATCTCCGGCAGCTCGTACGCCGCCTCCGCGTCGCCGATGAGAATCGGTTCGTCCATCGTCTCAAAGATGCGTTCAAGGTACGCGATTGTATTCAGAAAGTCGTTGTAGATGTTCGACAGGCGGGAAATCGGCTGCCAGAACCGCCACGAATAGTTGCCCATTGCGAAGATGACGCCGAAGGTCACGGGGTCGCTCTTGCCGACCCAGAGGATTCCCACAACGTACAGGAAGCTGAAAATAATCTGCGAGATGTTGTCAACCGCCGGCTGGACGAGGTTCGCGATCAGCCCTGCGCGGAAGTGCGATTTGCGCGACTTCATAGCGAGCGTCTCGAAAATTTCTTCGTTCTTCTTCTCACGCGTGAAAATCTGTGTGATGCGCATTCCGTTGATACTCTCGGCGGCGTAGGCGTTCAGGTTTGAGTTTTTGTTGGAGACATCCTGCCACGCGCGGCGTTGCGCCGGCTTAATCGAGAACATCACGATAAACAGCACCGGCAATCCCGCCAGCACGACGAGCGACAGGCGCACGCTCGTAAACATCATAAACACGATGATGAAAACGAGGTTGAAAATCTCCAGAATGAAGTCGATGATGCCGTTTGAGAGCATATTCGACACGGAATTGACGTACTGAACCACGCGTACGAGGATTTTGCCGTGCGGCCGGTTGTCGTAGTAGGAGAACGGCAGAGCCTGCATATGCGTGAACAGTTCGCTGCGTATCTCAAAGATGATGTCCTGACCGACCTCCGTCATCAGCTTTGCGCGCAGTCGGTTGAGGAATATACTGATGATTATCGCGACGGCGGACATACACGCGAGCGTGACGAGTTCGTTTACGCTGTGCGTCCCCGGATTCGCGGCGGTGCCGATCGTGTGGTCAAGCATATATTCGAGGATTTTCGGTATCGACAGCGCGAGTATACTCGACACAATCGACGCGAAGAACGCGACCGACATTTTCTTGATGTGGCGGCGTATGTAGATGAAGCTGCGTTTGAGGTGCTTTAACGAAAACGGGGATTCCAAGCGTTCGTCGATGTCGTATTTATTGCGTTGCGCCATTAGAACGCACCCCCTTTCGCCGCGGCGGCGTTCTTGGCGTTCAGTTCCGCAATGCGGGCCTCGTCCGCCTCGTCCACGCCGGCCTGAATGCGCCACAGCTCGTAATACTTGCCGCGCCGCGCAATCAGTTCCTCGTGCGTACCGCTCTCGGCGATAACGCCGTCCTCCAACAGCAGAATCACGTCCGCTTTTCGCACGGACGAAATGCGCTGCGCGATAATGAGCTTCGTACAGGAGAAATCGAGCGTTTCGAGTTGCTCCTGAATGTACTTCTCCGTCTCCATATCGACGGCGGAGGTCGTATCATCAAGTATCAGAATCGACGGCCGGATTGCGAGGGCGCGGGCGAGCGCGATGCGCTGTTTCTGTCCGCCGGAAAGCCCGACGCCGCGTTCGCCGACGATGGTGTTGTACTGCTCCGGCATCTGGTTGATGAACTGCGCGGCGGCAATCTCCGCGTTGCGCTTCACGTCCTCCTCCGGCAGGTCAAAGTTGCCGTAGGCGATGTTGCCGTCCACCGTGTCGGAGAACAGGAACACCTCCTGCGTCGTCATTCCGATATTGCTCCGCAGTGTCGTCAGGTCCCACTCGCGCACGTTGCGCCCGTCAACAAGGACTTCACCGGAATCCACGTCGTAAAAGCGCGAAACGAGGTTTGCAATCAGGCTCTTGCCGCTGCCGGTTTCGCCCATAAGGGCGAGCGTGCCGCCCGGTCTGATGTGAAAACTCACGTCTTTGAGTACCGGATTGTCACCGAACGCGAAGCCGACGTTGCGGAACTCAATCTCGCCCTTGAACTTCGCGCCCGTGACGATTGCGTCCGCCGCGTTCTGAACCTCAGGTTTCTCTTCGAGTACGGACATAATCTTCGTCGCGGAGGCGAAGAAACGCTGTAAGTCATTGAAGAGCTGTCCGAGCTGGCGGAACGGCTCCGTCACCGCCCACGAGAGCGAGTTGAACGCCATAAATTCGCCGGGTGAGAGTACGCCCGGTCCCTGCATCATCAGGATGCCGCCGACGAGCAGCGTCGTGACCGACATCGACTGCGCAAGTCCCTCGATGATCGGGAAGAATCGCAGCCAGATGTACTGCGCTTCAAGGTTCTGCACGCGGAATGAGTCTGATTTCTCGTTGAACTTTTCAATCTCGTGGTACTCGTTCGCGAACGCCTTGACGACGCGGTTGCCCTCGATATTCTCCTGCGCGTCCGTGTTCAGGCGCGAGAGACGCTTGCGCAGCTCCTTATAAATCGTCTTTACCTTGCTGCGGTAGATATATGTCGCGAGGAAGATAAACGGCGTGAGCGCGATCATCGCGAGTGCGAACTTCCAGTTCATTATAAAGTAGTACGTCGCCGCCGCGAGGAAGAGAATCACGCTCGATACAATCTGGCGGAACACGAAAACGAGGTTGTGGCGAACCATATCAATGTCCGACGTCATAATTGTCATCAGGTCGCCCGCCGTGTTGTCGGAAAAGAATTTCATATCCTGTTTTTGCCAGTGCCGGTAAATTTTCATTCGCAGGTTGTACACGAGTCCGAGGGAGCTCGCCTCCACGAGCGCGACGGAGGAATAGTTGAGCAAACTGCGGATAAATGTCACGACACACATTGTTAAGACCGTCGGAACGAGCAATTCAATCTCTCCGCCCGTGAGTACGCGGTCGATGAGCGTGCGCTGAAACGTCGGGTTAATCAGCATAAACAGCGGCACGATCATCGAGATTACGAAGCACAGAATATATCGCTTTCGGAAGCCTTTCAGGTTTTCCCAAACCCATTTGATTGATTCCACGGGTACACCTCTCCTAATTTCAATTGCCGTCCATTATACCACTTTTTTACAGAAATACAAGTGAAAGTTTTTGTTGACATTTCCCCGTATAGTCTGTATAGTATCTTCACTGATATTTTCAGAATGAAAGGTTGTTGATAAATGGCAAAAGAGTTAATTCGCCTTAGCGGTTGCACTATGGCGTTTGACGGTGAGGTTGTTTTGAACAACATCGAGCTTTCAATTAATGACAAAGAATTCCTCACATTACTCGGACCATCCGGCTGCGGCAAGACGACGACGCTCCGGATTATCGGCGGTTTCCAGAAGCCCACTTCGGGAGACGTCTTCTTCGACGGTGTGAGGATTAATGATGTCCCGCCGCACAAGCGTTCCGTCAATACGGTTTTCCAGAAATACGCGCTGTTCACGCACCTCGACGTGTTTGAAAACGTCGCTTTCGGGCTCAGAATGTTAAAGCCCGCGCTGTCGAAAGGCGAGATTTCCGCGCGCGTACTCGAAATGCTTGAAATCGTGAGCTTAAAGGGCTTTGAACGCCGCGAGGTCATCTCCCTATCCGGCGGTCAGCAGCAGCGCGTCGCGATTGCGCGCGCCCTCGTCCTGCGCCCGAAAGTCCTGCTCCTGGACGAGCCGCTCGGCGCGCTTGATTTGCGTCTGCGCAAGGATATGCAGAACGAGTTGAAGCGCATTCAGCAGGCGATGGACATCACGTTTATCTACGTCACGCACGATCAGGAGGAGGCGTTGGCGATGTCAGACACCGTCGTCGTTATGGACGGCGGCGTAATCCAGCAGATCGGCACGCCGGAGGACATTTACAACGAGCCTAAGAACGCGTTTGTCGCGGACTTCATCGGTGAATCGAACATCGTTGACGGGATTATGAAGCAGGACGGCGTGGTCGAGATTTTCGGCCGCGAGTTCAAGTGTCTTGACGCGGGGTTTGAGCCGAATGAACCCGTAGACGTCGTTATCCGCCCTGAGGACGTGGACATCGTCGCGACAAAGGACGGGATGCTGACCGGAACCGTCACCAACGTGACGTTCAAGGGAATGCAGTACGACATCATCGTTGATTTCAAGGGCTTCAAGTGGCTGATTCAGACGACTGACATCTCCCCCGCCGGCGCAAAAATCGGCATTCACATCGAACCCGACGGCATTCACATTATGAAGAAATCCGACTACTCCGGAATGTTCGGCGATTACAGCAGCTACTCGGCTGAATACGACGACCTCGAAGACGCGTCACTCGAACCGGAGGAAGAAACGGCGGGCGACTATGACGAATAGACGCCGGTTTCTCGCGGTTCCGTACATAGTTTGGATGGCGGTTTTTGTCATCGCGCCGATCGTCCTGATTGCGGTTTACGCGTTCGCGTCGCGCGACGGCGCGTTTACGCTGTCGAATTTCTCGGCAATGGGTACGTATTTGTCCGTGTTCTCGCGCTCGTTTTTGCTCGCGATTATCTCCACGGTCGTCTGTCTGATTCTCGGCTATCCGCTCGCGGTGATTTTCGCTCACGAGACGTCGCGGATGCAGAAGATAATGATTATGCTCATAATGCTGCCGATGTGGATGAATTTCCTGCTGCGCACCTACGCGTGGATGTCGATTCTCGAAAGCAACGGTCTATTGAACCGCGCTCTCGCCTTTCTGCACATTCCGCCGCTGAATATTATCAACACGCCCGCCGCCGTCATAATCGGAATGGTTTATAACTTCCTGCCGTTTATGGTTCTGCCGATTTACTCCGTCGTCGTGAAGATTGACCGCAGTCTGGTTGAGGCGGCGCAGGATCTCGGCGGCTCGCCGGCGGCGGTTTTCCGCCGCGTCACGTTTCCGTTATCCTTGCCCGGTGTGCTGTCGGGGATTACGATGGTTTTCGTCCCCGCGGTTTCCACGTTCGTCATCTCGCAGCTGCTCGGCGGCGGCAAGGAGATGCTGCTCGGCGACCTCATTGAAATGCAGTTTCTCGGCACGGCGTACAATCCGCAGCTCGGCAGCGCAATCTCGCTCGTAATGATGATCGTCGTAATGATATTTATGTACTTTATGAATAAGTTCGGCGAGGGTGAAGATAAGGCGGTGCTGATGTGATCGGGAAACGCAAGCTGTCGCACAGACTTTACACTTACCTGATTCTGCTGTTCCTATACGCGCCGATCTTCGTGCTGATTGTCTTTTCGTTCAACTCTACGAAGTCGCGCACGGTCTGGTCCGGCTTCACGCTCGACTGGTACCGTCAGCTCTTGCAGGACAAGGAAATTCTGCGGTCACTGTACAACACTCTCGCGGTCTCGTTCCTCTCCGCCGCGGTTGCGACGGTCGTCGGGACTTTCACCGCCGTCGGGTTTTTCAGTATGAAAAAGCGTATCCGCGCCCCCCTGCTGTACGTCAACAACATTCCGCTGATTAACGCGGACATCATCACCGGCGTCGGAATGTGCCTGCTGTTCGTGTCGCTCGGATCGTTTTTGAAGTTCAAGCTTGGGTTCGGGACGCTCCTGATCGCGCACATCACGTTCAACATTCCGTACGTAATCCTGTCGGTTCTGCCGAAGCTCTATCAGCTCGACGAAAACCTCGTTGACGCGGCGAAGGACCTCGGCTGTACGTGGTTCCGCGCATTCCGCAAGGTAATCATTCCGGAGATTTTGCCCGGAATTATCAACGGCGCGATGATCGCGTTCACAATGTCGATTGACGATTTCGTCATCAGCTACTTCACGGCGGGTTCCCGCGTTATGACGCTGTCGATGAAGATTTTCTCAATGACCCGCAAGCGCGTATCGCCGAAGATCAACGCGTTGTCCACACTGCTTTTTGTAGCTGTTCTGCTGATGCTCATCATCGTAAATCTGCGTGAAATCAAACAGGACGACAAGAATAAGAAACAAATTAAAAAAATGAAGGAGATCATCAAATGAAAAAGATTATCGGAATTTTACTCGCGCTCACGCTTTCCCTCGCACTCGCCTCCTGCGCCGCCAAGGAGGCGAATCCGCAAACCACCGCGCAGGAGGTCAACGTCTACAACTGGGGCGAATACATCGACGAGATCATCTTCGACGACTTTGAGGCCGAAACCGGCATCACGGTCAATTACACCACATTCCAGAGCAACGAGGAAATGTACGCCGCAATGAAGCTCGGCGGCACCGACTACGACGTGATTATCCCGTCGGACTATATGGTAGAGCGTTTGATCGACGAGGATATGCTTGAAAAGCTCGACTTTGCGAACATTCCTAACCTGTCGCTGATTGACGACAGCGTGAGCATCTCCGCGTACGACCCGACCGGCGAATTTTCCGTGCCTTATATGTGGGGAACGGTCGGCATCATCTACAATTCCGCCGAGATTACGGACGAAATCACGAGCTGGTCGTCGCTGTTCAACTCCGATTACGCCGGCCAGATCATTATGTTCAACAACCCGCGCGATGCGTTCGGCGTTGCGGTTAAATACCTCGGCTACTCGCTGAACACCACGGACGAGACGCAGATTCGCGCCGCTTACGACCTGCTTATTGAGCAAAAGCCGCTCGTGCAGTCCTATGATATGGATACGATTTACGACAAACTCGAAGGCGGCTCCGCGCTCATCGGCGTGTATTATGCCGGCGACTATATCTCGATGAAAGAGAACAATCCCGACCTGAAATTCGTCCTGCCTACCGAGGGTTCCAACGTTTTTACGGACGTGATGTGCATTCCCAAGGGCGCGACGAACAAGGCAAACGGCGAGGCGTTCATCAACTTTATGACCTCGACGGATATCGCGGTTCGCAATATGGAGATGACGGGTTACGTCTCGCCGAACGGCGCAGCCGCCGAGATTTACGGCGACGGCCTTGACGTCGAGGATTACGTAATCCAGTTCCCGTCGCAGGACGCGCTGTCGCGTTGCGAGCCGTTCCTCAACCTCCCGCAGGCGACGCTGGACCTCTACTCGCAGCTCTGGTCGGATTTGAAGAAATGAGTACCCCACAAATCCCCCTTCGCGTAGCAAACACACTGTTAAACGCCCTTAAAGGCGGCGTTGTGCCTCGCACCGGACTCGGCCACATCACCGTCGGGCGCAAGGACGAAATTGACGCGCTGCTGCACGACGTCGTGACAATCGCGGACGGCGGCGCGTCTTTCCGCTTTGTCGTCGGCAAGTACGGCGCGGGCAAGAGCTTTCTGCTGCAAACAATCCGCTCCTACGCGATGGAGCGCGGTTTCGTCGTCATCGACGCGGACCTGTCGCCTGAGCGGCGGCTCGTCGGCAACCGCGGCGAGGGGCTGAATACCTATCGCGAGCTTATGAAGAATATCTCGGTAAAGACCTCGCCCGACGGCGGGGCTTTGCCGCTTATTCTGCAAAAATGGATTACCGCGCTGAAACTCGACGCGATGAAGTCTGGCGGCTTTGCCGCCGACAACCCGCTGCTGTCCGGCGCGGTAGAGCTTAAAATCCACGAGACCGTCGCGGAACTTGAAACGATCGTCCACGGCTTCGACTTCGCGAAAATTATCTCAATCTTCTGGCACGCCACGGAGAACGGCGATGACGAACGGCGGAGCTTCGCACTCAAATGGCTGCGCGGCGAGTATTCGACAAAAACGGAGGCCAAGCACGAATTAGGCGTCGGGACGATCATCACCGACGACGACTGGTACGAGTACGTCAAGCTCTTCGCGCTCTTCGCCGTGCGCGCCGGCTATTCGGGAATGCTGATGCTGATTGACGAACTGGTGAATATCTATAAAATCCCGCATTCCGTCTCGCGGCAGTACAATTACGAGAAAATTCTCACGATTTACAACGACGTTATGCAGGGCAAGGCGCAGTATCTCGGCGTAATTATGGGCGGCACGCCGCAGTGCGTCGAGGACGCGCGGCGCGGCGTTTTCAGCTACGAGGCGTTGAAGTCGCGGCTTGAATCCAGCCGCTTCTCCGACGGGACGACGCGCGACCTGCTCTCCCCGATTATCACGCTAAAAACCCTTACGCCGGAGGAGATGTACGTTTTGATTGAAAAGCTCGCGTCAATTCACGGGCAGGTTTACGACTGGGAACCGCGCGTTTCCGCGGCGGATTTGAGCTTTTTCATTCAGACGGAATATTCACGCGTCGGCGCGGACACGAACATCACTCCGCGCGAGATTATCCGCGATTTCATTGAGGTTCTGAACATCATTTTCCAGTATCCCGACAAGTCCGTCGCGTCAATCCTCGGCGGCGACGGTTTCGCCTACGCGTCCTCCGACGAAAACGACGCTAAAATCCACGAGGAATTCAAGGGGTTTCTGCTATGAACAATGAGCTTTGGGACATTTATGATGCCGCCGGCAACCCCACGGGACGCACACACAGGCGCGGCGAGCCGCTTGCGGACGGAGATTACCATCTTGCGGTGCGCGCGTGGATTATGAATTCAAAGGGTGAAATTTTCATCACAAAGCGCGCCGACGGGAAACACGGTGGCGGCGATTGGGAAGTACCCGGCGGAGCGGCAATCAGCGGCGAAACCTCGCTCGACGCCGCCGTCCGTGAAACCCGCGAAGAAATCGGTGTTGATTTACAGATTGACGGGGCGTATAAGTTTTACTCATATTCATTCTTGCGCGAAAATTGCATTATCGACCATTGGCTGTTCTTGCAGGAGGTCACCGAGGTAAAATTGTGCGAACGCGAGGTTTCAGACGCGAAATACGCAACATCAGAAGAAATTAACCGATTATCGTCTGACGGCAATTTCTATTGCAATACAGGGCTGAAAGGGTTGAGGACGTTTTTACTGGAATCGCCGTATATTTTTATCGGTGAGCCTGCGTTTCCCGACGGCGTTGACGTCATTCGCCGCACCTCGGCCCGCGGTGTTTGCGTCCGCGACGGAAAGGCACTGATGATAAAATACGGCTGGGGCGGCTACGGTTTTCCGGGCGGCGGCATTGAGGACGGCGAAACAATGCGCGAAACCATTACCCGCGAAATTCGTGAGGAAGTCGGTTATAACGTCGAAAGTGTCGGCGATTTGCTGACGTGCGTTATTCACCGTAAAAGGGAAATAGCTTACGGACACGAATGGTTCGAGCAGCCGAATTTCTTCTTTCTCTGCGAAGTCGGAATTAAGGACGAGCAGGCGCGGGAATATGAGTCTGTTTGGGTTGATTTACAAGAAGCGTTAGCAATAAATAACACGATACCCGACCGTGAGCGCGACGTCATTGTGCTGACATCGCTGGCGGCGGGTAGCTAAGGAGCTGTTATGTCATCTGTTTTCGACCGGCTTGCGCCGTTCATTCAGGATTATATCTACCGCAATAAGTGGGAGGAGCTGCGCGAGGTTCAGGTTGCGGCGTGCGACGTAATTTTCAACTCCGACGACAACCTGCTGCTCGCCACTCCGACCGCTTCGGGCAAGACCGAGGCGGCGTTTCTGCCTGTGATTACGGAGATTTATAACAACCCGCCGAAGTCCGTCGGCGTGCTGTACATCGCGCCGCTCAAAGCGTTAATCAACGACCAGTTTCTGCGGATAAACGAGCTGCTCGAAGAGGCGTATATCCCCGTCACGCGCTGGCACGGCGACGCGTCGCAGACGCACAAAAACAAGCTGCTGCGCGACCCGCGCGGCGTAATGCAGACCACGCCGGAGTCGCTTGAAGCGATGCTTATGCGCCGCAAGCAGCAGGTTATCGGGCTGTTTGCGGACCTGAAATTCATCATCATCGACGAGGTGCATAACTTCATCGGCTCCGACCGCGGCGTCCAGCTCGTGTCCATTTTGGAGCGCATACAGAACCTCACGGGGAACATTCCGCGCCGTATCGGTCTGTCCGCGACGATGGGCGACATCAAGGTCGCGGAAGCGTTCCTGAACTCCGGCACGGGGCGCAGTTGCGCCGTACCGGATATCACAAGCGAAAAACGCCGCGCCGCGCTGATGCTCTCGCACTTTTTCGCGAAAGAGGACGACCTCACCGACCCCGGTTGGACGCCGTTTTTCGAGGCGATTTACGCGCTGACGCGCGGCAAAAAGTCCATTATCTTCTCAAATTCACGCGAGGAAACTGAGATCAACATCGCGCACCTGAAACAGCTCGCGGAGCAAAAGCGCGAGCGCGACGTATTCTTCGTCCACCACGGCAATATCTCCGCAAGTGACCGCGAATATGCTGAACAGCAGATGAAAACGTCGGATTTGCCGCTCGTCACGGGCGCGACGGTCACGCTCGAACTCGGAATTGACCTCGGCGATTTGGAGCGCATTGTCCAGTCCGGCTCGCCGCATACGGTCGCGAGTCTCGCGCAGCGGCTCGGTCGCAGCGGACGGCGCGGCGGCGTCGCGGAACTCTGCTTCGTCTTTGCGGAGGAGAAACCAAAGACCGGCGCGGCGTTCTACCGCCAGATCAACTGGGACTTCGTAAAGTGTATCGCGCTCGTCGAGCTGTATCGCCGCGGCTGGCTCGAACCGATGTCGGTGGACGCGCTGCCCTACGGACTGCTGTATCACCAGACGATGAGCTTCCTGTTCGGCTACGGCGAGTGTTCGCCCGCGTTTTTGGCGCAGACAATGCTCAAACTCGACGCGTTCAAGGCCGTCACGCAGGAGGATTTCGGCGTTCTGCTACGCGCGCTGCTTGCAAGTAAACAGCTTGAACAGACCGACGACGGAATGCTCCGCATTGGCGAGCGCGGCGAATTTGAGACGAATTCGCACGAATTTTACGCCGTTTTCGTCACGGAGGTCGAGTATTCCGTGCGCGACAAGACGCACGAGGTCGGCACGCTCCACAAACCTATGCCGGAGGGCGAGCGGTTCATTCTCGGCGGTACGGCGTGGCAGGTTTTGGAGCTTGACCGCGAGAACCGCATAATCTACGTCGAAAAAGTCAAGGGTATGAGCAACGTCAGCTTTATGATCACGCACGGCGAATTGCCTTACTACACAACGGTTTTACGGATGATGCGCGAGATTTTGCGCGGCTCCGAAGAGTTTGGATATCTGCACCCGACAGCCGCGGAGCGGCTCGCGGATATCCGCGCAATCGCGCAGGCGTCGGGCGCGCTCGACACGGAATTCTTTCAGATTTCGCCGAGTACGTTCGGGATTTTCCCGTGGCTCGGAACGCGCGCGTACAACGCGCTCGCGTTCGCGCTCGCCCAAAAGCTCCCGAATTGCGTAGACGCGCAGCACTCGACTTGGTATATGCTCGTCGTCGGAAATACGACGGAAGCGCAGCTTTCCGCTGCGCTTCACGAGATAAAAACCGAAAATTTGAGCATCGAGGATTTGGCCGTTCCGCCGCTTTTGGAAACCTTCGGCAAGTACGACGAATTTGTCCCGCAGGAGCTGCTGCGCAAACAATTTATCGCGAATAAAATTGACATTGCCGCTATGCAGAGAGACTTGTAACCGACTCCCTACGCGGTTCTTCCCGCCAATTCCTCCGCCAGCCAACACAGCATTTCGCAGTCCGTGAAAACCTCGCGGGCTGCTTTTTGCGCGTCCGCCGTGTGCTTTTCAATCAATTCTTTGCATTTTTCAACGCCGTATTCGGCGTAAAATCCGTCCCTGTCGAGGATATCATCGCGGATTTGGAACGCCAGCCCGACGCTTTTCGCGTATTCCTCCGCCGCGCCGAGCTGCGTTTCGGAGCCTCCGGCGGCGAGAACGCCGATTTTTGCGGCGGCAATAATCAGGCTCGCGGTTTTCAGCGAGTGGATTGCGTAAAGGTCGCCGCCGCCCGCCTCCTCGGCCTCCAAGTCAAGCGTCTGTCCGTGGCAGATATCCACGGCCGCTTGCGCGAGCACGGCTGTCGCCGCCGAACCGAAACGCGCGATTTTCGCGAATGCCTCGGCTTGGAGCGCGTCCCCCGCGAGGATTGCGCGCCACTCGCCGAAAACGACGTGGTTCGACGGCTTTCCGCGCCGCGTGTCGTCGTCATCCATCGCCGGCAAATCGTCGTGAATCAGCGAATATGTGTGCAGCAGCTCGACCGCGCACGCCGCGTCCAGCGCGGCGTTTTTGTCTGCGCCGCAGGCGTTTGCGAACAACAGCGTCAGCACGGGGCGCACGCGCTTCCCGCCCGCCGAAACGCTGTATCTCATTGCGTCCGCGAGCGACGCGGCGGCGGCTTCGCCCGTGAAATACTCGCCTAAACGCGCCTCAACCGGTGCGCGTAACCGCTCAAATTCCGCTTGGTAATCCGCGCCCGTCATTGCTCTTCCATCTCGTCAAACGGTGCCTCAACCGGCTCGCCGTCCGCACCCTTTGAGAGCTTGACGACGGTCTGCTCCGCCGAATCGAGCTGCTTGTTGCAGAGCTTTATCAGCTCCGCGCCCTCCGCGTACAGCGCGAGCAGCGCGTCGAGCGGGGCCTCGCCGCGCTCCAACTCCGCGACGATTTGGTCAAGCCGCGCGAGGGCCTGCTCAAAGGTCTGTTTCTTTTGTGTGGCCATAATAATTCTCCTGAATCTACAATTTATTGCAAAATTCTCTGACGTCTTTTCGTTTTTTCAAAACGACAACATCAATTCCCTTTTTCCTTGCCGTTTCAAAAACGTCGTCGCGTTGCTTCCTTTTTTGGGGAT
>JAISJC010000067.1 GCA_031261745.1 Oscillospiraceae bacterium
ACGTTGTATGTGTTAATAGTATTATATTATAAATATCTCCTCGTGTCAAGCCTCTTTTGCTGAAAATTAGCGGGCTTGGAAAATTCTTTGAATTATCGACGCCTGAAACTCGGGTTATATCACCGATATGCGCGTTGTCAAGGAAAAACCGTATTTATATCGCCGATCAGCTTTTCCGCCGTCGCGATGAGCGCGGCATTTTTCGCGAGGACCTTCGCGAAGTCGCCGTCCTTGCCGGCGAGTTCAAGCTCCTCCGCGAGCTTTCCGACGGTATTCGCGGACACGCCGTAACTTCCGCCTTTCAGCCCGTGGACATTCACGATGTATTCCGCGAGCGTCTCCTCCGTCGGGTTGCGCAGCTTGTCGAGGAGCGCGGGCGTGCCTGCGGCGTAGGATTTTAAGAGTCTCGCGAACACGGCCTCGGTGCGATAACGCGCAATTCCGGCGTCCGCGTCCACGCCGTCGATTGAGCGGATACCGGCGGGCGCGGTATCGGCGGGGATAGGCACGGACGCTTTTTCGGCTTTGCCGCCGAGCCAGCGGACGAGCAGTTCGTCGAGTTTTACGAGGTCAATCGGCTTCGAGAGGTAGTCGTTAAAACCGTTCGCGAGGAACATTTCCTCGTTGCCGGCGAGCGCGTTCGCGGTTAGCGCGGTGATCGGTACGGTCCGCGCGTACTCGGTGCCGACCTCGGTGCGGATTTTCTGCGTGGCCTCCACGCCGTCCATCTCCGGCATCATATGGTCCATCAGAATCAGGTCGTACTTATGCTGACCGGAGGCGACGAGTTCGACGGCTTCGCGCCCGCTCGTCACGCGGTCAATCGTCAGGCCGTAGGGCTGCATTAGCCCCTCCGCCACGTCGAGATTGATACTCACGTCGTCGACGAGCAGGACGCGGGCGTCAAACGTGCGCGAGTGCGCAAAAACTTTATCGTCTGCGGCGGAAAGCTCAAACGCTTCGAGCTTGGACGCGGTGACGCGCCCGATGGGCGTCTCGTCGATAATCCCCTGCTTGACGCGGACCGTGAACTCGCTGCCGCGTCCGTACTCGCTGCGCACGGTGATTTTACCGTCCATAAGGTCGATGAGCTTTTTCGTAATCGCGAGTCCGAGACCCGTACCCTCAATCTTGCGGTTCGCCTTCATATCGAGCTGGCTGTATTCCGTAAACAGCTTGTCGAGGTCCTCCTCGTGGATGCCGATGCCGGAGTCCGTGACCTTAAAGACCATCACCGCCGCGCCGCCGGCGAACTTGCAGGCGACGTCAAGCCGCACGTAGCCGACGCGCGTGTACTTAATCGCGTTCGACAGAATGTTGTTCAGCACCTGACGCACGCGAATCTCGTCGCCGAAGAGCCGCGCCGGCAGGTCGTCGGCGATTGAAAGCTCAAACATAATCGGCTTCGAGCCGATGCGAACGGCGTTGAGCTGAACGGTCTCGGAGAGCATCGCCGCCGTGTCGTATTCAACGGGGACGAGCGTAAACGAACCCGCCTCAATCTTTGAGATATCGAGGATATCATTGATGATGTGCAGAAGTGTCTTTCCGGAGCTTGTGATTTTCGCGATATTCTCGTGTGCCTTGGACGGCAGCGTGTCCGCAAGTTCAATCTCGCCGAGGCCGATAATCGCGTTGAGCGGCGTGCGAATCTCGTGCGACATTGTTGCCATAAACGCGCTCTTCGCCTGCGACGCGCTCTCCGCAATCTGAACCTGCTCCGCAAGTTCCGCCGTGCGCTCCTCGACGAGGGCTTCAAGCGACGTGTTGGATTGCTCCAAGACGATTTTTGCCGCGTTTGCCTTGATGTACGAATTCGCGTAATTGCGCGCCATAATCACGGCGGCGGCAATCGTGAATATGAAGAAGCTGTACCGCGTCAGCAGCGTACCCGTGTGCAGGACGAGCGCGTTGAACACATCGAACACTGCGGTGACGACGATCAGAACCATAACGATGACGATGTTGCCGAGCTGGGTTCCGAAAAGCTCGCGCCGCGTGACCGCGCCGCGCGTCGGCCGTTTTTCGTCGCGCTCAGTCGCGCGCCAGCCGGCGCGCAGGGTCCGTAAGAATCTGATAAGCGTGTCGTATATAAGGATGTAGCCCATAAACACAATCGCGACTATCTGCCAGAGCGTCATCGCGTCGCCGGCGAAGCGCAGCGGGAAATACGCCTGAACCAGAGCCAGCGCGCAGATGAAGAAGCCGTAAATGCGCGTCGGCAACAGGATGCGCTTCTGACCGAGATGCTCCAAAAAAGCGGCGAGGAAGAACGGGACCGCGTAAACAGCCGTGAGTTCGAGCCGCTGAGACACCGCGGTGTTGATGATGACGCGGTTAATCAGCGGACTGCGGGTGATGAAATACAGTCCGACGTCGATTGAAAACAGCGCGTAGAGCAGGTTTTCGCGGTCCTTGCGCCGCATAAGAAACAACAGCAGGTGATACAGCCCGACGACGACATAAACGGTGCATTGCACCAGCGTACCCGTGTCGGACAGGACGGTTCCAATCGAGGCGTAGTCGCCGATATAGTACGGCGAGGAATAGTACAGACCGGTGTACGTCGAGCTCGGCGAGCCGATGAACCGGATAACGAGCAGATTGTCCTCGTCGCGCAGGAGACGCTGCTCAAACGGAACGCCGACGCTGCGGTAATTGGCGTGTATTGTAATGTGTCCGTTGGCGTTGAGGTGTATTTCGTCGGCGATTTTCGTGCCGTTGAGATAAATCTCCCAGTTTTCGCCGATGCCGGCGAGGAACAGCGCGGGATACGTGTATCTGTCGCCTGACGCGTGTCCGTTGCCGGAGGAATGCGACCGGAACGGGATAAAGAGCGTGAACTCAATGGGGTCCTCTTCAAACGGCGACAGGAATTTGCGGTTCGACGTCCCTGGGAAGATATTTTTGTACAGCGCGACCGTTTCCGGCGAGACGGGAATGACGTCCGAGGGGATGCGCTTTACATCAGCGGAGGAAAAACCCCGCTTCGCGTAAATCGGGTATTTTTTCAGGTCGGTAATCGCGCTCTTATCCGCGGAAACGCCGTCACCGGCGGCGAGCGCGGGGACGGATACGCAGGCAAATAACAGCACGGCAAGCAGCAGCGCAAGCAATATGCGCCGCCGTGCCGTGCCGTGTACCTTCGCATAAATATTCATACGCGGAATTATATCATAATACGACGAAAAATGTCAATACGCTGCGCGGTTTATCTTCCGAATACGAGCCAGATAAACACGTAGCCGACGGCGACCGCGACGAAAGTGAACGGCACGCCGATTTTCATAAAGTCGCCGGTCCTGACCTCGTAGCCGTCGCGGCGGAGAATGCCGATTGCCGTGATGTTCGCGGATGCGCCTATGGGCGTGATGTTCCCGCCGAGCGTCGCGCCCGACAGCAGCCCGAAGTACAGCACCGTGGGGTCGATTCCGAGCGTCGCCGAGATAGACGTGACGACGGGGAGCATTGTCGCGATGTACGGAATGTTGTCGATAAACGCGGAGAGAAGGACGCTCGCGACGGTCAGCAGCGTGTAGATGACGAAGACGTTGCCGCCGGAGACATCGGTGAATATCTCGCCGATTTTTGCAATCAGTCCGACCTCGCTCACGCCTGCAATCACGACGAAAAGCCCGATAAGCAGCAGGAGCGTCACGAGGTCAATGTCCGCGAAAACCTTTGCCGCGTGGGAGAGACCCTTTTTGAGGATTATCTCGCGGACAATCCCGAAAAGTCCGAGCGCGCAGCAGATAAGGCCGTTAGTAATCGCGGGCTTGTTCGGAAGGAACGACGCGCAGATGAGCAGCGCGACGAGCAGGACGAGCAAAACGGTAGGCACGTAGTCGCGGACCTCAATCACGTCCGTTTTCGGGACGTTCTGCTTGTTCTTGCGGAAAATCCAGAACAGCACGGGAACCGTCGCGAGCGCGCCGAGTTCGACGGCGAAGAACATACCGGGGCGGCCGTGGTACACGAAGAAATCGAGGAAATCCATATTCGCGTAACCGCCGAGCAGAATGCTCGTCGTGTCGCCGACGAGCGTCGCCGCGCCCTGCAAATTCGACGAGACGGACATAGCAATCAGCATCGGCACGGGCGAAATCCCAAGCCGCTTCGACACCGCAAGCCCGACGGGTGCGACGATTAAGAGCGTCGCGACGTTATCGACGAATGCGGAAATCACGCCCGCGAACAGCGCGAGCAGGACGATTGCGACGCGCACGTCGCGCGTGTGCGACAGCATCAGGTCCGCGAGACGCTGCGGCATATTCGACGTGATGAACAGCGAAACTATGCACATAGTTCCCGCGAGCATAAGAATGACGTTCCAGTCAATCGCGGGCCAGACCTTATTAAACGGCAAAAAGCCGAGAATGACGAAAGCGGCCGCGGCCACGAGAGCGACGATATGGCGGAACTTCGGCAGGGCGAGCATAAGAACGTAGGTTGCGAGAAAAATTACAAGCGCAAGTATCATAGGTGACATTTTTTGTTACTTCCCCCAAATTTCACTTAAATCGAGCGCGCCCGCGGAGCGCGATTCCGCGCCGAACGTGTTGAACTCAAATTCCTGATTGTGGTT
>JAISJC010000100.1 GCA_031261745.1 Oscillospiraceae bacterium
TAGAATATTCTAACTGATATGGAGAACACAATGAAGCTCGGAATTGTAGGTCTGCCGAACGTCGGCAAGTCAACGCTGTTTAACGCGATTACCTCCGCGGGGGCGGAGAGCGCGAATTATCCGTTCTGTACGATTGACCCGAACGTCGGAGTAGTCGCCGTGCCGGATAAGCGGCTCGACTTCCTCGCGGCTATGTATTCGCCGAAAAAGTACACGCCCGCGTCGATTGAATTCGTTGATATCGCAGGACTTGTGCGCGGCGCGTCCAAGGGCGAGGGACTGGGGAACAAATTTCTGTCGAATATCCGCGCGACGGACGCGATTGTCCACGTCGTTCGGTGCTTCGACGACGACGACGTGATTCACGTCGAGGGCGGGGCAGACCCGCAGCGGGATATTGAAATCATCAACCTCGAACTCGTGCTGGCGGACCTCGAAATGGCGGAGCGCAGGATTGACCGGGCGCGCAAGGCGTTGAAGAGCGGCGACAAGAAGATTGCGCGTGAGGTTGAGGTCTTGGAGCGGTTGCTTGAACATTTCAACGAGGGGCTGTCCGCGAGAGCGTTTGACGGCGACGACGAGGAGCTTGAAATTATCGCGCAGTCGGAGTTTTTGTCGCTGAAACCCGTGATTTACGCTGCGAATATGGACGAGGCGGGGTTCTCTGCGGGCGCGGAGAAGAACGCGTATTTTAAGACCGTTTCGGCGATTGCGGCGGCGGAGGGTTCCGCCGTGATGCCGATTTGCGCGAAAACGGAGCAGGAGATTTCGCAGCTGGAGCCGGAGGAGCGCGGAATGTTCCTCGAAGAGCTGGGAATTGCGGAGTCGGGATTAGACAGATTGATTGTCGCGTCGTATGAGTTGCTGGGTTTAATCAGCTATCTGACGGCGGGCGAGGACGAGGTCCGCGCGTGGACGATAAAGCGCGGCACGAAGGCTCCGCAGGCGGCGGGGAAGATTCACACGGACTTTGAGCGCGGCTTTATCCGCGCGGAGGTCATCGCGTTCACGGATTTGGAAAACGTCGGCACCGTCGCGGCGGCGCGCGCAAAGGGCTTGCTGCGCAGCGAGGGCAAGGAGTACGTGATGCGCGACGGCGACATCGTGAATTTCCTTTTCAATGTCTGATTAAAATGCTCGGTCGGGCAAAGCCCTCCCTGTGCAAATTCTCCCGTAGGTCGAATTTACGCCGCTCACGCGGCGGCTCGCTAATGCTCGCTATAATTTCAGGAGGTCAGATGCAAAAAAGAATTCAAATTATTGACGCTTTGCGCGGGCTGGCGGTGATTCTGATGGTGATTCACCACGCGCTGTTTGACGCGGTTGAGTTTTACGGCGCGCCGGCGTGGCTGTTTACGAATCCCGTGTTTGATGTGCTGCACTGGTTCTTCGCCGGCGTGTTCATCTTCCTGTGCGGCGTGTCGAGCCGGTTCTCGCGCAGCAACCTGAAACGCGGGCTGAAAACCGCGATAGCGGCGGCGGTCGTGTCGCTCGTGACGTGGGCAGTCGGGGAGCCGATACTGTTCGGGATTTTGCATCTGCTGGCGGTTTGTATGATTGTATACGGCGTAATCCGCATAATCATCCCCGCAAGCAACAAACCCCTGTCGCCTGCGGGCGGCACCACCGCGCAGCCGATTATTTGGATTGCGTTGATAATCGCGTCCGCCCTCGCGGTGAAATATGTCGCGGTTTCGGTGGATTGGCTGTGGGTGTTCGGGTGGACTTATCCGGGGTTCTATTCGGCGGATTATTTCCCGCTGCTGCCGTGGGTATTTGTGTTCGCGCTCGGCACGTGGGCGGGCAAACCGATTCGAGACGGCAAGCTGCCGCAGTGGTTTTATGAGACGCGGGTGGCGTTTCTCCCCGGCGTAGGGCGGCATTCGTTCATTATTTACCTCGCGCACCAACCGATCCTGTACGGGGTCCCTCTGTTGGTGATGAAATTGGTGGGCGACCGGTAATCGCCCCATTGGAGATGTGAGTATTGCAGGCAAAAACACTGGAATCATTGCGGCCGGGGCAATCGGCGGTCATCGTGTCCGTCGGGAACCGGCGCGGCGCGGTAAAACGCCGCCTTATTGATATGGGGCTGACGCCGGGGACGGAGATTTTCATCAAGAAAATCGCGCCGTTCGGCGACCCGATCGAGGTTCGGCTGCGCGGATATGAATTATCCCTGCGGAAAGAGGATTTGTCGCAGATTTTCATCGGCGACACGCCGCCGGAGCGCGTGAACCGGCAGAGCGGAATAACGTACCCGGCGCGGAAGATGGACCCGAAAACGCTCGAACGGATGCGGCTGCACCACGAACACGAAATGGACGAACACACGGTCTTTTACGACACGACGGCGCACGACCGCCGGCGTATGACCGTCGCCCTCGCGGGGAACCCGAACAGCGGCAAGACGACGCTGTTTAACGCGCTGACCGGCTCGAACCAATACGTCGGGAACTGGCCCGGCGTGACGGTGGAGAAGAAAGAGGGAACCGCGAAATCCGGCGCGCACGAGATTACTATCGTCGATTTGCCGGGCGTTTACAGCCTTTCGCCGTACAGTATGGAGGAGATCGTCTCACGCGATTACATAATCGGTTCCGGCAATTCGGAGCCGCCCGACGCGATTATCAACATCATTGACGCGACGAATATCGAGCGGAATATGTACCTGACGGCGCAACTCTTAGAGTTGGAGCGGCCGATGGTAATCGCGCTGAATTTTATGGACGAACTGCGCGCCTCCGGCGGGGAGATTGACGTGCGGGCGTTGTCGCGCGAGCTGGGGATTCCCGTCGTGCCGATCACGGCGAAAACGGGCGAGAACCTCAAAGAACTGCTGCACACCGTCCACAGGGCGATCCATATGGGTTACACGATTGAACCCGACGACCTGTACGACGACTTCACGCATATGATTCACCACCGCATTGACGAGGTGATTCACGACCGCGCGCACGCGGCGAAGCTGCCCGCGCACTGGGCGTCGATTAAACTGCTTGAAGGCGACGCGATTGTCGAAGCCGCACTGAAAATGACGGACGATGAGCGGAACGCGGTTGCGAAAATCGCGACGGAATTTGAGGCGGCGGGGCGGGGACTTGGGGACCGCGAGACGCTTATCGCGGACTCGCGGTACAGGTTTATCGGGCATATTGTCCGGACAGCCGTTAAGCGCGGCGAAACCGCGCCGGCTGAAATACGCAGCGACAGGATTGACAGGATTGCGACGCACCGCATCTGGGCTGTTCCGGCGTTTTTGCTGATGATGTTTATAATGTTCAATCTGACGTTCGGACCGATTGGGTCGTTTCTCTCCGACGGCGTGGGCGCGGGCGTGGACGCGCTGGCCGCGTTCGCCGCCGAAAAGCTCGCGGCGGTTGACGTCGCGCCGTGGCTCGTGAGCCTCGTTTCAGACGGCGTTATTACGGGCGTCGGCGGCGTGCTGACGTTTTTGCCGCAGATTGCGCTGCTGTTCCTCTGCCTGTCGATTATGGAGGATTCGGGCTATATGGCGCGGGCGGCGTTCATTATGGACCGCCTGCTGCGGCGGTTCGGGCTGTCGGGCAAGGCGTTTATCCCGATGCTTATGGGCTTCGGCTGTTCGGTCCCCGCCGTTATGGGCGCGCGGACAATGGAGAACGAAAAGGACCGCCGAATGACAATCCTGCTCGTGCCGTTTATGTCCTGTTCGGCGAAACTGCCCGTTTACGGGCTGATTGCCGCCGCGTTCTTCGGGAAATTCGCAGGGGTCGTGATATTCTCGCTGTACGTCATCGGAATGCTGCTCGGAATTCTGTCGGGGATTATCTTCAAGAAAATCCTGTTCGCGGGGGAACCCGCCGCGTTCGTAATGGAGCTGCCGCCGTACAGAATGCCGAGCCTGAAAAACACCGCGATGCACGTATGGGAGCGCGTCCGCGGCTTCGTTGTACGCGCGGGGACGCTGATACTCGTGATGTCGATTGTCATTTGGTTCTTGCAGAGCTTTAATACGAAATTCATACTCACGGACGACATTTCGACGAGTATTCTCGCGAAATTCGGCTCCGCAATTGCGCCGTTTTTCAAGCCGCTCGGCTTCGGAAACTGGCAGGCGACGGTCGCGATTCTGACGGGACTGATTGCGAAAGAGGCCGTCGTCGCGACGATGTCGATGTTCTACGGATTCTCGATGACGGCGGGGGCGGGAGCGGTCGCCGCCGCGATGACGGGATTTACGCCCGCCGTCGCGTTCGCGTTCCTTGTCTTTGTCCTGCTGTATGTGCCGTGCGTCGCGGCCGTCGCCGCGATTTACCGCGAGATGAACAGCCTGAAATGGACCGCGCTGTCCGTCGTCTGGCAAATCGGCGTCGCGTATGTGTGCGGAATTGTCGCGTTTTTTGTGGGGCGAATTATATTTTAGGGTTGACAAAAGGACGGCGGTCAGCCGTCCTTTTGCATATATTTATTATTTCTTGGGTTCGTTTACGACCCTGCTAACGGTTGACTGAGATACATCGTGAAGCAGGGCGTTGTCTTTTTGCTTAATATCGTTTTTGGCAAGGTCGCGCATAGATTCGTTTCGTTCTTTTGTGTCGGAGTAAACCGGACGAGTAATTCCCTTGAAGATTTCGGTTCCGGTTTTCGTGTTCGTTTTTTGTATTAAATCGCCCTTTGAGGTTACTATGGTTTCCTCCCACGCTTTGTTTTTTTTGTTTTGTTTCCCCTCTGCATATTGCACATCTCGCGCCCTGTGTATCAAAGAATTATTATTGGTCGTTTGCAATTCCTGCTTATTTTTGCTCATAATTATTATCCCTCCTGTTTGTCGTGTGAGAGGTTGCACTAACGCTTTATTCTGTCGTGCAATCCCGTTATCGAATCGGCGGCGTCAATTATATCCTCCGGCTCTTTGCCGATGCTCATTCGATAAAAGTCGTCTGCAACCAGCCACCCCAAGCCTTCGGTTATTGCTATTGCAGTTGCTGCGCTAAAAACAGGCCCAATAATAGGTACGAGCTTAGATAACGAAGATGCAACTGTTCTTCCGACAACCGTTGCCGTACCGATTCCGGCTATTGATTTTGCGACGCCCCTGTTAATAGTTAAATCAAATACCTTTCCAAGCCCCACTATCATAGTAAGCTGTGCTGCGCCGATTGGCAGTGCGTCAACAACCGGTATCGGAATTGCACCTGCTGCACCTGCTGCCATAGCGGCTGTGTGTATGATAGCGCGACATTTTTTCAGCTTGTCCGGCGGCATATTAACCTTGGATTTAGCCTTTGCCATTTTCGATTTTCCTCCCTCCCGAATATGTTGCGCCGCAGCTGCGGCATTTACTGTTAAATACCGTATACTTTCCGCAATTTGAACATTTTTCACCTTTGCCCGGCCCCGGTGAAACCAGCATTGTGTGACCGCATTTGGTACACTTCCTGCCTGTGGTGCTTTCAAAAAAAGTGAATTCCCCGCATTTTGGACATCTCTTTCCCGGCATTGTAATCTTCCTTTCTAAATTAAGAATTTGTAGCCATTATATATATATATATATTGTCAAGTGTTTTTTCGTCTTTTTTCGAACTTTTTTTCAAAAAACAAAGCCCCCACACGTGGGGGCTTTGTTTTGCAAGCAAATCGATAAGCCGGATTCTGTCGTTGAGCAACCATCTATCTGGGGTGTCTGTTGCCAAGCACCTCAATGCCACCTCTCGGAACGGTCGGGCAAACCTCGCAATCTAATGCAGCTCCTACACGGTGTTGCTCCGGATAGAGTTTACAGCATAGCCGCGTCTCCGCGGCTACGGGTGAGCTTTTACCTCGCCTTTCCACCTTTGCCGGCATTGCTGCCGGTAGTCTATTTCTGTTGCACTTGTCCTGTCGTCGCCGACGGCGGGTGTTACCCGTTATCCTGCCCTGTGGAGCCCGGACTTTCCTCAAAGGGCGGCTTTCGCCGCTCCCCCGCGGTTGCCTGACTTACTTGCCCGCGTATTGTATACTTTTTTGCGCCGGTTGTCAAACGAAATCGCGGTAATTGAACGTCTCGGCCGACAGCGCGGTGTCGGCCGCGCGGGAGGAGGCGTAATACCGCAGCGCGTCCACGGCGTGCGTGACGTCGTGCGGCGTTTTCGCGCAGTCGCCGGGGTGCAGGAGGTCGGCTTCAATCGCTTTCAGGTCAGAGATTAAGCCGCGGCAGCTCTCGAAGAAGCGGATTGACGGCTTTTCACCGTCGCCGCGCAGCAGTTCCTTGATTTGCAGGTGACCCTGAACGCGCGCGTTGTCCGCGCGGATTACGGGGACGCCGCCGCGCCCGAACAGCTCCGCCATTGACGCGCCCGTGTCCTTTTGGCGGCTCCACATATCCGGCGGCGCGAACGTCGCGGTGATTTCCTCTGTCGGGAGCGTCACTTTTGTGATTGCGTCCGCCGCCTCGGAGACGACGAGATTCGGCGCGCGGACCTCGCGGTAGATGTGCGAAACGCCGTCGGGCGAGACCGCAATCCAAAGGCACGCGAGCATATCCAGCCCGTAGTCGAACGCGCGGTAGCGCGTCCAGTTTTTCGGAATGCGGAATGGTTTTTCGATGTGGCGCGCGTCGGAAAATTCGGAGAAGTACGCGCCCGCGAGCGCGTCCCACTTGCCGTAACGGTAAGCGTCACGCAGATTCTCTGGCAGGCTGTCGAGCAACTGTAAATACGCGGGCGAGGACGCGAGCAGAAATTTGTTGTCCTCGACGGACGCGAAGATGAACGCGTAGTCGTCGGGGTTTTCGCCGTCCTTAAACCGGCGGTCAACGAAGAGCCGCTTGACCCACGCGTGACCGACGCCGCCGGGGTTACACGTGATGTAGAACCTTTTGGGAGCTTCGGACACGCCGCGCAAGCAGCCGCCGAGGAAGCGGAAATCGCGCTCGGTGAACTGCGTCGCCTCGTCGATAAAAATCCAGTCGTATTCCAGCCCCTGATATTCGCGCTCCGCCGATGAAGCCTGATAATGACCGAATTTGATGACGGAGCCGTTCCGAAAGGTCAGCGCGTGTTCGCTGCCGCTGTACCCGGCGACGTAGGACGGGACGAGTCTGCATATCGGGTCAATGTGGTTCTGCTGCAATTCGTTGTACGTGCGGCGGACGATGAGAATGCGGATCCCGCGATAGCGCAGCGCGCCCATTACCGCCTTTATGCGGACGGCGTGGGTTTTGCCGCCGCCCTTCGCACCGCCGTAGGCCGTGTAGAGCGCGCGGCTCGTGTAGAATTGCATCTGCTTGGGATTTGCCCGACCGAGGTCGAGCGTGATTATCTTTTTCATTATTTCACCTCCGCCGCGAGTATACGGAGGGATTGGGTTTTGTCAAGGGACGGGAACATTTTAGGGTCTTGACAGGCGTGATATAATATTTTTTACACTTATATAAGGAGGCGGTCGCATATGGCAGCACAGAAAAACGTCGAGCAAATTACCTCGATGGACACGGACTTTGCGCAGTGGTACACCGACGTGGTGACGCGCGCGGAGCTAATCGGCTATTCCGGCGTGAAAGGATTTTTCATTCTGCGACCGTATGGCTTCGCGATTTGGGAGAACATTCAGGCGGAGCTTGACAGGCGTTTCAAGGAACTCGAACACGAGAACGTGTCGATGCCGCTGCTCATTCCGGAATCCCTGCTGCAAAAGGAGAAAGACCACGTTGAGGGCTTCGCGCCGGAGTGCGCGTGGGTCACGTTCGGCGGCGCGGAGGAGCTTGAAGAGCGGCTCTGTATCCGCCCGACGAGTGAAACGCTGTTCTGCGACCACTGGGCGCAGACCGTGCGCAGCTGGCGTGACCTGCCGAAGCTGTACAACCAGTGGTGCAGCGTCCTGCGCTGGGAAAAGACGACGCGGCCGTTCCTGCGGCACCGCGAATTCCTCTGGCAGGAGGGGCATACCCTCCACGCGACGGCGGCGGAGGCGATTGCGGAGACGGAGCAGATGCTTAAAGTCTACGCGGAGACATATGAAAACCTGCTCGCTATGCCCGCCGTTGTCGGTGCGAAAACCGACAAGGAAAAGTTCGCGGGGGCGGAGCGCACCTACACGGTCGAGTGTATGATGCACGACAAAAAGGCGTTGCAGGCGGCTACGTCGCACTATTTCGGAGACGGGTTCGCTCGCGCGTTTGATATCACGTTTACGGACAAAAACAATCAGTTGCAGCACCCGTTCCAGACCTCGTGGGGCTTCACCACGCGCTCTATCGGCGGGATTATAATGACGCACGGCGACGACAACGGACTCGTTATGCCGCCGCGTGTCGCGCCCGTTCAGGTCGTGATTATCCCCGTCGCGGCGCACAAGCCGGGCGTTCTCGACAAGGCGGACGAGCTGTTGAAGAGACTCAAAAAGCTCGGACTGCGCGTAAAGCTCGACGACTCGGACAATTCGCCGGGCTGGAAGTTCGCGGAACACGAGATGCGCGGCGTGCCGCTGCGGATTGAACTCGGCCCGCGAGACATTGAGGCGGGCAAGTGCGTCGCCGTGCGGCGTCCCGACGGTGAGAAAATCGAGGTCGCGCTCGACGAGCTTGAAGCGCGGGTTCCCGCGATTCTCGACGACATTCACGGGATTATGTTTGCAAAGGCAAAGAAAAACCTCGACGAGAACACGCGCAACGCCGTGACGCTCGACGACGCGAAGCGGATTATCGTGGAGCACGGCGGGTTCATCAAAACCGCGTGGTGTGGCGACGAGGCCTGCGAGCTGGCGATGAAAAACGACGTCGGCGTGTCGAGCCGCTGTATTCCGTTCGGGCAGGAGCATATCGCGGACGTATGTCTGGTTTGCGGTAAACCCGCGAAACACACGGTCGTGTGGGGCGTGGCGTATTAAACATCCTCGGTCGGACAAGTCCTCCCTGCGGGAACTCGGCTTCGCCGAGATTCACGCGCTCCGCGCGCTTCGCTGACGCTCGCAACTCGTTGATTACAGTTTGTATAAAAAACAGCCGCGAAAGCGGCTGTTTTCCCATTTACTATATAATAATCATAACAATTAATAGGATTTTACATTTACAATATGGCGTAATTTGGGATATAATATAGTTCCTTGGAATATATACATTGCGCTAAGTGGGTCTTAGCAACGGAAATAAATTGAATTGGAGTGAAGAGCAATGGCAAGAAAAGTCAAGACAATGGACGGAAACACCGCCGCGGCGCACGTAGCGTACGCGTTTACGGACGTAGCCGCAATTTATCCGATTACGCCGTCCTCTACTATGGCGGAATATATCGACGAGTGGGGCGCGGGCGGCCGGAAAAATATTTTCGGACAGACGGTGCGCGTCGTCGAAATGCAGTCCGAGGGCGGTGCCGCCGGCGCGGTTCACGGCTCGCTGATTACGGGCGCGCTGACCTCGACGTTTACGGCGTCGCAGGGACTTTTGCTGATGATTCCGAATATGTACAAGATTGCGGGTGAGCAGTTGCCGGGCGTGATTCACGTCTCCGCGCGGACGCTCGCGAGCCACGCTCTGTCGATTTTCGGCGACCACAGCGACGTTATGGCGTGCCGCCAGACGGGCTTCGCGTTCCTCGCGTCCAATTCGCCGCAGGAGGCGATGGACCTCGCCGCCGTCGCGCACGTCGCGGCGATTGACGCGTCGATGCCGTTTTTGCACTTCTTTGACGGATTCAGAACCTCGCACGAGATGCAGAAAATCGAGGTCTGGGACTACGACGTTCTTGCGGGTTTGCTGAATATGGAGAACCTCGCGAAGTTCCGCGCCCGCGCGAACAATCCGAACCACCCGATTCTGCGCGGGAGCGCGCAGAACGGCGACATTTTCTTTCAGGCGCGCGAGGCGATTAATACGAAATACGAGGACATTCCGGCGATTGTCGAGGACGCGATGAGCCGCGTCAACGCGCTTATCGGTACGGAATATAAGCCGTTTAACTACTACGGCGCACCAGACGCGGAGCGTGTCGTCGTCGCGATGGGTTCTGTCTGCGAGACGGCGGAGGAGGTCGTGGACTTCCTCAACGCGCGCGGCGAAAAGGTCGGGCTTGTCAAGGTCCGGCTGTACCGGCCGTTCTCGATTGAGCGACTGAAAGCCGCGCTGCCGCAGTCGGTTAAGAGCGTCGCGGTACTTGACCGCACAAAGGAGCCGGGCGCGACGGGCGAGCCGCTGTATCTCGACGTTGTGACCGCGTTAAGCGGCACGGGAATTGCGGTCGTCGGCGGACGGTACGGTCTTGCGAGTAAGGACACGACGCCAGGGCAGGTGATTGCGGCTTTTGCGAACCTCAAAGCCGCAAGCCCGAAAAACGGCTTCACGGTAGGGATTAACGACGACGTGACGGGTCTGTCGCTGCCGATTGACGAGGAGCCGATTACGACGCCGAGTGATATCATCTCCTGTAAGTTCTGGGGTCTCGGCTCCGACGGAACGGTCGGCGCGAACAAGAATTCGATTAAGATTATCGGCGACCACACGGACAAGACGGCGCAGGCGTATTTCCAGTACGATTCGCGCAAGTCTGGCGGCGTGACGATTTCGCACCTGCGGTTCGGCGACTCGCCGATCAGATCCGCGTACTACGTCTCCAAGGCGGACTTTGTGGCGTGCCATAACCCAAGCTACCTCGAAAAATACGACATCGCGCAGGACGTGAAGCCTGGCGGCGTTTTCCTCGCGAACTGTGCGTGGGACGCGGAGGAGCTGACGCAGAGACTGCCCGCCGAAGCGAAGAAATATATTGCGGACAACAACGTGCGCTTCTATGCGATTGACGCGATAAAAATCGCGAAGGAACTCGGCCTCGGCAACAAGACGAGCATTATTTTGCAGGCGGCGTTCTTCAAGCTCTCCGAGATTCTGCCGATTTCCGACGCCGCTGAATATATGGAGAAAGCGGTTCACGATTCTTTCGACCGCAAGGGCGAGAAGATCGTCAATATGAATATTGAGGCGATTGACGCGGGACTGAACCGTATCGTGAAAATCGACGTTCCCGCGAGCTGGAAAACGCCGAAAAAGGATAACGTCACCGTCGCCGCGGTATCTGACCGCCCCGCAATGGCGGCGTATATCACGGACGTTTTGGAGCCGATTAACGGTATGCGCGGCGATTCGCTGCCCGTGTCGGCGTTCCTCGCGACGGAGAGCGGTTCGTATTTGCCCGCGGGAACCGCGGCGTACGAAAAGCGCGCAATCAATTCCGACGCGCCCGTCTGGGTTCCCGAAAACTGTATACAGTGCAACCGCTGTTCGTACGTCTGTCCCCATTCCGTCGTGCGGCCGTTCGCGCTCGACGCGTCGGAGGTCGCGGCGGCTCCGGAGGGGTTACAATCCGTAAAAATGCTCGGCAAGGGCAACGAGGACAAGGCGTTTTCGATTGCGATCTCCGCGCTCGACTGTACGGGCTGCGGTAGCTGCGTGAATGTCTGTCCCGCGAAGAATAAGGCTCTCGCGCTGCGTCCGATTGAGGAGGCGCAGGCGGAGCAGGCGTTCTATGATTACGCGTTCGCAAAGGTTTCGGCGAAGGACACGGGATTTGCGGTCAATACGGTCAAGGGTTCGCAATTCCAAACGCCGCTGTTGGAGTTCCCCGGCGCGTGCGCGGGCTGCGGCGAAACGCCGTACGCGAAGCTCGTGACGCAGCTCTTCGGCGAGCGTATGTTCATCGCGAACGCGACGGGCTGCACATCGATTTGGGCGGGTTCGGCTCCGAGTACGCCGTACACGGTCGGCAAGAACGGGAAAGGCCCCGCGTGGAGCAATTCGCTGTTTGAGGACAACGCGGAATTCGGCCTCGGAATGGCGACGTCGATTAAGCAGCGGCGCGAGCGGCTTGTCGCGCTCGTCGAGGCGTTTTTGGAGAAGCAAAAGGCACGCGAACCGTATAAGTCGCCGGCCATACCGGCGTTGGAAAAGTGGCTTGAAGTGTGCGACGACGGCGAGGCGTCCAAGGCTGTATCGGCGGAGCTGATTGACGTTCTGACGGACGCGACGACATTTGAACCGGAGGAGCGCGACGGGTTCAAGGCTCACGCGCCGGAGTTCTTTGAGAAGGTCTGGAATACGGAGCTGGACCGCTGTGAGTGCGAGACGTGCAGGGACGCGCGCGAGATTTTGGCGATGAGCGATTTGTTCGTCAAGCCGACATTCTGGATTTTCGGCGGCGACGGCTGGGCGTATGATATCGGCTACGGCGGACTGGACCACGTTATCGCGTCGGGCGAGAACGTGAATATCCTCGTGTTCGACACGGAGGTCTATTCCAACACGGGCGGTCAGGCGAGTAAATCCACGCCGACGGGCGCGGTCGCGCAGTTCGCGGCGGCGGGCAAGACCGTCAAGAAAAAGGATCTCGCGCAGATTGCGATGAGCTACGGCTACGTCTACGTCGCGCAGATCGCGATGGGCGCGAATTATGAGCAGACGCTCAAAGCGTTGATTGAGGCGGAGGCGTATGACGGACCGTCGATTGTCATCGCGTACGCGCCGTGCATCAACCACGGCGTCGGCATCGGAATGGGCAGCAGTATGCAGGAGACGAAAAACGCGGTGGACGCGGGGTACTGGAATCTGCTGCGCTTTGACCCAAGGCTGGCGTTGGACGGCAAGAATCCGCTGTCCGTGGACAGCAAGGAGCCGACGGCGAGCTATCGCGACTTCATTATGGGCGAGGTGCGGTATTCCAGCCTCGCGCGCAGCGCGCCGGAGCGTGCGGAGGAGCTGTTCACCAAGGCGGAGGCGAGCGCGCTGGCGCGGTACGACAGCCTTATAAAACAGCAGGAAATGTTCGACAAATAGGGTTTATATTATTTTATAAATTCTCTTGACAAATCGGGAAATGCGTGCTAATATTGCAACAGTGAGCGACAAAGACGTCTATCGTCTTTGTCGCTCTGTTTATTTTTTCCGGCGAAACGGGAGGGCTTTTTATGCAAACTGTGCTTCTGGTGGACGGCGGCGGACGCACGCCGGCCGAAATAGGGAACATTCTTACGGGTGAGGGCTATAACGTCCTGACCGCGCTTGATGTTGCCGTGGACGACCTCGCGCTTGAATTTGACGAGATTGCCGTGCGCATAAAGAACGCGCTTGCGGTGAAGCGCGTCGTAACGGAACACATAACTGTGGGGCCGTTTACGGCAAACACGGGACCGCGAACCGTTGCGATGGACGGCATAACGCTGCCGCTGACCTCCAAGGAATTTGATTTGCTGCTGTTTTTTATGCAGAATCCGGGGCGCGTTTTCACGAAAGAAATGCTGTACACGAACATCTGGGACGCGGATTTTGACGGCGACACGCGGACGGTGATGGTGTACATCTCGCGCCTGCGGAAGAAAATCGAAAAAACGCCCGAAAAACCGGAGCTTTTGCTCAACGTCTGGGGCGTCGGCTACAAGCTGAATTGCGAGGAGTAAAAAATCTTAAATTGGGCTTGATATTTTGTTTTCCTTGTATTATAATGGGGACTGCCATTCGCCGGTGTGATGGAATGGTAGACGTAGAGGACTCAAAATCCTCCGCCCTCACGGGCGTGCCGGTTCGAGTCCGGCCACCGGCACCACAATCTAGCGCAATGGATTTATACAAAGGGATTGCCGCTCCACGCTGCGTGGGGTGGCAATCCCTAATATGTAGGTTGACAAGTTATCTTAAACAATGTTAGAGTAAGCGCAAGGAGGTTTGGTTATGTCTACAACAATCGGGCAAACAATCAGACGTCTGCGTTTGAGCCGTATGCTCACGCAGCAGGCTTTGGCGAGCATTCTGAACCTTTCGCCGAAAACTATCAGCAAATGGGAAACGGACGTCGGAATACCCAATCTCCCCTATATCGTCCCGCTCGCCCAAGCACTCGGCGTTACGACCGACGAATTATTGCGGGGGTCCGACGTCGCGCAAAGCGAACCGGCCGAAAAATCGTCGGTTCACCCGTTCATCAACATTCTGGAAGCCTACGGAATACGGTTGGAACTAAACCTAATACAGACAGGAGGGCTTGAAACGGAAAACAAGATTGATTACCGGCGCATAGCCGAGGAGGTTCAAAAGACCTTACCCGGCGAGGTGATTTCTGTGAGCCTGAGCACGACAACGCGCAGCAGCGGCAGCGATAAATACGCATTTCACGGGGAGAGTTGGAGTATTAAATGTCCGACACACGAGGACATCGCGGCGATGCTGGACGGATTGTTTGCGCCGGGCAATTCCTTCGCGATATTGTTCCTGAGAGCTGCCCCAAGCGAATCAGCGGATTATTGCGCCTTAGTACAGACCGCTGTCCTCGAAGACGACGACCCGAAACGCGGAGAGGGCCAGTATGTGGTTGACGCCCAGTTCGCGTACGGCGGGGGAAAATGTGAAGCCGAAACCACCCCGAAACGTAAAACGAAGCAGTACAGCATTCGCACGGACGACATTGGCGCGGTGAAGGAGATATTTCGCGCGTTTGCGTCGGGCACAGAGCCGGATATTACGGGCTGGAGAGACATAACGCAGGAGCTTAACCTCGGTTAAAAAGTAATCGCGGCAAAGACCGCTAATCAAAGCCGAACCCACACGGGTTCGGTTTTGTGCTGTTTTGTGAAAACTGAATAAAATCTCGCTTGACTTAAACGGAATTTCCTGTTAAAATATTTGCAAATCAATAAGGAGGACGCAGAAATGCAGGAAGTATACGATTTCTTGGAGAAAGCCGGAGCGTACCATATCGCGACGGTGGACAACGAGGGCAAGCCTCACGTTCGGCCGTTCGGCTCGAAAATGATTCTTGACGGCAAATTCTACATCTTTTGCAGCTTGCCGAAGGCCGTCTACGAGCAACTCTCCGCGAACAAGTGGACGGAGCTTTCCGCGTGCGGCGAGGGTATGAACTGGCTGCGCGTTTCGGCCACCGCGCGCGAGGTTACGGGCGACGAAAAACAAAGGGTCTACGACAACTCATTCTATGCCGCGCCCGACAGCCGGATGAAAAGAGCGATTGACACCGTGGCGTTTTTCGAGCTGACGGATGCCACCGCGATTATCTACGGCCAGGAACAGAAAGAATATAAGTGGTAGACAAATCCGAGAGAAAGAATATAACAGGAGGAATAAATATGCTCACACCTAAACAAAATATGCTGGAAACCATAAAAGGGGGAAATCCGGACCGGTTCGTAAACCAGTTCGAGGCACTCGCGTTCCTTTTCCACCCGTTTATGATGGCGTCGCCCTCCCCGTCAAGGGGTCAGGAAAACCTCGTGAACGCGTGGGGCGTTACAAACTCGTGGCCTGAAGGCGTGCCGGGCGGTTTCCCCGTTCATACGCCGGAGAAGATTGTCGTAAAGGACATCGAGCATTGGAGCGACTATGTAAAGGCTCCCTCGCTGAAATTTACAGACGAGGATTGGGGCGTTTTCAAGGCGCAGTACGACGCGGTTGACAGCAATCTCGCGTACAAGGCGACCTTTGTGGCTCCCGGCCTGTTTGAGCAGTCACATCACCTGTGCGGTATGGCGCAGGCTCTTGAATATTACGCGCTCTATGAGGATGAGATGCACGACCTCATCAAGCTGCTCACCGATTTTGAGCTTGAACTCGCCGAGGGGATTTGCAGCAATCTGAAACCCGACGCGATTTTCCACCACGACGACTGGGGCAGTGAAAAAAGCACGTTTATGAGCCCGTCAATGTTCGCCGATTACTTCGTAGAGCCGTACACGAAAATCTACAAGTATTATCACGACCACGGCGTCGAGCTGATTTTCCACCACGCCGACAGCTACGCGGCCACGCTCGTTCCGTATATGATTGATATGGGCATTGACGTTTGGCAGGGCTGTATGGAGAGCAACAACGTCCCCGAACTCGTGAAAAAGTACGGCGACAAGATAACCTTTATGGGCGGCATCGACAACAAGTCGATGGACTTCTCCGGCTGGACGCGCGAGGACTGCGCCAAGGCCGCGCGGAAAATCTGCACCGACAAAAACACCCGCGGTCTTATCCCGTGCATTACGCAGGGCGGACCCGGTTCCACGTTCCCCGGCGCGTATGCGGTTCTCGTCGAGGAAATCGACAAGGCCAGCAAAGAAATTTTCGGCACCGACGCGGCCAATATTGAGCGTATGCCCTTGCAGATACTGTTTTAATTTCGCGCTGCGCCGGCGGGAATTTACCGAACAAATTGATCAAAACCGAACCCGTAAGGGTTCGGTTTTGTGCTGTTGCACTATTTTTTGTGCCGTTGTATATAATATTTTTGGTTGACTTGCCGTAACTTGTGAGGTACAATAGAAAGAAAAAGAAAGGTGGGTCTGCCGTTGGACTATAAGAACGCAACCGGACATATATACGACATACAGGGCTATGCGGTACACGACGGACCGGGTATTCGCACGACGGTATACACCAAGGGTTGCCCTTTGAGTTGTCTTTGGTGTCACAGTCCGGAATCGCAGCGTCACGAGTTTGAAGTCGGCTATCTCCAAATAAAGTGTCTGGGCGCGGACGTGTGCCAAGACGCGTGCATAAATGCCTGTCCCGTGGGCGCGCTGTCGAGAAATGAACCGGTACAGGCTCTTGACGGTTCCGGAGCAATACAGAAAGCGAAAATAGACAGGGAGAAATGTACGGGCTGCTTAAAATGCGCCAAAGCCTGCATTACCAAGGCACTCTACGCTACGGGTTGGGACACGACGGTGGACGAGGTGTACGACCGCGTAATTAAAGACAGAGGTTTTTTTCAAAATGACGGCGGCATTACGATTTCCGGCGGGGAGGCGATGGCTCAGTTTGAGTTCACCCTCAACCTCGCAAAGAGGCTGAAAGACAGCGGAATACATATCTGCCTCGACACCACGGGTTTTACACCGGAAAAACAGTTTGAGGAGATTTTACCGTTTATCGACCTGTTTTTGTACGACATCAAGCATATGGATTCGGCTATGCACAAGAACCTCACCGGCGTCGGAAACGAGCTGATTTTAAGCAACGCGCGTTTTTTGGCTGAACACGGCGGCGCGTTACAAATTCGGGTTCCGGTTATCCCGAAGCTCACGGACAAGGAATCCAATCTGCGCTCGACGGCGGAGTTCTGCGCGTCCCTCGGCGACGCGGTGAAATTAGTTCAGCTTCTGCCGTACCACAAGACGGGGCGGATGAAGTACGAGCGGCTGGGCTGGCGGTATAAGCTGACGAATGTCGAACCGCCGGAGGAGGCGTTTATGCTGAAAACGCTGGAAATGTTCCAAAACCACGGGCTGAACGCCCAACTGTATTAGTGGATAAATAATTTTACATACGCGCCCGAACAGGCGCGGGAAGGAGCAAGCAATGGCAAATTTCGATTTCCCGATTTCCGACCGTATTCAGGATTTGAGGGACAAAAGGAAACGGATTAACAAGGATCTGCGCTTGAACGTCGAGCGCAACCGCATTCTCACGGAATACTACAAGACGCATCTGCACGAATACCCCATCCTGAAGCGCGCGGGGTACCTCCACGACTGGTGCTCCACGAGGGAAATCAACATCGACGACGACGACATTTTCCTCGGCGACGCGGGTCCGCACACGCGCACGGTACACTTTGACATCGAGCAGACGGGCGCGATGTGGTTCCGCAGCAACTTCGGCGACACAGACGAGAGATTCCGCGCCGCGTGGCAGGTTCCGGGCAGCGTCTGGGTGTCCGACGAAGAGCGCAAGTATTTACTCGAAGCCGCTGATTTCTGGGAGGAGAACGACATCGGCGCGACGGCGCGCGGATTGTTCCCCGACGAGTTTTTTGCGGGTCCTATGGGTGCTTTCGCAAAATTCCTCAACGGCTCGTACCCCGGACACTTCAACCCCAACTACGAAAAGGTGGTGCTGACCGGTTTCGGAGCGGTGCGCGCGCAGGCGAAGGAAAAGCTCGCGGAAATCAAGGCGCACACGGACACCGATAACGTCCGTAAGGACATATTCTACCGCGCGATAGTCAAGACGTGCGACGCGATTATCACTATGAGCAAGCGTTACGCTGAGGGCGTGCGCGAAAAGGCAAAGACCGCAACGCCGGAGCGCGCCGCGGAGCTGCTTAAAATGGCGGATTCCTGCGACTGGATTATGGAAAACCCCGCGCGTAACTTCTGGGAGGGCTGCCAGGCCATTCTGTTCTATCAGAATCTTCTCACGGCGGAGGGCGTACACTGGGCGGATTCCCCCGCGCTCATTGACAGCTATCTCGGACCCCTCGTCGAGAACGACATCGCGACGGGCGCGCTGACCCTACAAGAGGCGCAGGACTACGCCGACGCATTCCTGCTGCAAATCGGCAATCAGATTATTATGTTCCCGAAGCCGAATAACGACCAGCTCATCGAGGCTCACGCGAACGGCAAAACGCTCTATGACCTCCAAGGCGGAGGGCAGAACATCGCGGCAGGCTCGCTCATCACCCTCGGCGGACAGAAGCGCGACGGCACGGGCGACTACACCCTCGCGACCGAGCTGTTCCTGCTGGCGTACTACCGTATGCGTGTCGCAGAGCCGAGCCTCGCGCTGCGCGTCAACAAACACACGCCGCCGCGCATTTGGGAACTCGGTATCGCGGTCAGCAAGCGTTGCGGCGGTTTCCCGCAGTTCAACAACGACGACGTGATTATCCCGCAGCAGCTTGAAAGAGGCGTTTCGCTTGAAGACGCGCGCAGATACGGCGTGTTCGGCTGCGTAGAACCCGCAATCTCCGGTATGGAGTGGTCGATGGCGTCAAACTGCGGAGCCTTCGGCGGCGGAATCGGTATGCTTCAAACGCTTCAAACGGTTATTCACGGCAACCGCGACCCGCAGTCTGGAATGGAAAGACCGGGCGACGCGAAAAAGCTGTACGAGTACGAGACTTTCGACGAGCTGAAAGAGGAATTCGTGCGTCTTGCAAAGGCGGGCCTCGACAATATGGCGAGAATGAACCACTTTGCCGCGTTCGTCTTTGAAACCGAGTGGCCGGCACCGTCCGTTTCAGCTATGACGGAGGGTTGTATGGATTCCGGTAAGGACGTGACGTGGGGCGGAGCGAAGTATAACGCCACAGGCACGATGACGAACGCCATCGGCGTGGTCGCCGACAGCCTTTACACCATCAAAAAGCTCTGCTTCGACGACAAAACGCTGTCAGCGCGCGAGCTGTACGACGCGCTCGCCGACAACTGGGAGGGCAAGGAACTGCTACGCCAGAGAATCCTCAACGAGCTGTCGTTCTACGGCAACGATAACGACGAGGTTGACGAGCTGGCGACTTGGGTGACGGACTTCTGGCTCGGCTACACCAACACGCTTTCAGGTCCGAACCACGGACACGTAAATATGGGAATCCTCGACCTCGCTTGGGTCGCGGGCGGCAAGCGCACGTGGGCTACGCCGGACGGCAGGAAGAACGGCGAGCCGCTGTCCCCGTCGGCGGACCCGCGCCAGGACGTCGTGAAAAACGGCCCGCTGTCGTACGTGAAGAGCGTCGCGAAGCTCCCGTGGATTAAGGCGCGCTGCGGCGGCGCAATCAACATCCGTATGGACGCGAACTCAGTCCGCGGCGACGAGGCGACGGCCAAGGTTCAGGAGCTTATCCAGTCGTTCTTCGATATGGGCGGCATCCAGTTCTGCTTCACGGTCGCGGATACCGAGATTATGCGCGCGGCGCAGAAAAACCCGCAGGACTATCAGGATTTGATTGTCCGCATCGCCGGCTTCTCGGCGTACTTCACGCATTTAGCATTCGATGATCAGGAGAACTACATCGCGAAGTACGAAATAGCGGTATAATAACCTGTATTGACAAATAAAAGCACCTCCTACGGGAGGTGCTTTTGTATTCGGGAGGCGGACGTTAAGTCCGCCTTCTTCTTTTGTTTGAAACCTGAACCGAAACCTGCGCCAGATACTGCGAGGTGTCTTTTATGCTGATTTCGTCGAGCATATAAATCACGTACAGCGGACCGTTGAACGACAGCGTGTGCTCCTCGGCGTATGCGAGCAGACGGTCGCCGATGTCGCCCATCTCACCGTAATAGCCGCGGGTGTAGCCGACGAGGTAACGCCCGGCGGCTTTGCTTTCGAGTCCGGTGGGATCCAGCGAGAAGAAGCGCGACGGCTGAGACGGCTCCGCCGTAAAGCTCTCAATGCTGTCAAAGAACCCGCCGACGGGATAGCTCATATTGACACGGGCATTGTGCGCCTGCTGACCGAAACGCATAAAGGTCTCGTAGAAGATGTGGTTTTCGGCGAAATCATTGACCGGACCGAGGATGATCGGAAGGGCGTCGGCTTCGACGACCGAGATCCGGAACTCGTCGGCGGCAATGCCCGCCTGAATGAGACCGCGGAACACGTGCGTAATCGAGTAAGCCGCTTGAAGGCGGCGCATCTCGGCGTCGAACTTGTTTTCCTGACGAATCAGCAGGTCAAGGATGCTCTCAGGCGTTCGGTGCTTTTCCAGTTCGCCGATTTCTTTCAGCGTCGTGTTCAAATCGTTAAGCACGTTAATCAGCTTAACCGTGACGATTTGCTGCGGCGAATAGTAGCGGTAGTTATTTTCCCCGCGTTTGACGGGGGATAACAGCCCCAACTCATCGTAATACCGCAGCACAGACTGCTTGATGCCGGAGAATACGGAAAAGTCCTTGATTGACAATAAATCTGTTCCGTTCATTTATACGCACCTTTTCCTTTTTAGGCGGAAAACTTTAAGGGTACGTTAAAGTTTTCCGGCCTGTTTTTCTTGTGCAAAGAGGCTAATGACTGCTCGCGGGGATTACAGAACGATAATATGGCGGCGCGAAAGCCCGGCGAAAGAGGCAATGGAAACGACTGGTACCACACGTTTTATAAAGGTTACAAAAGGTTACATATTATTTGAAAATCGTCAAAATGCGCCATAAAAAGAAACTTTTAAGTTTTTTGAAAAAAGACTTGACCTTCCGGTTCCATCAACCGCTAAACTGATAACAAGCTAAACGCCAACATTATAGCACGGCGGAAAGGCATAGTCAATGCGGAGGTGAAAAAATTATGGTAAAGATGACGAACGAGGTCAAACGTAAGAGCAATGTGGGGAGCGTGATATTTTATATCGTTTTACTCCTCGCGGTTGCGGGTACGGTAGCGTTCCGCAGTTTAGGCGGATACTCCTTTTATACCGTACTGACGCGCAGTATGCAGTCGGAGATCCCGCAGGGTTCTCTGGTGATCAGCAAAAACACCGACCCGGCTTTAATTGAGGTGGGCGACGACATTACATATCTGCGCGAGGACAACAGCTCGGTCACGCACCGCGTGATCGGTATCAAGGAGGACTACGATAACAGCGGCGAGCGCGGATTCCAGACGAAAGGCATCGAAAATGAGCTGCCTGACCAGGGAATAGTTTACGCAACAAACGTAATCGGCGTGGTTAAGGTAAGCGTCCCGTATATCGGCAGCGGCCTTTACTGGGTGGCGCAGCACATCATCGTCCTGCTTGGGGTTCTGGGCGTGTCACTGATCCTGTTGGTATCGCTCAGGACGTTCTTCGCCGAAAGCAGAAAGGAGCGTGACGCGCGCTCACGGACGTAGATTTACACAGACGCGAAGCCTGTATAAATAAAAAATATTAAAAAAAGGAGAGAAAAACAATGAACGTCAAGAAAAGAAGCTTCAAGAAAAAGGCTTCGGCTATTGTTGCTTTGATGTGTATGGTTGCCCTGCTTTTGTCGGGAACATACGCGTATATAAACAACAGTGACCACAAGAGCAACGAAGGTCAAGGCGGCAACGGCAAGTACGATGTCAAACTCATAGAAGAATTTGAAGAGATTGATGATTGGAAAACCACAGACGGAGATGTCAACAAGCAGGTACGTGTGACGAACCTCGGCTCGAAAGCCGAGGGATTTGGTGCCGTATACGTGCGCCTGGCACTCAAAGAGTATATGGAGATCGGTGAAACGACCTACACATACACACCGGAGCGTTATATGGTGGACAAGACCGGACACTTTGTCAAGTTCGACAGCAAAGAGGACGCCGAGGCGGCGTACAACGGACACACCGTGGCGTTTATCAAGGACGCTGTGACCGGCGACGAGGGCTGGTTCGTCCAGACGCAGGCGCACGACAAGGACGGTCAGTACGGTTCGTTTGTAGTCACCGACATCACGATCGGTGCTGCGAAATCCATAATTGAAAACGTCACAAGAGCGGTGAACGCGGCGACGGTAGACCACGAACTGCAATCCAACGGCGAGTGCGCCTATCCGGTCCACAAATGGAACGGAATCACCGCGACAGACGACGGCGAGGCGTTCCACGATTACATCAGGTGGACGCTCGGCACCGACGTAATCAGCCTTTCCGACTGGATTGACGGCGGCGCGCAGCCGGTGGCGAAGTGGATTTATGACAACAGAGATGTTGCCAATCCGTTCGTCTACTGGGGCGAGGCCCTTGAACCGGGGACGACCACCCCGAACCTGCTGGAAAGCATCCGCCTGATCAATCAGCCGGACGGAGCCTTCTACTACGCGCTGCACGTCGATATGGAAGCCCTGTCCATCGACGAACTGGTAAAGAGCAACCCCGAATGGCAGGACGCGCCGCAGGAAATCATTGATTCCATTAAGAACAGCAGCGCAACGAACAACGATTCGATTATTTTCAGCAACACGTCCGCGACGGTTGATGTCGGCGCAAGCGTTAACGCGCCCGACGTCAAAGTTATCCCTGAGGAAGGGAGCCAGAAGGTGACGTGGACGAGCGGCGACGAAACGATTGCAACCGTTGATCCCGACACGGGAGAGGTCACGGGCGTTTCCCCCGGCAAGGTGACAATCACCGCGACGGGCGAGGACGGACAGTCAAACAGCTACACCATCCTCGTCGTTGACTCCACGCAGCCCCCGATAAGCAATGAGCTTCCGCTCAAAACCCCCGACGACCCGAATAAAGGCTTTATGCCGGTCGCCGGAGATGAGTTTGACGGCAAGGTTTACTTCTTAGACCTGAATGACGCGAAATCTAACATCGTTGACAGGCAGGCGGCAATCCACCTTGAAGACATCATTGACGACGGCGACTACGCCGGCATTACCGTTGAACCGCTGAACCCCGCACACGCGGGCAAGTTCTCAATCGGTCTTGATGATGTACACGGAAAATTGTCACTATTGAGCAGCGCAATCCCGACGAATCAGGAGGTTTGCGACCAAATCTTTGGACCGAACCCGCAGGAACAGCCGACGCTGACGACAACCGTGCGCCTGACCCGCGCGGGCGACGGCGCGACAGCCGACGTTAAGATCACCCTTACGTACAGTAACGTCACACTTTGGGTCCTGGACGACGAAGCCGCCGGATACGGCGTATAAAGTCACGCAGATACAAAAATTATTAAGAAAGGGAGATTACAATGAATGCCTCAAAAGCAATCGGTACTAAGAGCCGCCGTCTGCTGGCGTTAATACTCGCGGCGGCAGTGATCATCGCCCTCGGCGCAATAGGGGTCACATTGACGGCGAAAACCGCCATTGAAGTGACGCTGACCGCTCCGAACAGCTATACAACGCTGGAAGTCGGCGCGGAAGCAAAGCTGAGCATAGTGAATCTGGCTGACGCGTACAGCAGTGACTCGACAATCGCTGCCGTCACCTTCACAAAAGGCAGCGGACTCCGGAATCTGGTAACGCTCGGCGTCAAAGCAGGAACAATGGCGACCGCGTACGGCACATCCAGCGGCAAGGTTTTGACGTACAACTATCAGATTACCGATTCACGCAACATCACTAAGTACATACTCGATAACGGAGGCGAGGGCGTAATCCCCACAGTGGGCGGCAAACTCACGGTGCCGATACACACCTTTGTCACCACGGGAGAGAACCCCGTTGAGAATGCCGCGGCGAAGAGTACCATAACCTGGTCCACCTTCCGCCCGAACGACACTGTCGCGTCGGTTAATGCGACGACGGGCGAGGTCACGGGTGAATCCAAGGGCGCGACAATCATTCTCGGTCAGTTCACCGACAAATGGGGACGCGCGCAGGACATACATTTCCTCGTCGCGGTCGGCATCAAAATCAACGACAGCCGTCTTGACGAGCTGATTGACCTGATTGAGGAAGCCAACAGAATCCTCGCGCTCGACCCGAATCCGTACACGGAGGAGAGCCTTGACGCACTCGAACAGGCGAAAAACGACGCGGAGGCCGTGGTAGGCGGCACCGAGGACGAAATCGCAGGGGCAATCGACGAACTGAACGACGCAATCAACGGTCTGGATGAGGCGAACACCGTTCCCGACGGTCTGCTCGGACCCGACGGCGACGGCAATTACTTCAAGCCCGTCGGCGAACCCGCGAACGTCTATGAAGTCGTAGACGGAAACGGCGACTCCAAGCAACCGCCGGAATACGTCTACAACGAAAACGGCACCCCGCAAGACGGCGGTAACGTCCCCGCAATTCCCAAGGGCGGCGACTACTACATCGACCTCGGACATAACATCTACCAAAAGGTTGAGAATTCGGGAACGCTCGGCGAAAAGGTCGGCGGCGGACCGGACGAGAATCCGGCGACAAACCCCGTAACGCCGATTATTGAGGTGGGCGGCAATTACTACGTCGGGCCGCTCGGACCCGACGGAGAGGGCAACTACTATTACTACGGCGACAAGACGAGCGGCGGCGACAACCTCGTCAACAGCACGGCCGACGCCAAGCACAGCACCGACGACGTCTATTACCTCGTTGACGGTCAGATGACGACGACAAAACCCAGCCCGACGTTCAACACGCCGAGCGGCAGTCCGACAGTGGCGAATACAGGTAGGTTCATTGACAAAACGAAGATCAGCGACAGCTCCGACTGGCTCGAAATCGCCACTATGGACGGCTATTCCCTGATTATCCGCGTGAACCCGCTGCCCGCAAAGACGTCTGCCGCACAAGCAAGCACAGATGTGATGAATTGGTACAAAAACACATTCCAGTCTACATCGGCATTGCGCCCATACATCAGCAAGAACGACGCGGGTTGGAAAAACGGCGATGTCAACAGCCTCACAGCGGGGCGGAGTAAACCGACCGGCGTGCTGGCGACAATAACCGACAACGACACTTGCTTCCCGCTGAGTTACGGCGAATACGCGCAATATTGCAGCAACGCAGCAGTTGACAGCAGCGGGAAGGAGAAAGCCTCAGGCACGGACGCAAAGGCCAATTACGTACGCATCACCAACGAAGAACAGTTGACAGCAACCTATGTGTCCAACGGCAGCGGTCGATTAATCAGCGGCACTGTGAAAGTAGTACAAAACACTGAATCGGCGAGCGTACACCCCGCTATGTGGATTCTGACCTCCGCGTTCGAGACGCTGGGGAAATAACGGCACGGCAAGCGACAGACCAAATTAATTTAGGAAAGGCGGGATTGCAATGCGTAACAAAAACTCAACAGCGCGGAACACTATGCGTCGGCGCATTGCAATCCTGCTCGCAATAGCAACACTGATCGGCGGCACGGCCCTCGGCTGGTCGGATGCTGCGCAGCACAAGTCCAACGCGATGCGCGGCGGCGGACAAGCCTCCGTAGTTCTGCTGAAATACACGAAAGACGCAGACGGAAACAGGATTGAGCCGCTGCTGCTCTCCGCCGTAACCGGAGCGGAGTTTGAGCTGTACCGCGAGGGCGAGGACGAGCCGCTGTACAAGGCGGCGACGGACGAAGCGGGACATATACTGCTGCCGTTCCGCCTTGAACCCGGCGAATACTACTTCGCGGAACCCGCGCCGCCGGACGGATACGATTATGACCGTGACGAGCTGGACTCGCAGATTGAGCGGTACAGATTCACCGTAACGGGCGACGCCGCGGAACGCGGATCGTTGATTCAGATTCCGGCGTTCAACCGCCTCGGCAAGCTAACGGTCGAAAAGACTGTTGTGAACGCGGACGGGTCGCAGCTGACGAGGGAACAGCTTGAAAAGGAATTCCGGTTCAAGGTGACATTCACCGACGGAAAGACGTACCCGTTCACAATCACAGGCACCGCGCTCGCGCTCGAATCCGCGACGGAACCGGAGATACAGAAACCGGAGATACCGCAACAGGAGGTTACAACAGATGAGTCCGACCCAGAACCAGACCCCGGACCGGCACCGGAGCCTGAAACCGCGACCGAGCCGGAGCAGGAGACGGAAACAGAACCCGTGGTTTCAGCAGAAGCCGAAGCCGAGGAAAACGCCGCGGATGTCCCCTCGCCGGATAACACAACTGAGGCAGAGGTTGAAGCTGTGGTTGAAGAAGAACAGACGACCGAGCCTGAACCGACAGTTGAATCCGCAACCGAACCCGAACCCGAAGGCGAACCCGAACCGGAAATGAAGCCGATGGCGGATCCCGAACCCCCGCCGAGTGAACCTCCGCAGAACGACCCTCCGACGCAGACCGAAGATTTTGATTTTGTTCTGCGGCACGGGCAGAAAGCGGTGTTCAGCACCGTCCCGATCGGCGTGGATTACAAAATCGAAGAAGTCGATTTGCCGGAGGGTTATTACACAACCGCACCGGAGCGAAACGGTAAAATCCCGACATACGCGGAGAATCCGGACGGCGCGACGGAGCGATACATAAATATTCACGGCGACGAAACGGACACGCAGTACACGTACCTATACATCGTGAAGCGCGTTCAGAACAACACCGGCTTCGACGTCAGCAACGCGGAATTCACGATTCAGGTGCTGATTGACGGCAAGCCGCAGACCCTTGTGATCAAGGGCGGACAGACTTACGGGCCGATCGCCGTCCCCGAAGGCGCGGAGATTGAGGTGCGCGAGACGAACCTGCCGATGTATTTTGAACTGGTTTCCATCTCGGAGCCGGTTGCCGACAACAGTACGGGCGACCTGTACGTGACGGTGAGCAACAGATACAATCCGCCGGTGCAGCCCACGCCGCCGCCGACAATCCCACCGACAATTCCCCCGACGGAAACCCCAACCCCAACCCCGACCCCGACAGAGACACCGACACCCACGCCGACGGAAACGCCGACCGAAACACCGCCGCCGACGGAGACACCGGAGGAAACCCCCACTCCGCTGCCGCCGCCGCGACCCGGTGAACCGAACGGACCGGACGACGAGGATTACTTCGACATCGGAGACGACGACGCGCCGACAGGCTCGTGGGTATGGGACGAAGAGACCGGAGAATGGATATTCGTGCCGAACGAACCGCCGAGGACAGGCGATGCCGGCATAGTCGGATGGATAATCGCCTTTGTTGCGGCACTTGCGCTTGGTGTGCTGATACTCTCGCCGCCGAGAAAGCGGGGCGGTAAGTAAAAGAAACAAGAAAAAATCAGTAAGGAGTGATTACAGTGAGAAGAAACATCAATTCAATTTTTATAAAGGTCATCGCGCTGGCAATGTCTGTCGTTATGCTCACCGTCGTAATTATCGCCGGGACGTTTGCGTGGACGAACCACGACCAGCACAAGACGAACGAGCTGACCGGAATAGACAAGATTTACGACGTTACGCTGATCGAGGACTTTAAGCCGAAGGACAACTGGAAGGTTACGGATTCGCCTGTTACTAAGGAAATCCGCGTTAAGAACACCGGTAATCCGGACGCGGGTGCGCTGTTCGTGCGCCTGACCTTCAAGGAGTTTATGGAGATCGCCGACCAGGGCGGGTATGAATACACCCCGGACCGCTACGCGATAGGCACCGACGGACAGTTCCTGACCTCCGAGACGGAGCCGACGCCGGAATGGCTGGCGTTGCAGGGATATCCCGACCACGAGTATTCGCTCCTGACGAACGCGATTAACGGTGAAAAGAGATATTTCATCAAGACCGAAGCGGGCGACATTAACGGCCAGTACGGCAAGTACGTCATCACGGGCGTGGGTCTCGGCGGCAATACGAATCCCGTTGTTGCGGGAACTACACGGGTTGACCCCGCAGACCTGCAAACAAACGCGGTCCACGACGCGGACAGCAACGGCGAGTGCGCCTATCCCGCGCACAACCTCAGCAATCCGACAACGGGCGCGACATTCCCGATTCACAACTATGTGCAGTGGAATCACGGCGCGGCGGTCGTGGCGTTGAGCGCGTACACGGGACAGGAAAACGTGTGGGTGTACAACGACACGGATCCGGACGATTTCTACGTATACTGGATCGGCGCGCTGGAACCCGACGACGTGACGGCGAACGTGTTTGAGAGCTTGCAGCTCAAAGTGCAGCCGGACGGATCGTTCTATTACGCGATTCACGTCGATATGGAAGCCGTCTCGACGGACCACCTCGCGGACTGGACGGGCATTCCCACGGAAGTTGGGAACGCGCTTAACAACATTCTAAACGGGCCGGTAAGTCCGACACCGTAGAGTGTATTATATATGAAAAGCACCTCCAATCGGGGGTGCTTTTCGCTATTTGCGCAGGTGGACGGCGAGGGTTTCCGCCGCAACCTCGTGGCACCGCTCGCCGGGGTGACCGCGCGCGCCGATTGTCTCAAACGTCTGCTCCGGCAGTTGAAGCACCGAATAATTGTCGTCGCCGAACCGCGCGACGGTTCCGCGCAGCTCGTCAGGGTACGGGCTGCCGAGCATTCCGACGGCCCAGACGATGTGCGCGGCGGGGTTGCAACGCCGCACGGTGTGCAGAAACGCGAGAACGCCGTCCGTGAAGTCCCCGGACGTCGCGCCGCCGCCCGAATCGTTTGTGCCGAGGTTTATAATCACGGCGTCGGGCTGCCAAGACGAAAAATCGTGCTTTTCGTCGCTGAAAACAACGCTCTGCTCGTAGAAATCCGGCAGCGCGCCGAATTTGCTGCCGTCCCACGAACAGGTCACGCCGAAGCCGCTCTGCGAAAAGACGCGAATATCCGCGTCGAGCTTTTCGCCGAGCTTCCACGGGTACGCGTTCACGGCCGAAAAGAACGCCGCAATCCAGTCCTGCTCCGACGGCGAGCCGATTGCGCCCTCGCCGGAGGTTATGCTGTCGCCGATGACCTCGATTTTCAGCGTGCGCTCGCGGACGGGGACAAGCTCACCGCCGTCGTCGGTTTCGACGCCGTGAACCGTGACCTCGCAGTCGCCGAACATAGCCTGTGTTTCGCGGAGGACCGTGACCTCGTTAGGCACTTCGGCGTTTTTGTTGCGGTAGACGCAGAAACGGCTCCGCCCGTCGGGGACAGCAAAACGGGCGATTACGGCTCCGTTGAGGATTACCGCGAGCCAAGGCTCGTGCGCGGAATAGCGCGCGGAAACGTCAACCCACAGCTCGGCGGATTTCGCGTTTGCGCGAAATCCGCTCGCGTTGTAGTGCAGCTGCCCTGCGGTGTTCGCGCGGCCGAGGCGGTGAATGAGCGGGTGCGTGACGTCGTAATATTTCATAGTCAGGCTCCTAAAATTATTGTATTGAACGTAAAATTATGTTAATATAATCGGGGTGATGACAATGATGATTCGTAAAACTATAACGGACGACCTCGCGGAGGTGATGCGGATTTACGCAGGCGCGCGCGAATTTATGCGCGAGAGCGGGAATCCGGCGCAGTGGGGGGATACGCACCCCGCGCGGGAGCTGAGTGAGCGCGATATCGCGGAGGGGAAGAGCTATGTCTGCGTTGAGGACGGCGGGATTGCCGCCGTGTTTTATTTCGGCGTTGAGCGCGACCCGATATATGATACGATTGACGGCGCGTGGCTGAACGACGAGCCGTGCGGCGTGGTTCACCGCCTCGCGAAGCGGCGCGACGTAAAAGGCGCGGGGGCATTCTGCATTGATTGGTGCTTTGAACGGTGCGGAAATATTAAAATCGACACGCACAGGGACAACGCGCCGATGCAAAAGCTGCTCGGAAAGCTCGGATTTGCGTATTGCGGCGTCGTGCAAATGCCGGACGGCGGGGAACGCATCGCGTTTCAGAAAAGCAAATAAATTATACACAACACAGCCGGAATTGTCAATTCGGGAATTATTAACCAAATGTTACAAAGTGTTAAAAAAATACGCTTATTCCCTTGACATTGGCGGGCAAATGTGGTATTTTTATACAATACCCAGATAACATAGATAACAGATATGAATTGCAGAGATTGAGCGCACAGCGGGGAGGGTCGCGGTTGGAATGGGGTTATATCGCAAAGTACACGCCGATGTACGCGACCGCGGCACTGCTGACGCTCCGAATCGCGGCGGTAGGCATACTGCTGTCGCTTGTCGTCGGGCTGTTCTGCGCGGTTGTGCGGCACTTCAAGATTCCGATTTTGAACGCAATCGCCGTCGGGTACATAGAACTCTCGCGCAACACACCGCTGCTCGTGCAGCTGTTTTTGCTGTATTTCGGCTTGCCGAAAATCGGGATTAAGCTCTCAGGCGAGGCGTGTGCCGTAATCGGACTGACGTTCCTCGGCGGGAGCTATATGGCGGAAGCGTTCCGCAGCGGGCTTGTCGCGGTCGAGAAAATCCAGCACGAATCCGCGCTTAGTTTGGGGCTTACGAACGGCCAGACGATGCGCTACGTGCTGATGCCGCAGGCGGCCGCGCTCGCGGTTCCCGCGCTGACGGCGAACGTCATCTTTCTGATCAAGGAGACAAGCGTGTTTTCCGCCGTCGCCCTTGCGGATTTGATGTACGTCGCGAAAGATCTGATCGGACTGCACTACAACACGGACGAGGCACTCGTCCTGCTCGTGGCGTTCTACATCATTATTTTGCTTCCGATTTCGCTGCTCGCGTCACTCTTGGAAAGGAGGATGCGTTATGCGGGATTTGGCGGTACTGCTTGAAGGGCGAAACCTCGCGCGGCTGTTTGAGGGACTGTGGGTGACGCTCCGCCTGTCGCTGAGTTCGGTGCTGTTATCAATCGTCCTAGGGATTATCGTCGGAATGTTTATGACGCTGAAAAACCCCGTGACACGCGCGGTTTCGCGCGCGTACTTGGAGTTTGTACGCATTATGCCGCAATTGGTTTTGCTGTTCCTCGCGTATTTCGGACTGACGCGCGTGTTCGGGCTGAATCTATCGGGAGAGACGTCCGCCGTGCTGGTTTTCACCGTCTGGGGGACGGCGGAGATGGGCGACCTCGTGCGCGGCGCGGTGACGTCAATCCCGCGCTATCAGTACGACAGCGCGTACGCGCTGGGGCTTACGAAGATTCAGGCGTATATTTTCGTAATCATTCCGCAGACGCTGCGGCGGCTCGTTCCGCCGGCCATAAATCTGACGACGCGAATGATTAAGACGACGTCGCTCGTCGTGCTTATCGGCGTGGTTGAGGTTCTGAAAGTCGGACAGCAGATTATTGAAGCGAACCGATATAACGCGCCCGGCGCGGCACTGTGGATTTACATAGTGATTTTCTTTCTGTATTTCCTCATCTGCTTTCCGATTTCACGCTTCGGACAGTTACTCGAAAATAAGTGGAGGGATTAAATGCTTTTGACCGTCGAAAAACTGAATAAGGCTTATGACGGTCTTGAAGTCCTCCGTAATATTGACCTGTCGGTCGAAAAAGGCGAGGTCATCGTCGTTATCGGTCCGTCGGGCTGCGGGAAATCCACGCTTCTGCGATGTATCAACGGGTTGGAGACGATCCGGTCCGGCAGTATCAGCCTGAACGGTGAACTGCTGAACAGGCCGAAAACGGATTGGAGTTCGGTGCGCCAGAAGATTGGAATGGTGTTCCAGAGCTATGACCTGTTCGGGCATTTGACCGTTATGGAAAACCTGCTGCTCGCACCGATGAAGGTGCGGCACGAGGACAGGAAAACCGCGAGAATCCGCGCGGAAGCACTGCTCGAACGCGTGGGACTCGGCGACAAGAGCCGCGCCTATCCGCGACAGCTGTCCGGCGGGCAGAAGCAGCGCGCCGCAATAGTCCGCGCGCTGATGATGGAACCCGAAATTATGCTCTTCGACGAGGTTACGGCGGCACTCGACCCGGAAATGGTCCGCGAGGTGCTGGACGTAATACTCGAACTCGCGCGCGACGGAATGACAATGATCATTGTCACGCACGAGATGCAATTCGCTAAGGCGGTCGCCGACCGCGTGGTGTTCATAGACGGAGGGGAGATTGTGGAGCAGAACACGCCGGAGCTGTTCTTCACGAACCCCGACACTGAACGCGCGAAGCGGTTCCTTAATATATTCCAGTTCGATACCCCAAAATAAAAAAGGAGATTCAAAATGAAAAAGACTATCAGCATTCTACTCGCACTTGTACTTACCCTGTTCGCGCTCGTTTCGTGCGCGAAAACAGACGACGCAACCACGACGGACGACGCCGGAACGGCGGGCGCGGCCCGTACGCTTGACGCAATTAAGGCCTCCGGCGAAATCGTAATCGGCGTGTTCAGCGACAAGGCCCCGTTCGGCTACGTCGATCAGGACGGCAAATATCAGGGCTATGACGTTTACTTCGGCAACCGCATCGGCGAGGACCTCGGCGTAACCGTAAAGTACGTCAGCGTCGAGCCGGCGAGCCGCGTTGAGTTCTTGGAGACCGCAAAGGTTGACATCATTCTCGCGAACTTCACCGTCACGCCCGACCGCGCGACGAAGGTTGACTTCGCGCTGCCGTATATGAAGGTCGCGCTCGGCGTTGTTTCGCCGGATTCCGCGCTGATAACCGACGTTTCGCAGCTCGCGGGCAAAAAGCTCATCGTCGCCAAGGGCACGACCGCCGAGACGTATTTTGAGGCGAATGTACCCGACGTTGAGCTTGTTAAGTTCGATCAGTACACCGAGACGTTCAGCGCGCTCTTAGACGGCCGCGCCGACGCGTTCTCCACCGACAACACCGAGGTTCTCGCGTGGGCGATTGCGAATCCCGGCTACACGGTCGGTATTCCGAGCCTCGGCAGCCTCGACACCATCGCGCCCGCCGTCACAAAGGGCAACAGCACGCTGCTCAACTGGCTGAACGACGAGATTGTCGCGCTCGGCACGGAGCAGTTCTTCCACGCGGACTACGCCGCGACGCTTGCGAGCGTTTACGGCGACGCGGTGAATCCCGATGAGCTTGTAGTCGAGGGCGGCGTTGTTGACGACGCGGCTCCCGCCGAGACCGTAAAACTTAAAGTCGGCGCGACGGTCGTTCCCCATTCCGAAATCCTCGCCGCCGCGAAAGCGGCTCTCCTCGCGCGCGGCGTTGAGCTTGAAGTCGTCGAATTCACCGACTACGTACAGCCGATGAATACGCTTGAAGACGGCTCAATCGACGCGAACTACTTTGCGCACCGCCCGTACATCAACGATTTTAACGCGGAGAACGGCACGCACGTTATCGCGGTTGCGGACATTCACTACGAGCCGTTCGGCATTTATCCGGGAAAAACCTCCGCACTTGCCGACCTTAAAGACGGCGCGAAGGTCGCGGTTCCTAACGACACGACGAATGAAGCCCGCGCGCTTCTTCTGCTCCAAGAGCAGGGACTCATTAAGCTCAAAGACGGTGCGGATTTGACCGTCACCAAGAAAGATATCGTTGAAAACCCGAAGAAGCTCGACATCGTGGAGCTTGAAGCGGCGCAGATTCCGCGCAGCCTGCCCGACGTGGACATCGCGGTTATCAACGGAAACTACGCGCTTGAAGCGGGACTGAACGCCGGTTCCGACGCGCTGGCTATTGAGTCCGCCGACGGCCTTGCCGCTACGACCTTTGCCAACGTCATCGCCGTCAAGGAGGGCAACGAGAACAACGCCGCTATCGCGACGCTGATTGAGGTTCTCCAAAGCGACGAGATAAAAGCGTTTATCGACGCGACCTACGAGGGCGCGGTCGTCCCGAAAAACTGACAATTAAGCGTCAAGCCCCCACCCCGTCAGGGGTGGGGGCTTTGGGGGTATTATGCAGCCTATTATTCAAACGAAAAACCTGTGCAAGTCGTTCGGCGACGCGCCGGTGCTGTCCGATGTGAATCTCGACATTTTCGCGGGCGAGATTTTCGGCGTGATCGGACGGAGTGGCGCGGGGAAATCCACGCTCGCGCGGTGCTTCAACCTGCTTGAACGCCCGACGTCGGGGGAGATATTCTTCGGCGGCACGGAACTGACTTCGCTCAAACCGGCGGAGCTTTATAAGGCGCGGCAGAGTATGGGAATGATATTCCAGCAGTTTAATCTGCTGATGCAGAGAAACGTGCTGGATAATGTCTGTTTCCCGCTCGAAATCGCGGGAGTGAAGCGCGCGGACGCGCGGAAACGCGCGGCGGAGTTGCTAGATGTCGTTGGCCTTGCAGATAAGGCAAAAGCCTATCCCGCAAAGCTCTCCGGCGGGCAGAAACAGCGCGTGGCGATTGCGCGCGCAATCGCGCCGAACCCGAAAGTTTTGCTCTGTGACGAGGCGACGAGCGCGCTTGACCCGGAGACGACGGATGAAATTCTTGAACTGCTGGCGGACATAAACAAGCGGTTCGGCATTACGATCGTGATTATCACGCACGAGATGCGCGTCATCGAGACGCTGTGTACCCGCGTCGCCGTTATTTCCGGCAATAAGCTCACGGTTGAGGAGGTGGCGCGCAATGGATGAATTTCTTCGCGAATTCGCGCCGATGCTCGCGGAGGGGCTGTTGGACACGCTGTATATGACACTGTTTTCAACCTTTCTCGCGTATGTACTCGGTCTACCCGTAGGCGTGCTGCTCGTCGTGACGGATAAGGACGGATTGAAGCCGCACGCGGCACTCAACCGCGTACTGGGCATCGTCGTCAATATCCTGCGATCCATACCGTTTCTGATTCTGCTGATAGCGGTGATTCCGTTCACGCGGTTCGTAGTCGGAACGACAATCGGCTCGTCCGCGACTGTGGTTCCGCTTGTGATAGCGGCCGCGCCGTTTATCGCGCGGCTCGTAGAAAGCTCGCTGAAAGAGATTGACCGCGGCGCGATTGAGGCCGCGACGGCGATGGGAGCCTCGCCTTGGCAGATTGTTTATAAGGTTTTATTGCCGGAGGCGCGTCCGTCGCTGATTCTCGGCGCGGCGATATCCGTGACGACGATTTTGAGCTATTCGGCAATGGCGGGCATTGTCGGCGGCGGCGGACTGGGCGACATCGCGATACGCTACGGATATTACCGGTACCGCACGAATGTGATGCTCGTTACAGTCGCGATTCTTGTTATCGTGGTGCAGATATTTCAGGAAGTGGGCGCGAAAGCCGCAAAATGGGGCGACAAACGTCTGTAATGTATATTTTCCCTTGACTTTACGGTGCTTTATATAGTATAGTGTAACAAATGCACACTATATTTTTTGTATCGGAAGTGCGACTATTGAAGCTGTATATTTCCGCAGATATTGAGGGCACGGCGGGGATTGCCCATTGGGACGAAACAGACGCCGTTCGCGGCGGTTCGCAATACGATTATTTTTGCGGTCAGATGACGCGCGAGGTTGCCGCCGCCTGTCGCGGCGCGCAATCGCTCGGAAATTGGGACGTCTATGTGAAAGACGCGCACGACTCCGCGCGGAATATTATTCCGACGGAGCTTCCGCGCGGCGTTCGCCTGCGCCGCGATTGGAGCGGGAACCCGCTTGTGATGGTCGAGGGGCTGGATGCGGAGCATTTCGACGCGCTCGCACTCACGGGCTACCACAGCGCGGCGTGGGACGCGGGAAATCCGCTGTCGCACACTATGATTACCGCCGCCGACGAGGTTCTGATTAACGACGAGCGGGCGAGCGAATTTATGATTAGCGCATACACCGCGGGAATGCTCGGCGTCCCCGTCGTGTTCCTGTCGGGCGACGAAAATCTCTGTAAATCGGCGAAAGTCTTTATCCCTGGGATTACGACCGTCGCCGTGAGCAACGGAATCGGCAACGGTTCCGTCGCGATGCACCCGCTCGACGCGGCGGAACGGATTGAGGACGGGACGCGACGCGCGTTGCAGGGCGATTTGTCGAAGTGTCAGGTCAAAATGCCGGACAGATTTTCCGTTCGGATTAGATACAAGGAACACACGCGCGCGTACCGTATGGGCTGGTACCCCGGCGCGGTCAGGGTTGACGAGAAAACCATTGAGTTTGAGAGCGCGAATTACGACGATATTCTGCGCTTTTTCCTGTTCGTATTATGATTATTAAGAGCGTGACCACGCGGGAAATAAGCGTCCCGCTCGTGCGTCCCTTTAAGACGGCTCTGCGTACGGTGACGAGCGCGGAGAGCGTCATTGTGCGCATTGAGACCGACGACGGCCTTGTCGGTCTCGGCGAAGCCACGCCGACCGCCGTAATCACGGGCGACACAAAGGGGAGCATTCTCTGCGCAATAAATGACTTTCTCGCGCCGACAATCGTCGGGCGCGATTTGTTTGAGTTTGACGGTGTGCTGCGCGATATGAATAAGGCGATTTATCGCAATACCTCGGCGAAAGCCGCCGTGGATATGGCGTTGTACGACATCTATTCGCAGGCACTGGGGCTGCCGCTGTATAAACTGCTCGGCGGCGCGAAAAAGACGATTGAAACCGATATGACAATCAGTCTGAACGACACGAAAACAATGGTTGCGGACAGCCTCGCCGCCGTCGGCGACGGTTACCGCATTCTGAAAATCAAGGTCGGCAAGGGCGGAGCGGGGGACGCGGACGCGGTGCGCGAGATTCGCCGCGCCGTCGGTGCGGATATTGTCCTCCGCGTGGACGCGAATCAGGGTTGGAGCGTCAGGGACGCAATCCGCGCCATCGGGGCAATGGAGGACGCGGGACTGGACATCGAACTCGTCGAGCAGCCCGTCGCGGCGCGCGACCTCGCGGGGCTGAAAGCGGTCACGGCGAGCGTCCGAACCGACATTCTCGCCGACGAGGCGGTGTTTACGCCGGAGGACGCGGTTACGATTATACGGGAGCGCGCGGCGGATTTAATAAACATAAAGCTGATGAAAACGGGCGGGATTTACAACGCGCTGCGGATTTGCGCGATTGCGGAGAGCTTTGACGTGAAATGTATGATGGGTTGTATGCTCGAAACCAAGCTCGCCGTTTCCGCCGCGGCGCACCTCGCCTGCGGCAGGGGCATTATCACTATGGCGGACCTCGACGGGCCGGGAATGGCGACCTTTGACCCCTATACGGGCGGACCCGTATTCAACGGAGCGGATATTTTTATGCCGGAGGCAAACGGCATAGGAATTTCGTTATAAATAAGAGAAAGAAAAGGAGAAACAATGAAAACGAGAAAGCTAATCAGTCTGTTCCTGTGCGCGGTGCTGGCGGTCGGTCTGCTTGCCGGTTGCGGCACAACCACCGACAAACCGGCGGACAAGCCGGCAGACGGCGTTGAGCCGGCGGCCGAGAGCGTTTACCGCCTGCTGTACAGCGGCGAATTTACCACGCTCAACTACTACGCCACGGGCAACACTCACGAATACAAAGTGCTTGCAAACTGCGTTGACGCATTGCTTGAATACGACAAGTACGGCATTGCGCGCCCCGCCCTCGCGGAGACGTGGGAGCATAACGCGGACTATACCGAGTGGACGTTCCACCTCCGCCGCGGCGTAAAATGGGTGGACTACACGGGCGCGGAGGTCGCGGAAGTCACCGCGTACGACTTCGTAACGGCGGCGGAATGGGTCAACGACGCGCACAACGACAGCGGCGTGCAGTATTCCTACACCGACGTGCTGAACGCCGACAATTTCTACGAGTCAACGGCGTCGCAGCTTGAAGCCGAGAACGCGGTCACGGACGGTAAAGCCGCAACGGTCGAGGCGTACTATGCCGAGAACGGCATTGACGCGGCGGCGTTCACGACGTTTGAGGATGTAGGCGTAAAAGCGACGGACGACTACACGCTCATCTACACGACGACGGGACCCTGCACATACTTTGAGTCAATGGTCACGTATGTGGCGTTCCTGCCTGTCTCGCAGGCGTTTTTGGACGAGCAGGGCGAGAACTTCGGGCAGGACAACGAGACGCTGCTGTATTGCGGCGCGTACCTGCTGTCCGAATATGAGCCGCAGGGTCACCGCACGCTCGTAAAGAACCCGACGTACTGGGATATCGGCAACGTCACAATCGACAGGGTGCAGTACACCTACAATGCCGACGACATCACAATCTCACCGACGATGTACAAGAACGGCGAGGTGGATTACGCTCAAATCGGCACGGACATTCTCGACGACTGGTACAGCGACCCCGTGACGAAAGAATTTGTCCACCCGACGACGCCGGTTCGCAGCTTTTCGTACTTCTTCCCGTTTAACTTCGAGCCGCGCTTTGACGCGAAGTACAATCCCGCGAACTGGACAATCGCGGTGAATAACGAGAACTTCCGTCAGTCGCTGTTCCACGCGCTCGACGCGAAAAAGGCTCTTGCCGTGCAGGACCCGTACGCGCCGGAAACGCTTGTCTCCAAGGGACTCACACCGTTTAATATTGCCGGCGTAGGCGACAAGGACTATACGGAATTCGGCGACCTCGCGACCGTCCGCGCGGCGGAATACTTCGACGAGACGCTCGCGAAGCAGTACCGCGACACGGCGAAAACGGAGCTGACCGCCGCGGGCGCGACGTTCCCCGTCATCGTCTATATGCCGTATAACCCGACAATCCTCGACTGGGAAAAACAGTGCGTCGTCATTGAGCAGCAGATGGAGGGTCTGCTCGGCTCCGACTACATCGACATCGTAGTCGAAGCCGGACCTACCGAGGGCTTCCTCGGCGCGACGCGCAGAAACGGCAATTACGCGTTCAACCGCTGCAACTGGGGCGCGGATTACGCCGACCCGCAGACGTTTACCGATCCGTTCGCGTCGGGTAACACGTATAACTTTATGTACACCGACGCAAACAAAGTCCTCGGTGACATTCCCGCGACGAATAAAACCGCCGAGACACAGGCTCTCGTGACCGAGTATTTCAGGCTTCTGGACGAAGCCAAAGCCTCAAAGACGGATATTCTGGACCGCTATGAGAAATTTGCGAACGCCGAGGCGTTCCTCATCAAACACGCGCTCGTCGTGCCGTTCTCGGTGGACACGGACGGCTACCTCGCGGACGACATTAATCCGTTCACGCGTCCCGACGCCGCTTTCGGCGTGTCACCGTTCCTGTACAAGGGTGCGGAGCTGATGGCGAAATCCTTCTCAGCCGATGAATTCGTCGCCGCCCGCACGCAGTGGGAACTCGAACGCGACGCCGCCAAGGCCGCCGCCGCGCGGGGCTGATCCGGAATAACGGAAAAAACTTTACGCAGGGGGAGTGAGCCAAAATGATCAAGTATATACTGAAAAGAATCGGCAGCTCACTCCTGACGCTGTTTCTGATTGTTACAATCGCTTTCTGCCTCCTCCGGCTAATGCCGGAGGAGGGATATTTCAATAACTACGACAAGATGTCCCCGACGAAAATCAAGGTCGGGCGTGAGATGCTCGGCCTCAACGCTCCGATGTATCTGCAACTCGGCAGATTCTACAAGCAGATTATCACCCTCGATCTCGGCGTCTCCTCGCGTTATCGCGTAAATACGCCGATCAACAAGATTATCGGTCCCAAGATGCTGCTGTCGCTGAAAATGGGAATGCTCGGCGTCGGGTTTTCGCTCGTTATCGGGCTGTCGCTCGGCGTTATAATGTCCAAAAGCGCGCGCAGTAAGTCGCGCTTCAAGCTCTGGGACAAGCTCGGCAGCGCGTTTGTTGTGATTATTCAGGCCGTACCTATGGCGGTATACTGCCTTTTTATACAGATTTTCGGCACGGAGCTGCTGAACCGGTTTTTCCGGTTGCCTATGCTGTTCTCGCGCGAGAACAGTCTCACGTGGATTCTGCCCGTGTTCTCCTACGCGCTCGGCGGGATCAGTATGTACGCGATGTGGACGCGCCGCTATATGAACGACGAGGCGAACAAGGATTACGTGCTGCTCGCGCGTGCAAAGGGCGTTTCGGCGGGGAAAATCTCGCGCAGTCATATCTTCCGCAACGCGATTGTCCCGCTGATTCAGTATATTCCGACGTCCGTCGCGCTCACGCTGATGGGCAGCCTTTACGTCGAGTCGCGGTACTCGATTCCCGGAATGGGCGGGCTGCTTGTGGACGTGATTAAGAAGCAGGACAACCCTATGGTTCAGGCACTTGTGCTGATTTATTCCGCGCTGTCCGTCGCCGCCGTGCTTATCGGCGATATACTTATGGCGTTGGCCGACCCGCGTATATCCCTCGGTAAAAAGGAGGATGTACGATGAGCATACGCAAAAAACAGGCCGCGCTCGTTGAAGCCCTCACGGATCCGATTCGCGCGGGGTACGCGGAACTGTCCGAGGCGGAGCAGTTCACGTTTGCGGAATACAAGCCGGAGGAGGCGGAGAGAACCGGTTATTCGGGATATTCGTATTGGAAAAGTACGTTTCGTGTGTTTTCCAAGAACAGGGTTGCGATGTTTTTCACTGTGCTTATCGTCGTGACGCTGCTGTTCACGTTTATTCAGCCGTTAATACCGGGACAAAAAGACCCGAACCTCATTTACAACGACCCCGCCACGGGTATGCAATTCCGCAACCTGCCGCCGTCTGAGGATTTCTGGTTCGGCACCAACTCAATCGGACAGGACCTGTGGAGCCGCACGTGGGCGGGGACGCGCACGTCGCTGTTGATCGGCTTCGCCGTCGCGGTCACCGAGGCGGTCATCGGGATTTTTATCGGCGTGATGTGGGGCTATGTGCGAAAGCTGGACTTTTTGTTTACGGAGATTTACAACGTATTTGACAATGTTCCGCAGACGCTCGTGCTGATATTGCTGTCGTATATCTTAAACCCCGGCGTAGCGACGATTATCATCGCGCTGAGCCTGACGGGGTGGATGACGACGGCGCGGTTTATCCGCAATCAGGCGATTATCCTGCGCGACCGCGACTACAACCTCGCGTCCGTCTGCCTCGGCACGCCGACGCACCGCATAATCACGAAAAATCTGCTGCCGTACCTCGTTTCAATTATCACGATGCGTATGGCGATGGCGATTCCGTCGGCGATCTCAAACGAGGTTTTCGTCTCGTACATCGGCCTCGGTCTGCCGCTGAATATTCCGTCGCTTGGGAACCTCGTGTCGAGCGGCGTGGACAAGATTATGCAGGCGTCGCTGCGGTACCAGATTGTGTTTCCGGTGATTGTCCTGTCGGTCGTCACTATTTCGTTTTATGTCATCGGCAACGCCATTGCGGACGCGGCGGATCCGAAAAACCACGTGGATTAGGGGAGATGAATATGGAAACAATCATCTCGGTCAAGGACTTGGACATAAAATTCAACCTGCGCGGGCAGATTCTGCACGCAATCCGCGGGGTTTCGCTTGATATTTATAAGGGCGAGAGCCTTGCGGTCGTCGGCGAGTCCGGCAGCGGCAAGAGCGTGTTTTTCAAGAGTATGATGGGGCTTTTAGACGCAAACGGATTCATTTCCGGCGGGGAGATTCTGTATAACGGGCGCGACCTCACGAAAATAACGAAAGAAAAGGACTGGATGTCCATTCGCGGCAGCGAGATAGCTATTGTTATGCAGGACCCGATGACGAGCCTGAACCCCCTGCACACCGTAGGCGCGCAGGTCACCGAAGCGGTAAAGATTCATCAGGGGCTGCGCGGAATGGCGGCGAAAATGGCGGCGATTGAGCATCTCGCCGACGTCGGAATACCGGAGCCGGAACGCCGATATAACCAGTACCCGCACGAGTTTTCCGGCGGTATGCGCCAGCGGGCGTGCATCGCGATTGCAATCGCCTGTAAGCCGAAAGTGCTGATTTGCGACGAGCCGACGACCGCGCTCGACGTGACAATCCAGGCGCAGATTTTGGAGCTTATCAAGCAAATGAAGCGCAGATACAACCTGACCACGATATACATCACGCACGACCTCGGCGTCGTCGCCGGAGTTGCTGACCGCGTTCTCGTGATGTACGCGGGCGATTTTGTCGAAATCGCGAGCGTCGAGGAGCTTTTTTACGACCCGCGGCACCCGTATACCTGGGCGTTACTGTCGGGAATGCCGCAGCTCGGCGTTCGCGGCGAGGACCTGTACTCTATCGCGGGAACGCCGCCTAACCTGACATATCCCATCGCGGGAGACGCGGTCGCGCCGCGCAATCCGAACGCGCTGAAAATTGATTTCGTGAGCCGGCCGCCGCTTTTTGAGGTCTCGCCGACGCACAAGGTGCGCTCCTGGACGCTCGACCCGCGCGCTCCGGAGATACCGGTCCCCGAAAATATCCTCCGTATGCGGAGAGCAGGGGGGCGGGGGCTGTGAGCGAAAAAATCCTTGAAGTAGAACATCTGAGCGTTGTTTTTGGTCGCGGTAAAAAGGCGTTTAAGGCCGTTGACGACGTGAGCTTTTCGCTTGAAAAGGGTGAGAATTTTGGCATCGTCGGCGAATCCGGCAGCGGCAAAACCACAATCGGGCGCACGATTATGCGGATTTGCAGAGCGGCCGAGGGCAGCGTCAAATTCAAGGGCGAGGTGATCAGCGGCAAGGTCTCAAACAAGAACGACAAGAAGCTGACAGACCAGATTCAGATGATTTTTCAGGACCCGATGTCCTCGCTCAATGAGCGGGCAAAGGTCGGATATATCGTCAGCGAAGGGCTTTATCGCGACAAAACGCTGTCGCGCGCCGCGCGTGAGGACAGGGCCGCGAAGGCTTTGATTGAGGTCGGACTGCGCACGGAGCTTGCGAGCCGGTTCCCTCACGAGTTCTCCGGCGGGCAGCGGCAACGCATCGGAATCGCGCGCGCGATGGTGATGGAGCCGGAGCTGATTATCGCGGACGAGCCGATTTCCGCGCTCGATATGTCGATTCGGGCGCAGGTGCTTAACGTGATGAACAGACTGAAACGCGAACACGCGCTGACGATGATTTTCATCTCACACGACCTGTCCGTGACGCGCTTTATCTGCGACAGAATCGCCTGTCTGCACAAGGGCGTTCTCGTCGAGATGGCGGACACGGAGACGCTGTACAGCAACCCGCTGCACCCGTACACGCAGTCGCTTCTGTCGGCGGTGCCGCAGCCGGATCCGCGCGCGGAGAAAAAGAAAAAGCTGATAGCCTACGACGCGTCTATGCACGATTATACAGTTGACAAACCGATTTGGTGCGAGATCGCGCCGGGGCATTTTGTGCGCGGCTCCGAGAAAGAACTTGAAAAATACAGGGGTACGCTACTGTGATAATGCCGGAATTTCTGCGGAGCGGCGACAGGGTCGCGCTGCTCGCGCCGAGCGGCCCGCAGCCGCCGGAAAAGCTCGATGCGGCGGTTCAAAGCGTAGTTGATTTCGGTCTCGTGCCGGAGGTTTACGATTCCTGCCGCGCGCGGCACGGTTACCTCGCGGGGTCGGACAGTCTGCGCGCCGCCGACATTAACCGCGCGTTCGCGGACGCGTCCGTTCGCGGCGTGATTTGTATTCGCGGCGGCTACGGCGCGCACAGACTGATGAATCTCATTGATTTTGACATAATCCGTGCAAACCCGAAGCCGCTCTTCGGATACAGCGACATCACGGCTCTGCACATCGCGATTAATCAGCTCGCCGGCGTAGCCACGTATCACGCGCCGATGCCGGGAACGGAGTGGTACAAGGGTCTCGACGCATTTACGGAGGCGCAGACGCGCGCCGTGCTGTTCGGACCGCTGCCGAGGGAGGCCGCGCCGGCGACGGTGCTGTCGGCGGGCTCCGCGAGGGGCGTTTTGACCGGCGGAAACCTGTCGCTTATCGTCTCGACGCTCGGCACCCCGTATGAGATTGACACGCGGGGCAAAATTTTATTCATTGAGGACGTGGACGAGGAGCCGTACGCGATTGACAGAATGCTGCTGCACCTGCGCGATTCGGGGAAACTCGCAGACTGCGCGGGAATCGTACTCGGCGCGTTCACGAATTGCGTCGCGGGGAAAAAGGAGCCGGTTTCGCTGACTCTCGGCGAGATTTTCGCGGAACTGCTGCCGGCGGACAAGCCGGTCTTATCGGATTTTCAGTGCGGTCATATTTTACCGACATTATGCCTGCCTATGGGCGCGGAGGTTGCGATTGAAAACGGCAATTTCAAAATTATCTGAGCTTTGCGACGCCGCCGAAAAGGACGGCACAGGCGTTTCGGTTCTGTGGGCGGACGACGGCGGGAACATTTTCGCGCACAACGCCGACGAGCGCGTCGTCTCCGCGTCCGTCATCAAGGTTGCGATTATGTGTGCCGCACTGGAAACGCTGCCGGCGGACGACTATTGGACGGAGAAAATTACGTGGATGATTATCACGTCGGACAACGACGCGACGAACGAGATAATCGACAGGTTCGGCTTCGGCGCGGTCAACGCGTTCTGTGAAAAGCACGGACTGACGCAGACGGTTTTGGCGCGCAGAATGCTCGACTACGACGCAATCGCGCAGGGGCGCAACAACTACACCTCCGCGCGGGATACGCAGAGGCTGTACAGGCTTATATTCAACGGAGAAATCCTAACGCCCGCGCTGCGCGAAACCGCGAAGAGCATTCTGCGTCGACAGCGTAATCAGGATTACCTGCTGCGCAATGTCTGGCGGGAGTGCGAATTTTACCACAAGACGGGGACGCTGGACTATCTGACGCACGACAGCGGAGTTTTTGTGTTCCCGAACGGCGGCAAGCCCGTCTATTTGGGCGCGTTTTTGCGGAATACGCGGAATATTGAGGGCGATCCGGAGCTTTTGGGCGAAATCGGCAGAACGGTAACAGATTATTATTTGGGGGAATAATGGTGGTCACGAGTGTTTCAATAGCGAGCCTTCACGTAAAACCCGACGCGATGAGCGAACTTTCGGACGAAGTGCTGTTCGGAATGCCGGTGGATATACTGGACGAGACAGGCGATTTCTATAAAATCAGGACGTTTTACCGCTACGAGGGATTCAGCAAGAAGAGCAATTTCATAGTGCCGGACGAGCAGTGGAGCGCGCAGCAGAAATCCGCCGCAGCCGCGCCGTTTACCGATATTATGGCGGAACCCGACGTCACGGCGGGAATCCTCGCGGTTGTGCCGCGCGGCGGCGTGGTCGGGCTGGAACAGACGTCGGGCGATATTGAATTCGGCTGGCAAAAAGTCTGTCTGCCGAACGGACTTATGGGCTATGCCCGTATGCGCAAGCTGATGCCGCACTACGAATTCCCCGTCAGCTCGGAAGAGACGGCGTTCAGGGAGACGCTGGTGCAGACCGCAAGGACGTATTTAGGCTCGCAGTACCGCTGGGGCGGAAAGACGATGCAGGGCATTGATTGCAGCGGTCTTGTGTTTATGGCGTACCTGCTCTGCGGCGTGATTATCTGGCGCGACGCGGCGATAAAGCCGGAATTCCCGATAAGAGAGATGGATTTTTCGGAGGTCAAACCGGGAGATTTGATTTTCTTTACGGGTCACGTCGCGATGTATATCGGAGACGGGGAATATATCCATTCCACGGGTCACCCGTCAAGCGACGGCGTCGTGATAAACAGCCTGAATCCCGCGTCGCCGCTGTACCGTGAGGACTTGCCGAAGATGATTAAATACTGCGGCAGGTATACGGGGTTTTAATATCGCTATCCTAAAAAATATCAAAATAACAATAAACGGAGGACAAACCAATGACAGTCACAGAAGCGATTATCAAGCGCAACTCAATCCGCGCGTACCTGCCGAAGCCGATTCCGCAGGAGGTTTTCACGGAGATTTTCACCGCCGCGTCGCGCTCGCCGTCGTGGGCGAACACGCAGCCGTGGGAGGTTTTCGTCGCATCCGGCGACGCGCTCACGCGTATCAAGGCGGGCTTCAAGGAGGCGACGGCGAACAAACAGGTTGCGTCACCGGATCTCGCGCGCCCCGGCGAGTGGAGCGACGATGCGAAACGCCGCACGGCGACAATCGGCGCGGCGATGCAGCGCGACTGCGGCGACGCGATGAGCCAGTTCGGCGAGCTGAACAGCAATATGTACAACGCGCCGTCCGTCGTCTACATCTGCGTGGACAAAAAGCACGGTCACTGGTCGCTGTACGACATCGGCGCGTACTCGCAGAGCCTGATTCTCGCCGCGCTTGAAAAGGGCCTCGGCACAATCCAGTCCGCGATGTCCGTTCTCAACTGCGACGTAATCCGAAAAGAGCTGCAAATCCCCGACAATCTGAACATCGCAATCGGGATTGCAATCGGATATCCGGACCCCGACAACAAAATCAACAACCTGCACACGGAGCGCGACGACTTGGCAAACGTCGTGCGGTTCTTCAACTGACGGAAAAGTCCCTGTAATATACGGCATCGGCGGTATTCCGCCGATACCGTATGCTTTATTCCGCTCCCTTGACCATACTCAGCCCGACCTTGCCGCGCTCTTTGTCGAGCGTCACGACCCACACGCGAACCGTGTCACCGACAGCGGCGACGTCGGACGGGTGCTTGACGAATCTGTCGCTCATCCGCGAGATGTGAACCAGCCCGTCGTGCTTCACGCCGATGTCCACGAACGCGCCGAAATCCACGACATTGCGGACCGTTCCCGTCAGCTCCATTCCGATTGCGAGGTCGTTGAAATCCCGCACCTCGCGGCTGAAAACGACGCTCGGCGCGTCCTCGCGCGGGTCGCGCCCCGGCTTGCGAAGCTCCGCGATTATGTCTGTCAGTGTCGGCAGACCGACGTTCAGCTCCGCCGCCAGAACGGACGGCTCCTCGTCAATTCGCGGCAGCACCGCTTTTGCGATGTCATAGGATTCGGGGTGAACGGAGGTCGCGTCGAGCGGGTTTTTCCCGCCCGCGACGCGCAAAAAGCCCGCGCACTGCCCGAACGCCTTGTCGCCGAGCTTCGGGATTTTTTTAAGTTGCTTTCGGTCGGTGAAGTTGCCGTTTTCCTCGCGGTACGCGACGATATTTTTCGCAATCGCGGCGTTAATCCCCGCGATATACGTCAGCAGCGACGCGGACGCGGTGTTGAGGTCCACGCCGACGCGGTTCACGCAGTTTTCGACTACGCCCGTAAGGGATTTTTCTAAGAGACCTTGGTTCAAATCGTGCTGATATTGCCCCACGCCGATGCTTTTCGGCGGGATTTTCACTAATTCCGCGAGCGGGTCCTGTAACCTGCGCCCAAGCGACATCGCGCCGCGCGTCGTCACGTCGAGGTCGGGGTATTCCTCGCTCGCGAGCTTCGACGCGGAGTAAACCGACGCGCCCGCCTCGTTGACAATCGTGTATTTGACCTGCGGCGCGGACTTTTGCAGGAACGCCGCGACGACCTCCTCCGTCTCGCGCGAGGCGGTGCCGTTGCCGATGACAATTACGTTGATGCCGTGCTTTTCAATCAGCTTTTGCAGCGTCTTTTCGGTTCCCGTGACGTCGTTTTTCGGCGCGGTCGGGTAGATTGTCGTGTAGTCGAGCAGCTTTCCGGTTTCGGACAGCGCGGCGACCTTGCAGCCCGTGCGGAAGCCGGGGTCAATCGCGACGACGCGCGCGCCCGTGACGGGCGGCGTCATCAGCAGATTTTCGGTGTTTTTCGCGAAGATTTTAATCGCGTCCGCCTCCGCGCGCTCCGTCAGCGCGGTGCGAAGCTCGCGTTCCAGCGACGGTGCGACGAGCCGCTTGTAGCTGTCCGCGACCGTGGCGCGGAGCAAATCCGTGAAAATGGAATCGGGGTTCGTAATAACGTCGCGCTCAATCCGCGCCGTGAAAAATTCCGTGTCCGTCGTCACCTTGACTTTGAGTTTCTTCTCGTTTTCGCCGCGGTTTATCGCGAGGACGCGGTGGTTTGGGATTTTCGCAAGCGGCTCCGAATATTTGTAGTACATCTCGTACACGGTTTTCTCGTTCGCGTCCGCCGCGTCGGAGACGAGCAGACCGCGCATACGCGTCAGGTTGCGGAGCGCGGCGGTCAAATCCGCGTCGTCGGCAATCCGCTCCGCGATTATGTCGCACGCGCCCGCGAGCGCGTCGTCCGCCGTCTCAACGCCGAGTTCGGGATTGATAAACGGCGCGGCGAGGTCCGCGACGCTCCCGCGCGTGATTGATTGCTCGCAAATCGTGTCCGCGAGTGGCTCCAAGCCGCGCTCACGCGCCTTCGACGCGCGCGTGGCGCGCTTCTGCTTGTAGGGCTTGTATAAGTCCTCGACGCGCTGCAAAACCTCGGCTTTTTCAATCTCAGTCTGCAATTCCGGCGTGAGCTTGCCCTGCTCGTCAATGAGCCGCAGAACCTCGGCCTTGCGGGTTTCGAGGTTCTTCAAGTACGTCAAACGCTCGTCGAGGTCGCGCAAAACCGTGTCGGAGATGCCGCCGGTCGCCTCCTTGCGGTACCGCGCGATGAACGGAATCGTGTTGCCGTCGTCAATCAGCGCGACGGTCGCCGCGACCTGCGCGGGCGTGAGTTTGAATTCTGTCGCGAGGGTTTCGGGTATGTTCATAAATTGCTCCTTTTGGTTGGGATATGAAGATTATACCATATCGCCGGTTCCTCCACAAGCGTTAAAAACTGCACCGCCCAAAACGTAAGGTCGCACTCCGCCGCGTATTTACGCTTGTAGTCCTTGACAAAACAATCCGAAGGGCGTGATTTCCGCTTTACGAGCGCATTTGGCGCGGCTCGATGCCGGGGCTTATCAGCGGCAAATATCCGAACCGCGACGTGTTTTACAGCAGCTATTTGCAGAGCTATATTCAGCGCGATATCGGTGATATGATGACGCGTGTTGACGCACTGCAATTCGCCGATTTTGTTCGCGCCGCCGCCTGCCGCGCGGGGCAGATGCTGAATGTCCACGACATTGCGGGCGACGTCGGCGTGACGGACGACACGGCGAAACGCTGGCTGCAACTGATGGAGAAGTCGGACGTGATATTCTATCTGCGCCCGTTCTCAAACAATCTGCTCAAGCGAACGGCCAAAACGTCGAAACTATATTTCTTTGACACGGGGCTTGTGGCGTACCTCGCGAGGTATTCCACAGCAGACATTCTGATGAACGGCGTAATCAACGGCGTGATTCTCGAAAACTACGTCGTCGCGGAGATTATAAAGTCGTACTCGAACGCCGGGCTTGATTTGAACGCGCACTATTACCGCGACAAGGACAGCAAGGAAATCGACATCGTGATGGAGAGCGACGGACTGCTGCACCCGATTGAAATCAAGAAAACCGCGTCGCCGCCGCCTGAGCTTGCCGCCGCGTTCAAGGTGCTTGACAGCAGCAAAATACCGCGCGGAATGGGCGCGGTTATCTGCACGAAACGGGAGTTGTCGGCGATTGACAGAAATACCGTGATTGTGCCGACGTGGATTATATAGGGGAGGTTGCAATAATAGTTACGTCTGTGTTGTCAAGGACACTTCGGATTTTTAGAAAAATTTATTCTATGGTTGGTGTTTGATAATGCAGACCGATAGGATTGAGTTGTAGACAAAATTTGCTTAAATACAAATTTGTTCTTGACATTTCGACAATGTTCGTGTTGTAATGTATTATCGATTAGATATTGCAGAGGTGCTGTGATGATCAACAGGTACAATAGGCGATATAAACTCCTAATTGACAAGAAAATTCAAGCTATGCGCCAATATAAGGTGACTACCCTTAATTGCTTATAATTGGTTGCAATAATAATTGCTTGATAGCAAAGAACAATCTATTGATTATACATTAAATAGTCAGTACAGAAAGGCTTGTGGAGAGATGAAACTAAAAGAAATTTTTAATAAATTTCAACTTAGTAGTGTAACCTTGTCTACCCCTATTGGAGATGCAGAAATCCAATTCGTTACAGCGGACGAGGATGCTGCGTGGGGTTTATACATTGAGCTAATAACTCGTACAACGATACAACCGATTTCAGATGAAAACGGAATTGAACTTGCCATATTAGAGAGCGTTCGTTCAATATTTCCTACAACACGTGAACTCCTAAAAGAGTATGGGAGAAAAGGCCAGGCGTTCTCAAAAATTGCTGTAATAGTGTTGAACCAAGTTTTACGCCCTTTCACAACAAAATGGCACAAATCGGCGCAAAACAGCCTGTTTGAAGATGCCACAGTTGCAAAAGAATTCAGAGCTGAGCTTGCCGCATTGCAAGCCGATTTGCGCCATTTTACCTCTATGTTGGCAGAAATAGCAAGGGTAGATGATATATCTGAGCTAATCTAAATTAGGTTGTGTGAGGTTTGTTATGCTTGCAATGAGTACGGTTTATAAATATGATGCTTTTATTAGCTACTGCCATCTCGACAAAAAGGTAGCTGTTAAAGTTCAACGCCAAATTGAACGCTATCGGATTCCAAAGACGATTCGAGAAGAACGAGGAAACGAATCCGCGAAATTGGAGAAAGCGTTCCGCGATGAAACCGATTTACCGGCAGGTTCATTGAAAGTCGGTATTGACAAAAATCTTGACGCATCTGCAAAGCTTATTGTAATTTGCTCTCCAAATACAAAAAAGTCCGATTGGGTTACAAAAGAGGTTCAACATTTTATTGACGAAGGGCGAAGTAATGATATTCTACCGTTAGTTATAAACGGCAAGTGGACGGATGTACTGCCGGAAAATTTGGTGACGATAGAGACGAAAGATGCCCCTTTTATATCCGACAATTCTAAACTTGGCAAGCGCACAGCATTTCTAAAAGTCCTTGCGGCTGTGCTTCGCACTGACTTTGATGCATTGGTAAAACGTGAAAAGACTCGCAGAATACGCCTTGTAAGTGCAGTATCTGCGTTGTGTCTGTTAGTGGCTTTATCTGTTGTTGGGTACTATAATTACAATTATGTACCACATACGAAATATTATGCTGACTACGTTATGCAGAACGGCAAGCCAACCGGAATTGCGGAGATGAGCGTTGCGCAGCGGTCTACAAAGCGCGATGTATTCAAAATAACTATAACACGAAACCTGCGTGAGATACACTTGGAGCATACTAATTCGGCGGGGATTCCGAGTGAGGACTTTTGGGCAAGCCACATTGAAAGCCCTACTGTTGCTGTATACGATTGTCTTGACAATTGGCAGGTAAATACTGTTGAGTATTATGACACAGACGGAAAACAAATTTATACATACGCGTACGCGCCTGATTTATCTTATGTGGATTTGATAAAGAGCAAGAACGATGCGCAATGGATAACATCGGCGGCGGGGAATAGTGAATACGGGTTGCCTGTCCGTACAAATATTTCGCGGTATCAGTTAACATTCGACAGCAACGGATTTTTGTCACAGCGTATGTACGCAGTAGACCGTCTTAATGCAGTTAATGAAGATGGTGTTGGTGGAGAGGCGTATAAATATGACGGGTTAGGTAGACTCGTTCAAGTCCGCAACCTTAATATTGATGGCGAACCGATAGCGGACAAACGTGGTGTTGCAGGCAAAAGTTTCGCTTATGACGACAGTGGTAGCAATTATCGTCTTGAGTATTTTGGAATTGACGGTCAACTTATAAACAACGCATTGTGGTACGCTGTTGTTGAAGAAAGCTACAACGCAAACGGAAATGCCGTTGAAACTCGGTATTTTGATTCAGACTACAACCTTACCATTACGGCAAAAGGATATGCTGTCGAGAAATACGAGTACAATGACAAGGGCTTTGTCACCGCTAACGCATATTTCGGAGTAGACGACGAACCTGTTTACGGTCAGTACAAGTATCATAGAGTTCAACTTGAACGCGATGATATTGGCAGAGACATTGGGGATTCTTATTGGGATACCGCAGGTAATCTTATACTCACCGCCTCTGGATACGCGAAGCGTGTCAATGTCTATAACGATAGCGGACGAGTCATTGAACAGCGTTACTACGGTTCTGACGGCAATCCGAATCTCGGCGGCGGTGGCGCGCACAAAGTTTTAATCGAATATGACGAAAGCGGTAATGAAACACAAATTTCAAACTATGGTATTGTAGGCGAGTTGGTGTTCACGACTCGCGGTTATGCCATTATTAGGGAAACTTACAATGATTTGGGACTGCAGACAAGTCACAGCTATTATGGTGTTTATGCAGAGCCAATAATCGGTAACGAAGGTTTTCACAAACAAGCGTTCATTTATGATGCTCGCGCAAATATTTCTGAAATCAAGCTGACTGGGACGCTCGAACAACCTGTTCTTTGCGCGTCCGGATATGCTTCGCGAAAACTGAAATATGATAACGCGGGAAATATCTTGGAGGATGCGTATTTTGATGATTATGGCACTCCGACATTCATAACGGGATATATCTCGAAAGCTGTTATGAAATACAACGAAAGAGGAAATCGCATTTCCACAGACTATTATAACCCAGACGGTTTGCCTGCAACCAGAGCGAGTTATGCAAAAATTGAACAAGATTACGACGAATATGGAAAAATGAAAGAAGAGCGTCGGTTCAATACTGATGGGCTATCGGGCAAAACTTCATATAGATATGATAATGTCGGGCGCACGCTTTCTGAAACTTTATTTATAGGAGAATTGCCATCTCGAACGACGACTTATGTATATGACGTCAGAGGTAATACCATAGAAATTACAAATCTCAACGGCAACGGTAATCCAATTAATGACACGTTGGGACGCACACCCTACAAATTAATACGTGAATATGACCAGCGCGGTAATATCACAATGCAATCGGATAATTCCACCTACTCGTTTGAAACGGTTTTCAATGCTAACGGGTTGCCCATTAAGACATCTTATTTCGACATTAATGGAAATTTGTCCAGGAATGCTAATTCCGAGCGTGTTGCAATAGTCGAGTCCGACTATAACGACAAAAACTTGAAAATCGAGCGCAGATGTTTTGACGAACAAGGAAATCCGCTGGCAATACCGAATAGTTATGCTAAATTGTCAATGGATTACGACAAGAACGGCAACTGTGTTGACTCCGTATATTATGACGCGCACGGTAATGTATACCAACGTGTTTTGGAAGAATATGACGATTACAACAGAGAAACAAATCGGATTTACTATGACGGTGAAAACAATCAGTTAGTTCGACGTGAAATCACATACAATGCGCTCGGAAAAGCCACATCTGATGCGCTATATAACCGCAATGATATGCCGCAGGCTGACCTCGAATCAGGAGTATCACGAATAGTATATTTTTACGACGAGTATGGGTACGTCGTTGGACAAGAATTTTATGGAGCCGACAATAATCTCATTGCACCCTATGGACTTTACGCAAAGTATATCACTACCCGCGAAAATGGGCGTACGGTCAGAACTGAATATTATGGTGAAAACAACAGACTATTATTAAATGAGTATGGTTATGCCATTGAAGAATTTACATATGATGAATACGGGAATGAATCCGGTAGAGCCTTCTACGGCATAGACGGCAAACCGGTATTGTTGCATTGGCGTTTTAGTAAATACGAAGTCAAATATGATGAACTCGGTAATATTTCTGAAAGTAAGTTCTATGATACCGCAGGGCGGGAGGTGCTCCAAGTTGACGGTCATATTGAGAGAACAGAAGCAATGATTAGGAGTATTCCGCAAAAGATATTGATTTTCAGAGGCAATGATGGCAATATGCTTATGGGGCAAATCGAAATTAAATTGTTCATTCCGTTAAAAGAGTTCATTGAATCATTACCAGCAGAAGAATCTGTATCTACATCTGCGGATGAATCTGACAGTGTTATTAATACTGAGAGTAAAAAAGAAACTGATTTGAGCGAGGTGTCCACAACCGGTAGCGAGGAAGCAACGACACATATAGCCGAACCGAGCGCAACAGAGATTGACAAAAGGCTATCCGAATTTTCCGAGCGCGAGTATATTTCTGCCGTTGATAGATATGTACGCGCCCTTGAA
>JAISJC010000013.1 GCA_031261745.1 Oscillospiraceae bacterium
AGCGGGCTGCCGTTCATCGGGAATGCCGTGCTGCAAGGGGTTGACTGGGTTTCGTTCCAGTGCCTGTGGCACTGCGAATACGCGGCGGCGGGAAAGCCGTGCGAATTCTGCTTCTCCGGCGCGGAGTTTCAGTCGCTCGCGAGCCGCGGAAAGCCGCAGCCGAAAGCCGTTGCGGCGGAGGACTTCGCGGAGATTGTGAGTTACGCGCTGGACCACACGGCGGCGCGGAACGTTCAAATCACGGGCGGGTCCACGTTCAACGGCGCGGCGGAGGCGGCGCACATTCGCGCGTACCTCGCGGCGATAAATGAGAGCGTCGGGCGCGGGAGGCTCGGCGAGATTTTGCTGTACATCACGCCGCCGGAGGACCTGGGACTCATAGACGAATATTTCGGTCTCGGCGCGAGCCGGATTGCGTGCAGTCTGGAAGTCTGGGACGAGAAGCTCGCGGCGGAGATTACGCCGGGGAAGATTGCGTTCACGACGCGGGCGCGGCACCTGAATGCGCTGGAATACACGGCGGAGCGGTTCGGGAAAGGCGCGGCGTTTTCCAATTTCATCATCGGCATAGAGCCGTTCGAGAGCTTACGCGAGGGCGCGACGTACCTCGCGGAGCGCGGCGTAATTCCGACGGCGAGCGTCTGGATGCCGATGGGGCGGCCCGTGCGCGGGAGTATGAAAGCACCGGAGAGGGATTATTACCGGCGCGTCATTGACCTGTTCGGGGAGCTTTACGCGCGGTACGGGCTGGAACCGGCGGGCGTCTGCGGGCTGAACGTCTGCGTCGAGCGGGATATTTGGAGGTGCAAATGCCAAGCGTGAGCATAAGAAGAAGCGCGGCAGGATGCCTAATATGCGGGAGGCCTCTCGTCTACGCGCAGGGGACTGAGCGCAAAAAATGCCGCGTCTGCGGCAGGGTATTTGACGCGGAAACTTATTGCGCCGCAGGGCATTACGTCTGCGACGAGTGCCACGCCGGCGGCGCGATGAGCGCGGTTCGAGGTGTGTGCCTGAGCGCGGAAACGACGGACCCGTGGGCGGTCGCGTTGGAGATTATGCGCCTGCCGGCGGTGAACCTGCACGGACCGGAACACCACGTAATCATCGGCTCCGCGCTGATGACGGCGTACAGCAACGCGACCGGAACGCGCGATAAGCTCGCAAAGTCGCTCGGAATTATCGAGAAGCGCGGGACAAAGGTGCCGGGCGGGACCTGCGGATTCTGGGGCGCGTGCGGCGCGGGGCTCGGCGCGGGGATTTTCCTCGCGGTCGTGACGGAGTCCACGCCGCTTTCGGCGGACACATACGGGCTGTGCAACCGGCTGACCGCGCGGTGCCTCGCCGCGATTGGCGAAGTCGGCGGGCCGCGCTGCTGCAAGCGCAACGTCGGAATCGCGCTGCGCGAGACCGTCGCGTTTTTGCGCGAGGAACTTGGGGTCGCGCTGACGGAGCCGGCGATTGCGTGCGAATTCAGCGGGAAAAACAGGGAGTGCATAGGGAAAAAGTGCGCGTGGAACGTAAATTAATTTTGTATTTGTTGTAAAAACAACAGACAAAACCCTTGGAATGCGGTAAAATGAGCGCAGAAAAGCAAGGAGGTTGGCGTTTATGATTACGTTGCAGGAATTTATCAAGAAAATCACGGGTCCGGGCGCGGCTCCGCTGCTGATGACCTGCGTGGAGACCGTCGTGTTTGAGCGCGCGGAGCAGGTGCTGTACGTGCCGGTTATGACGCACGAGACCGCCGCGATGAACCCGATGGGCGATTTTCGCACGCGGCTCGGTCACGCGCTTCTATGGTGCCGGCACATCGAGGTCGATTGCTCGTCCGCGGAGATGCGCGGGATTATTCGGGATGCGAAATTCACGGCGGAGGAGATTACGTCGTGCGACAAGTACGTGGTTTACGCGCTGACGCAGGCGGAGAGACCCGCGGCGGACAAAAACTTCGCGGAAGCGATATACAAACCGCGGGCGCGCATAGCGTGAAACGGGGCGTTTTTTTCGGCGCGGAGGCAGTCAGTTTTTTTCCGGCGGTTCAGGGAATTCAATTACCTCCGCTTCGGAAATATACTGTTCCTCCGCGTCCTGCTGCGCCTGTATCAGCGTTTCAATCGCGTCCGTAACGCTGTTGAACAGCGCGAGATACATAGATTCATAATCCGGCATAATATCACCTCCGATGTTCTTTTGTTTCTCTGTGATATCAAATATACTTCTTTATATTCTATTTGTCAACGCATAATTTCTTTTAATTCTAATATTTTCTTCCGTGTGGATTATAATTACGTCAGTACACGCGGAGGACTTATTATGAACAGAGATACTTTTGCGCTCAGAATTGCTCGTTTACGTATGCAAAAAGGCGTTTCCGCAAAGGATATGAGCCTTTTGCTCGGACAGAGCGACAGCTATATCAGCAAAATTGAAAACCGCCATACGCTGCCATCGATGACTGTGTTTTTCGCGATTTGCGATTATCTCGGTATTACGCCGCAGGAGTTTTTTGACGACGGCAACGGGCAACCGGAATTTCTGCGCGGACTTATTGCTGACCTGAAAAAGCTCGACGCGGCGGAACTCGCGCACATTTCCGGTATTATCAAAGGGCTGATAAAGGGCAAGTGAGGTGAGTGTTTTGATTACATACGCTCCGTTTTATGCCACGATTGCAGCTAAGGGGATTACGACGTACAAACTGATAAATCAGTATAAGCTCAGCCGCAGCTTAATCGACAGGTTAAAGCATAACAAACCCATTACAACCGTTACGCTGAATGACCTGTGCAATATACTCGGTTGCCGAGTTGAGGATATTTTGCGGTTTATCCCTGATTGAAAAACAGGCGAACGCCCCCGACAGACGTCGGGGGCGTTTTATGCGGTGCGGAGACTTGATTTTGACAATTAATCTATCATTACAGTAATCAGCGTATAGTTATCATTTCCGGGGCGCGCCCGCCTGATATGGCGCAGGAGCATATGCTCCGCCCACTCTTTTGAAGTTTCGGATTTCAGTCGGTCGATTAAAATTTCCTCGCTGAAAAGGCACTCCCACACGCCGTCAGAGCAGAGCAAAAACGCATCGCCGCGCTGTAATTCAACCGCGGCATCGGCAATCTTTGGCTCGAACTTATCAATGTTTCCGAGCGCGCGCAGAAGCGCGGTTCTGTCCTCGTCAACGTTAATCCCCGCGAAGGTGATTTCTCCCGACGCGTATTTCCTGTAACTTACGGATTGGTCGGGCGTAATATGGACTATTTCGCCGTTTGAGATATAATACAGCCGCGAGTCGCCGATGTGCGCCCAAACCGCCGCGCCGTCCGCGATATGCAATAATACGGCGGTGGTTTTCATCCGTGACAGTCCGGTTTCGAGCTGCTGCGCGAGGATTTTATCGTTTGCCGCGGAGAAGCTCGACGTTATCTCCCCGCCTGTCATAAGCCGCCCGTCCTCTGTGCCGGCGGACAGCAGATCCGCAGCTGTTTGCGCCGCGACATCGCCGCCCTTATGTCCGCCTAAGCCGTCGGCAAGCACGAAGATTCCGCCGTCACGCGCGCCGTTCAGATTGATTATTGCGCGGTCATCGTTTTTCTCATAGCTGCCGGGGTTTGTGTAGGTAAAGGCATCTATTTTCATACGTTAGCGACAGCGTTTTCAAAATCAACGTACAGCGCGTTGTCCGGTTCCCCAAGGTAGAATGAATCGCGCGGATTAAGACGGTACGGCACCGACGGCGTGAGCCTCTGTCCGTTTGATAAAAACGTGCCGTATGTAGATTTCAAATCCGTGAGAACGAAGGTATTTTCTTTCTCGTCAAAATATATTTCGCAATGCTTGGAGCTTACGCCGTTCGTGCCGTCGCGGAATACGATTCGGCAGGCCGCAACATCGCGTCCCAGCGTTATCGGCTGCCGTCCGAGCGGAACCGAGATGCCGTTATGCTGGGCGGATACGGAGTGCAGCACGGGTGACTGTCCGTTCGCAGCGCGGAGGGGCGCGTTGACCGGTGCGGAAACAGGCGCCGTTACCGGTGCGGCTTGAACCGGCGTCGCGTGCGCTTTCGGTGCCTTCTTCGACTTTGTAACGAGCAAAATCACGACAGCCGCGATAATCACAACCGCTGCCGCGCCCGCAATGATAAACAGCGTTTTCGGGCGGGCGGCAGGACCCTCCGCAGCATTATCCGCGCCCTCGCTTTTCGTGTACGGAATGTTGTTGCGGGTTAATATCGGAATTAAATCGTCAACGCTGACCGCGTAATACAGCGTAGAGTCGAAATCGTTAAGGTTGCTCACGGAAAAAGTGTTTATACCTATTACATTCGCGAATTCGTCCACAAGCGGACCGCCGGAATTGCCGCCGCTGATTTTCACGTCGGTCTGGTAAATTGTACGGCCCGTGCCGGACTCAACAATCGTCCTGCCGAGCGTGCCTTTCGTGAATGTCGCGTCATCCTTGCCGTATGAGGAAACCGCGTCCATATAATTATCGGATATTACAGGGTAGCCCACGGCCCAAACGTCAATCGCGCGAAGCTCCGAGGAGGCTTGCCGGAGCGTCAGGGGGACGCGCTTGTCTGTAGGGGCGGAGATTTTCAGTACGGCGATGTCCTTTTCGGCGTCATAGTCAACGACATAAGCCTGCTCGTTGTCCGCGCCGTAAATAACCGTAATCGGGTGCTTTGCCTTTGCGCCGCTGCCCTCGACATATTCGACGTTCAGGAAATCCTCAATGACGTGATAATTTGTCACAATGTACTGCGCGGAGCCGTCCTCTCCGCCGACGAAGAAGCCCGTTCCGTGCCAGGTACCCTCGACGACAATAACGGCGTTGGTGACGGGATTTACCGACAGCACCGAGCCTGACCACTCAATGAGTACGACGCCGTCCGGCGTATCGCGAAATGTTTCGGGAGCCGCGAAGGCGGAAACCGTGCCAAGTGCCAATGCCGTCACGATTAACATAGCAACCATCGCTTTTTTGAAGAATTTCATTTTTCTTCCCCTTTCAAAAACCGCATTTTATTATCACACTTGTGAAATTGTCCCGACTCGGATTGTTTTGCAGCAATATTTCTTTTTCAATCAGACGGCACGCTTCCGGCGGGGCCTCGCGCAGCAGCTCGCAGAGCCGCTCCTCGTCAACCGCGCCGCTCACGCCGTCCGAGCACATCAGTATAACATCACCGTCGCGCAGCGCGAGCGGGAGCAAATTCCCGTCGATTTCGCCAAGCTCGCCGCTTGCGAGAAATTCGGTGAGCCGCGCCCCGTCGGGGTCGCTGTCCGCGCGCTCCCTGTCGGTTTTCTCCTCCTCGAACAGCTCGCGCAGGTACAATCGCGTCCTCGTGTTTTGTTCCCTGTTCAGCCTGAACAGACCGTCACCGCGCCGCAAATACAGACCGCTGTCGCCGACGCTCAGCCAGTACAGCCGCTCCTCGTAAATCAGCACAAGCACAAGCGTTGTGCCGCCGCGTCCGGCAAAACGCGCGTACAGCCGCCTGTCGATTTCCCGCACGGCGGAGCGCAGCTGCGCGGGAATATCGCCGCCGCGGTCAAGCTCCGCGAACGCCTCGCGGCACATTTCCACCGCCGCTTCGCTGACTGCGGCTCCGTCCTCCATACCGCCCATACCGTCCGCCACGACCGCGAGCAGGCCGTCCCGCCGGATTGCCGTTACGTCAAAAGGATTTACAAGTCCGAACGAATCCTCCTGCCGCTCGCGCGTGCCGATGTGCTGCTGGTTCGCAAGCTGATACGACAGCACCCCGCCGGTATTTTGCGGTTCGGGCGGAGCCTTTGCGCGCCGCTTAAACAGGGCCATTGGCTGCTTTCCAGTCGAATTTGTCGCCGCAGAACGGCACGAACAGCAGCTTTGTTTCGCCGCAAAGGATTTCGTCGTACGCGTTCAGCTCCGTGGGCGTGAAAACCTCGTCGCCGTTGAGGTAGACGATGTTTTTGCTCTCGGCGGGAATGAGGGTGAAGCGGTTGTTGCGCTCGCTGTACGCGACGCGCATATGATTTTCGTCGGTAATTGTCCTGTCGCCGCCGATACTCACGTCCATTTTTGAGCTTCGGCCGACGGTGTTAATCTGCCCAAGCAGCCGCCAGTCGCGGCCGACCTCCGCGCCCTCGGTGCAGACGAGCCAGCCGACGACGGGGTCAATGCCGAGCTTCGCTTTCATTTCACCGACGGTTTTGTTGTCGTCCGTGACGCCCCTCGGCGGCGCGAAGTCCTTGGGCGGCAGCGTTTTACCGTCGCCCGTGACCGGTATCTGCGCCGACGGGTGCGGCGCGGCGTCCGCGCCCCAATCCTTTGGCGGCAGGGTCTTACCCGCATCGCTGACGGGGATACCCGCTGTGCGGACGGAGCGGTTGCAATACGGGCAGGCGGTGTACAGGTCTGTGTCATAGATGTGTCCACGTCCGCATTCGATGTTTGGCATATTTCTATCTCCTTGTTTTATTTTGTCGTGTATTATTGACTCGGTTTGCCGGCTACGCTCGGAACGTGGTCAACCGGCGACCAGTCGGTGACGGGATTGTCGGTCAAATCCACGGATTGCAGCTTCGGGAGGCTGGACAACGCGCTGATGTCTTTGATGCTGTTGTAGCTCAAATTAAGCGAAACTAAATTCGGAAATCCCTCTATACCGCCTATATCTGTGAGGTTCGCGAACGGAACCTCAAGCGACAGCAAATTCGGAAGTTTTCCAAGCGATGAGATTTCGGTCAGGCCCGGCGCGTAGCTTGTATAACCCGACCCCTGCAACGAAATCGTCTGGAGCTTTGTAAGTCCCGACAGAGGCTCAACATTCGTAACAGCCGCGCTGATGTTCAAAGACGTCAGCTCCGTCAAGCCGCGCAACGGTTCAAGGACAACGCTAACCCACCCGTCAGAGCCGTATACATACATACTCAACGACGTCAGCTTCGACAACCCCGCAATTCCGCTTATGTCGAACTCACCGCTGTCGTAGTTGTTTTCATAACCGCCGGATTCCCGTTGCAGCCTCACATTCAGATAAAGGCTCCTTAAATTCGCCAATCCCGCGAGCGGGGTAAGCTCTGCATCAAGTTGACCGTCTATTTGCAGAGTTTCGAGCTTTGTCAAATTCTTTAACGGACTCAAATCCCGAATAGGCATATTGTCGTCCGAATAGATATAGAGATTCTTCAAATTCGTCAAGCCGGCGAGCGGCGTAAGTTCGGCGGCAATTTGAATGTATATGTTCAAGTTTTCAAGTTTTCTCAAATCTTTTAACGGACTCAAATCCGTAAGGAGAATTCCGGGACCATTGTTATAAACCCTACTGAGGGTCAGCGTCTTTAATTCCGTCATCGCGGACAGCGCGCTTATATCGCCGGTTGCCGTGCTTATATATAATTCGGTTAGTTTAGTCATTCCGGCGAGAGGCGTCAAATCGTTTGCCACATTGCTTTGCAAATTCAGGCGCGTCAGCTCTGTCATAGCTGTCAGCACGTCGATGTCTATCGGTATTTGCGTGTTACCGCTGTTGTTGTAGTTATATACCTGAAGCTGTTTTAATTTCGTCAACCCGCGCAAGGGTTCCCAATCCGTAACCAAAGCGGGAAATTCAAGCCATTCCAGCTGCGTCATATTCGCGACGGCCGCTATGTCCGTCACCATTGTGCCGCTCAAACGGAGCTCCCGCATCTCCGTCATATTTTTCAGAGGCGTGATATCGGATAAGGAAACCGTGCTGTTACCGTTACTGTTGTAAATTGAGAGCGTTTGCAATTTTGTACATCCGGAAAGGAAACTGACGTCGGCGATGTCGCGCCCGTTAATATATAATTGCGTTAATTCTGTCAGCTTTCCGATGTTTTCAAGGTCTTGATCCGTGAAAACCGTGTTGTTATCGTAGTAAATGCTTATTGTACTCCCTGTGTCGTACTCTCTGCCCGTGATTGTAACGGTTTTGCCGCTTGCGGGCGGTCTGTTGTTACTTGTCGCACCCGATTCGGAGCTGCCGCCCTGAGTAATCGCCGGGACGCCCTTGTCGGCTTTCGGCAGGGTAAACACAAGGAGCAGCGCAACGGCGATAACCGCGATACCTCCGCCGAGAGCGGCGAGGAGCTTTTTGTTCGGCTTTCTCACGGACCTCGCGGGTTTTTCCTGTTCGGGTGCCGTGACCTGTGCGGAGGTCTGTGCCGCCGGCTGAAGAACGGAATAGCGCGGCGCGCTCACCTGTGCCGCCGTTCGCACGGGTGCCGTGACGGCCGCCTCACCGGTAATCGCCGCCTTAAAGCTCTCCATTGACTGAAATCTGTCGGGCGCGTTCACCGCGAGAGCGGTCATAATCGCGTTTTCTGCATTTTGGTCTATTGTAACACCTTGCTCGGAAATAGTCAATATCTCATCAATTTCATTTCGTTCGAGCGATTCGGGAGGCAGCAGGCCGGTAATGCTCGCATAGAAGCACGCGCCGAGCGAATACACGTCCGTAAACGGTCCCTGGCGGCTGCGCCGCATATACTGCTCCTTGGGCGCGTAGCCCGGCTTGAGAATCGCGTCCAGCGTCTGGCTTTTTTCGCCGAGGCTGTACTGCGCGGAGCCGAAGTCGAGCAGCTTTACCTCGCCGTCCTTTGTGATGTAAATATTGTCGGGCGTGACGTCGCGGTGTATCAGTCCGAGGCGGTGAACCGCCGTCAGCGCGTTCATTACGGGGGAGAGGATGCGGATTGCGTCCTCCACGGAAACCCTGCCGCCGTTATTCGCGATGTATTGCTTAAAGCTGACGCCCTCAATGTATTCCATTGCGAAATATGAGGTGTTGTTCTCCTCGAAATAACCGAGAATTTGCGTAATTCCGCGCACCGTTGACAGCGTGGACAGCGTGCGCGCCTCCTCGGTGAATTTCTCCGCGCCGTACGCGAAATTCTCGCGCTTGTCCTCGGAATACAGCGAAACGGTCGGCTCGCCGGACACGCGAATTGACAGCGTATCGGGAAAATATTCCTTGATTGCGACCTTTTCGTTTGTGTTTCGGTCGAGTGCGAGGTATGTAATGCCGAAGCCGCCCTGACCGAGGACGCGGCCGATCAGATACCTCCCGGCAAGAACCGTACCCTCCGGCAAGGCAAAGGGGTGCTTTGTACCGCCGACGTCGTTTTCATATCCGCAATGCGGACAGACGCCGCCGCCGTGCTCGGTAAAACAGTTGTAACAAATTGACATAGCTTATCCCAACTTTTTGTTTGTGTATAAGGTCGCTCAACCGATGAACTTATCGTTTTCCCAGATACCGTCTAAAACGTCACCATTGACAAAGGTGTATTTACCCGGTCCGCTGCGAACATCATCAACAAAGTAACCGGAATATTCATCGCCGTCAGCATAATGATTCACGCCAAAGCCGTTGCGGAAACCATTATCCCAGTTTCCGAGATACCGTTCGCCGGAAGGCCAATGAAAATCCCCGAAGCCTTTAATCACGTCAAAGCTCCATTCGCCTGAGTACCATTCACCGCTTGAATAGGTTTGCTTGCCCTCACCGTGCCGCATATCATAATCAAATTCGCCGACATAGATACCGCCGTCAGCCCAGGTGTAGGTGCCGTTGCCTTTTTTCCAGCCGTCAACAAAGTCGCCGGAGTATGTATTGCCATTATCGTAATATACTGTTTTGTTGCCCGTAAAGGGAGCGTCTGTGGGCGTGGGCGTGGGTGTTGGTGTAGGTGTTGGCGTTGGTATAGCTGTCGGCGTCGGCGTCGGTGCGACGCTTACGGCAGGCGTCGGTGCAGGCTCGTCAATCGGCGGAGCCGAAACGCCGCGGCTGCCGAGTGCGATTGCAATGATAATTCCGGCGGCGAGAACCGTTCCGCCGCCAATTCCGGCAAAGAGCGGAGTGCGCGATTTCTTTCTCGGCGGCGCAACCGGTTCCGGCGGCGATTGAGAAACGACAGGCTGCGGCTGCGGCGGAGCGGCCGTGCTTTCGCCGCTAATCGCCGCTTTGAAATCCTCCATACGCTGAAAACGGTCAGCGGCGTTGACCTCCAACGCTTTCATTATCGCGTCCTCAATTTGCGGCGCGACCTTGAAGCCGATTGCGGACATCGACAAAATGTTGTCCTCGTCAATGCGTTCGAGCGACTCCGGCGGCAATTTTCCCGTGATGCTCGCGTAAAAGCACGCGCCGAGCGAATATACATCCGTGAACGGCCCCTGGCGGCTCTTGCGCATATACTGCTCTCTCGGCGCGTAGCCCGGTTTTAGAACAGTGTCTAAGGTCTGGCTTTTTTCGCCGAGGCTGTACTGCGCGGAGCCGAAATCGAGCAGCTTTACCTCGTCGTCCTTCGTTATGTAGATGTTGTCCGGCGTGACGTCGCGGTGTATCATTCCGAGACGGTGGACCGCCGCCAGGGCGTTCATCACGGGCGTGAGAATGCGAATCGCGTCCTCAACGGAAACCCTGCCGCCGCGGTTGGCGATATACTGCTTAAAGCTGATGCCCTCAATGTACTCCATACTGAAATACGAGGTCGCGTTCGCCTCGAAGTAGTCGTAGATTTGCGTTATTCCGCGCACGGTGGACAGAGCCGCAAGCGTCCGCGCCTCCTCAATGAATTTCTCCGCGCCGTAAATAAAGTTCTCGCGCCTGTCGTCCGACATCAGCGAAACGACGGTTACGCCAGGCATACGCATTGAAAGCGTTTCGGGAAAATATTCCTTGATTGCGACCTTTTGGTTCGTTTCGAGGTTGTACGCAAGATAGGTAATGCCGAAGCCGCCCTGACCGAGGACGCGGCCGATCAGATACCTTTCGGCAAGAATTGTACCCTCCGGCAAGGCAAAGGGGTGCTTTGTACCGCCGACGTCGTTTTCATATCCGCAATGCGGACAGATGCCGCCGCCGTCGCGCGTTGTGAAGCAATTAAAACAAGTTATTGCCATATTCAGAACCTCACTGTTATGGTCGTCACCCCGACGGTGATTTCGGCTCCGCTTTGAAGTTTATTCGGCGCGAATATCTTCATACCGCCGATTGCCGTGCCGTTTGCGGAGTTTAAGTCCTCAATCATAATTAAATTATCCTGACGGAATATTCGCGTGTTTTTAGGCGAAACGCCGTTATCGCGCAGCACAACGGCGCAGCTTCGCGCTTTTCCGAGGAACAGCTCGTCCGCCAGAACAGCTTCAATGCGCGCGCCCTCGCGCGAGCCGCTTTGAATATCGAACGCAAGCAAAATGCCGCCATCGGTACGCGCCACTGTATTTTTCTTTTTCATTACAAGCAGCACGACGGCAATGACGACAACAAACGCCGCCGCGGCAATAATAATTGCCGTCAGATTGCTTTTTTCCCCGGCTTGGGGTTCAGTCTCCGGTTCCGGCTCCTGCGATTCCGCTGTCGGCTCGGTTGCCGGAGTCTCCGCGGTTGCCGGAGTCTCCGGCGTCTCCGGTGAGCTTTCCGGCTGCGGTGCTTCGGCGGCGGGTGCGTCCGAAATGTCGAAAGTATAGGCGGTCTGTCCGTCAATCAGGAAATTCAGTATGATTTCCGTTTCAGCCTCAACCGGAGGCAACGAAAACCGCGCGGAGAAGAAGCCGTTCACATAGCGCGCCACGCGCTCCGCAAGTGCCGTCGCGCCGGCCTCGTCAGACGTGAGCTCGTCACTCAGGCCGCCTGTTAAATCGGAAAGCTCGCCGATATTAGCTGCATTTGTTTTGGTTGCGTTCAGCAAAATCGAGTGGATAATGACGGGCGTAGAGTCCGCGATTTTGCGCTTGACGTCCTTTGCGGTCGCTGTGCTGTGATTATCCTCGCCGTCCGAAATGAGGATAACGCCGAAAAGCTGACCCGCCGCGCGCGTCTTTTGGTTGTAGTATTCAAGCGACTCATTGAGCGAATCGTAGACGGCGGTGTAGCCCGCGCCGTATTCGACCGCGGCTATCGCCTCCGACAGCGCGTCGGCATTTGCGTATTCACCGATAAAGGAGTATTTGTCGCCAACAGCAGCAAGGGCAAAGGACAGCTTGCCCTTTGCCGCTTTTTGAAATTCCTCTAAAAACAGCCGCACGGAGGCCTCGTGCTTTTCCATACTGCCGGATACGTCAAGCAATACGAGATACGAGGTCGCGGGGATTGCCTCCGCAACGGCGACATTTTTATCCGCAAACACAAGCTCATCGCCGACACGCGCAACCGCGGAAACGGCAGCCGCGTCGGTCTCGGCCGGCAGGGCGGTGTATGTATAAAGCGTATTGCCCTGAATAAACGCGGCGATAACGGCCGCGTCGCTCCGCGCCGCCCCTGCACGCGACGGATATGCGAGAACCGCAAGCAACGCGAGAAAAGCGCACAGTAACTTTTTCATTTTTTGGTACCTCGCAGCTTAATAAGTTGTATAATATTACATTTTACAACAAGATTTTGAAAAATACAAGGCTTGCAATGATAAATTATGCTGATTCGTGCAAAAGTCATAAGAATCACAGACGCCGGGGGCGTTTTCACCTTTACATCGGTGTTACAGTGACTGCCAAAGGTGGCTGTTGACAGAGCCGCCGGGGAAAGTTAAAATATTCATAAGTATAGTCACAATTCACTTATATTATTGGGAGGATTAAGCAAAATGAACAGACGTATACCGTATGTCCCGAATGAGCTGAACATCATCGGCGAGCTGCCGCCGGGATTCTTCGGACCCGCCACGCCGCTGCGCGACTACCCCGTCTCGCCGCGCGAGAACGTCGCCGCGATGTACTTTGACAAGCACCCGTACTGGCTGCCGATGCCGGGCGACGCGTCGATGGCTCATTCTAATATTTACAACGAATTACTCGGTCGCGGCGGACCCGCCGGAACGACGGACGCGTTCGGCATCGAGTGGGAATGGGTGCCGTCCGCGGGCGGCTCGATTGTGCGCCCCGGAGATCCGTTTATGGCCGACGCGAACGAGTGGAAAGACAAGATAAAAATCCCCGACATCGACAAATGGGACTGGGCTGCGGAGGCCGAGGCGTTGAAACTCGACGGACGGATATCGAACCAGGTTTCGTTCGTCAACGGATTCTGGTTCGAGCGGCTGATCTCGTTTATGGACTTCGCGCCCGCCGCGATGGCGTTGCTCGACGAGGACCAGACGCCGGCCGTTCACGCGCTTTTCGAGGCGATGACGGATTTGGGAATAAAGCTCGTGGACAAGTTCTGCGAATATTGGCCGGCTCTCGACGGATTCAACATCCACGACGACTGGGCGGCGCAGAAGGCTCCGTTTTTCTCAAATGACATTGCCTACGAGCTTTTCGTGCCGTATATGAAAGCCCTCACCGACCACATTCACGCCAAAGGTCGGTACGCGACGCTGCATTCCTGCGGTCACGGCGAGGCGCGCGTTCAGTGCTTCATCGACGGCGGCTTCGACGCTTGGGACCCGCAGATAATGAATGATACGTATAAATTGTATGACGATGTGGGCGACAAAATCGTAATTTCGATTGTGCCGCAGCCGCTTGACGGGATTGCGGCTCTGCCGGAATCCGAGCAGCGCAGGCTCGGAACGGAGTTCGCGGACCGCTTCGCGAACGCGGGCAAACCCGCGAACCTCGGCCATTACGGCCAGCCCGCGCTGACCCCCGCGTTCGCCGAGGGCGTGTACGTGCGCTCGCGCCAGATTTTCGCGAAATAGGGGGATGAATATGACGAAGCTGACGGAAAAGGAAAACTTTATGATGTTTATGCGCGGGGAACACCCGGAATGGATACCGCGCTACGCCATTGCGCCGGATCCGTACGCGACGCACCCGCAGTCCGTGATAGCGGCGGGACCGGGATTTATGCGCGCGCGCAGGACGCCGGAGGGCGGGTTTGACATCTGGGGCGTGCCGATGACGGTGACGCCGGATACGGGCGGAGCCGCGCTGCCGACGCCGGGCGTGTTCATACTGGACGACATAACAAAGTGGCGCGACGTGATAAAAGCCCCAAGCCTCGACGGGATAGACTGGGAGCAGCTGGCGAAAAAGGACACGGCGCACATCAACCGCGAGGTCTCTGCAATGCAGGGGAATGTTCATATGGGCTATTTTCAGTCACTTATGGCGTTTATGGGATTCACCGAGGGGCTTTGTGCGATATACGAGGAGCCGGAGGAGGTTGCGGCACTGTTTGAGTATATGTCGGACTTCTATCTCGCCGTCACAGAGAAATTGATAGAGTTCTACAAGCCGGATATCTTCGACATAACGGACGACACGGCGACGGCGTTGAATCCGTTCATTTCGCCGCAGGTTTACCGCGACCTAATAAAGCCGTTCTATCTGAAACAGGTGAAACCCGCGCTGGACGCGGGGCTGCCCGTGACAATGCACAACTGCGGGCGGTGCGAGGACTCCATTGAGGACTGGTTCGACCTCGGCGTGACGGTCTGGAACCCCGCGCAGAGAATGAACGACCTTGACGGCATAAAAAAGAAGTACGGGCGAAAGCTCGGACTGATAGGCTGCTGGGACTCGGAGGGACCCGTCGGGTGGCCGGGCGCGACGGAGGAATTCATCAGAAGCGAGGTGCGCGCGACGATTGACCGGTTCGCGCCGGACGGCGGATTTGCGTTCTGGGGCAGCACGTACGGTCCCGCGGACGACGCGTTTACGCAGAACCGCAAGCGGTGGATAACCGAGGAATACGAGAGTTACGGCAGGACGTTTTACAATAGATGACGGCATAAAGACGACAGGGCGCAATTTGTATTGCGCCCTGTCGGTTTGTTGCTGTGATTCCAGCGGAAATCGTTAGATTTGTTTCTGTGCGTTGATTTTCACGCCGGGTCCCATCGTGGAAGCGGTGACGCACGAACGGATGTACTGACCCTTCGCGGCGGCCGGCTTCGCGCGGATAACCGCCTGAACCAGCGCGTTGTAGTTGTCGTTGAGCTTCTCCGCGCCGAACGAAACCTTGCCGATCGGGCAGTGAATGATGTTCGTCTTGTCGAGGCGGTACTCAATTTTACCGGCCTTAATCTCGGAAATCGCCTGCGCGATATTCGCCGTGACGGTACCCGCCTTCGGCGTCGGCATCAGACCCTTGGGTCCGAGCACGCGGCCGAGGCGACCGACGACGCCCATCATATCCGGCGTAGCGACTACGACGTCGTAATCGAAGAAGTTTTCCTTTTGAATGCGGTCCACGAGGTCGGCCCCGCCGGCGAAATCCGCGCCCGCGTCCGTGGCCTCCTGAATGCGCTCGTCCTTGCAGAACACGAGGACGCGGCTGGTCTTGCCCGTCCCGTGCGGGAGGACGATTGCGCCGCGAACCTGCTGGTCCGCGTGGCGCGAATCGACGCCGAGCTTGATGTGAAGCTCGACCGTCTCGTCAAACTTCGCCTTGGCGGCCGAAACGACGATGCCGAACGCCTCCGCGGCGTCATATAGCGTGGATTTTTCAACGAGCTTTGCAGCTTCCTTGTAATTTTTTCCTCTGAACATTCCTTAACCCTCCACAACCGTGATGCCCATACTACGGGCGGTGCCGGCAACCATACTCATTGCGGCCTCGATGCTGCCCGCGTTGAGGTCGGGGAGCTTCTGCTCGGCAATCTTGCGGACCTCGCTCTGCGAAATCTTCGCAACCTTGTCGCGCTGCGGAACGCCGGAGCCTTTTTCGACGCCGGTCGCTTTTTTAAGCAAGTCCGGCACGGGCGGGGTCTTGGTCACGAACGTGAACGAGCGGTCTGCGTAAACGGTGATGACGACCGGAATCGTCATTCCCGCCTGGTTTGCGGTGCGGTCGTTGAACTCCTTGACGAAGTTCGGAATCGCGATACCCGCCTGTCCGAGAGCCGGACCGACCGGGGGGGCCGGAGTAGCTTTTCCGGCGGGGATTTGCAGTTTAATCTGCCCTGTTACCTTTGCTGCCATATTCTGACAACCTCCATAAAATAAATGTGGTGCAGGCGAGGGCAAAGCCCTCTCCCACTATGGGAAACTAATTTTTGTCGGCCTCAATCTGGTCGAAGTCCAGATCGACCGGCGTCTCGCGCCCGAACATCGAAACGATGACCTTGACGCGGGACTTGTCCGCCTCAATCTCGTCCACGGTGCCGGAGAATCCGGCGAGCGGCCCGTCGATAACCTTGACGAGAGAGCCGACCTCGTACCCGATGACAAGCTCGTGCTTTTCGAGGTTCATCTGGCGAATCTCCTCCTCGGTGAGCGGGATCGCCTTGTTGTTCTCACCGACGAAGCCCGTAACGCCGCGCACATTGCGCACGAGGTGCCACGAATCGTCCGTCATAACCATTTTAATCAGCACATAGCCGGGATAGGTCTTGCGCTCAGAGGTCTTTGACACGCCGTCGATAACCTCCGTGACCGTTTCGGTAGGGATATTGACCTCGATAATAAGGTCGGTCATATTGCGGTTTTCCGCGGCCTTTTCGACGGTAGTCGCAACGGCGTTTTCATACCCGGAATACGTGTGAACCACGTACCACCTTGCTTCGGAATCCGCCATTTTAACCTCCGAGCTTGATAAACGCGCCGAATATCTGCGCGCCTACCTGGTCGATGCCCCAGATGACAATGGCGGAAAAAGCCATAACCACGAGCGAAATCGCCGTGTTGTTGACAATCTGCTTCGGCGTAGGCCAAACGACCTTTTTCAGCTCGCTGCGCATCTCGCGGAACCACCGCGCAATGCGGCTTTTCTTGCGGACTTTTTTCTTATCGCCGGTTTTAACCTCGGCCTTGTCGGCCTTGGCGGCTTTGCGCTCCTCGGCGGTTTCTTCCTGCAATTCAGGCTCTAATTCTTCGTCGAACTTGTCGGACATATCAAAATCCTCCTATTTCGTTTCGCTGTGGACTGTGTGCTTGCGGCAGAAACGGCAGTATTTGTTCAGCTCCAACTTGTCCGGGGTGTTCTTCTTGTTCTTGTTGGTTTGATAGTTGCGCTGCTTGCACTCGTTACAGCGCAGTGTGATTTTTACGCGCATTACGGCTCCTCCTTTAAGTTTGCCTCCCTGCTTATATTAGCGATTTAAGTCAACAAAAATTGACCTGTTCGCCGACAGGTAATAGCTATTGTAGCACAAGCCGGCGCGCAGGTCAAGTAAAATTTTTAATTTTTTCAGCCGTATCAGCTATTTTTTACGTTTTTTTCGCTTCTTTTTGTTCACAAGCAGTCTGGCAATGCCTTTCGGCAGCGCGATAACGATCATTGTTGTTCCCCCTTACAGTCTGTAACCGGATTTTTTCAGCATTGAGTAGCCTTTAAGCACCAGCGCGAGACCGATAATGAACGGCAGACACGACGCGGGAAGCAGCACCGCGCCGAGAATCAGGATCCCGATACACATCACTATCGCGCCGCCCGTCCTCCGTGAGCAGCAGTTTTTCATAAACATAAACACCGCCTTTCACCGCATTATATGCGGCAAAAGGCGGCGTTGCTATTCCTGTTATTTATATTCCCGCGCTTTCAGCTCGTTCTCCAAATCGGTCAGCCGTATGTAGCTCTCGTGGCGCGAGCGGACGATTTCGCCGCCCTCCACGGCTTCGAGGATTGCGCAGCCCGGCTCCCTGATGTGCGCGCAGTCGCGGAAGCGGCATTTGCCGAGATACGGCACGAAGTCGATAAACGCGCGCTCCAAATCCTCCCGCGGGAGCCGCTCCATCATTCCCGTGTCGAACGACGAAAACCCCGGCGTGTCAATGATAAACGCGCCGTCAACGTCGTGAATCTCCGTATGGCGCGTCGTGTGACGTCCGCGCCCAAGTTTCTCGGAGACCTCGCCGGTTTTCAGCTCCAAGCCGAGGGCGTTGAGGATGCTCGACTTGCCGACGCCGGAATTCCCCGTGAACGCCGCCGTTTTGCCGCGCAGAGCCGCGAGCAGCTCCGCCGTACCCTCGCCCGTCTCCGCGGAGACGCGGAATACGGGGAAACCCGCGCGCGTGTAAATATCGAAGAGCGCGTCCGCGACGTCCAAATCGCACTTGTTCAGGCAGATAACTGACTCCGCGCCGCTCGTCCCGGCGATGACCGCCATACGGTCGATGAGAAACGGATCCGTCACGGGGTTCACCGCCGAGGCGACGATGACCATAACGTCGATGTTCGCGACGGGCGGCCGCACGAAGCTGTTTTTACGCGGAAGGATTTGCGTCACCGTGCCGGAATTTTCGCTTTTCAGCTCGATAACGACAGCGTCGCCGACAAGCGGCGACGCGTTTTCGTATCTGAACCTGCCGCGCGCCTTGCACTCGTAGGTTTTGCCGTCGGAGCGCACGAAATACACGCCCGACAGGGCTTTCGTGATTATCCCCGTCACGGATTCGGCGTGGCGGCGTTCGGCGAGTCAACGGGATACGTCGGCTCTGCCGGCGACTCCCACGGGTCGTAAGGGTTGTACGGGTCCGTCGGCGTTTCGGTCGGCGTCGGCGTGGGCGGCGGCGTAGGCGTCTCCTTGGGTCCGTTGGAGACCTGGAGCTTAATCAGCGTATGCTCCGGAACCATTTCGTTCTTTTGCGTGTTGAAAACGACGGTGTCCTGCGGCTCGTCGTGCGAGGGGTCAACGTACTCCGGTTCGTCCGGCGTGAGGTTGCGGCTTTCGAGTTCGAGCCGCGCCGCCGAGAGCGTAAGCCCGTACAGGTCGGGGACCTCCACCATTACAATCTCCGGACCCTCGGAATAGATGATGCTGATTGTCATATTCGGCGTCAGCGTCTCGCCAGCCTTCGGAATCGTGTCGATGACCAAATCCTTCGTGACCGAGTCGCTCACGCGGCCCTGCGGGACGACTTTAAGGTTGAGATTCAGCTCCGGATTGTCGGAATTTATCGCGTTCACCGCGTTCTGCGCCGCGCGGTAGTCCTGATTTGTAAGGTCCGGCATCTTCGGCATCGGACGCTTGCCGAGCGAGACAAAGACGGTGACGGGGATGCGATTATCGCCACGCTCCTCGCGGTGATGCGCTTTCGGCTCCTGGTCGTAGATAATGCCCTCTTCAAAAATCTCGTTATACGTCGAATTCTCGGAGACCCTGAATTCGTAATTCAGCAGATATTCGGTGTTCGTCCGCACCTCGCGATAGACCTGACCGACGAAGTCCTGCGTCTCAAAATATTCTATATCGGGGTCGAACATATCCTTTAAGATGTAGTTCCACATAAACAGAACCGCGCCGAGGGCGATAGCCAGCGTGCCGGCAATGGCGATCAGAACCGTCGTTTTCGCGGAGAGCTTGCGGTTCTCACGGTGCGCCGTGCGCGTCGGCTCAACGCGGCGGGGCGACTCGGTGCGGCGCGCAATCACCGAGCGCGAGGAATCCTTCGGCGGCTGGACCTTGGCAAGCTCGGTAGCCGACGGAATCGGGCGCGTCACCCCCTGCTCCGCAGTGTTCACGGAGGGCGGCGCGTAATGGAACACGATTGCGGGATTCTTGCGGAAGTCTTCAAGGTCGCGCAGTAATTCGTCCGCCGTGGCGTAGCGCGCGTTCAGCTTCGGCTCCATCGCGTGCATCGTGATGTCTTCAAGTCCCGCCGGAATCTCCGGATTGATGTCGCGCGGGAGCAGCGGAATGGAGGAGATATGCTGAATCGCGACGGAGACCGCCGAATCGCCGACGAACGGCAAATGCGACGTGAGCATCTCGTACATCACGACGCCGAGGGACTAGATATCCGTGCGCGCGTCCACGTGACCGCCCTTTGCCTGCTCCGGCGAGATGTAATGCACGCTGCCGAGGGACTCCTGCGTCAGCGTGTTCGCCGTGGAGACAAGGCGCGCGATGCCGAAGTCCGCGACCTTGATACTGCCGTCTTTCAGCACCATAATGTTGTGCGGCTTTATGTCGCGGTGAATAATCCCCTTGGAATGCGCGTGCGAAATCGCCTTGGCGATCTGCATCGCAAAATGCAGGGATTCTTTCCAGCCGAGCAGTCCTTTGCGGTTGATATACTGTTTGAGCGTGATGCCCTCGATGAGTTCCATCACGATGTAGTCCACGCCCGCGGTCTTGGAGACGTCGTACACCGAGACGATGTTCGGGTGCGACAGCATCGCGACGGCCTGGCTCTCCGTATGGAACCGGCGGCGGAACTCCGCGTCCTCCGCCAGCTCCTCTTTGAGGATTTTCACGGCGACAAGACGGTTCAAGCGGTGACACCGCGCCTTGTAGACGACGGCCATTCCGCCCGTACCGATTTTTTCGAGTATTTCATAGCGGTTATCAAGTAACCGTCCGATATATTTATCGCTGTTATCCACAATAACCACCTCCTACATTTTTACTATGACGACCGTCACATTGTCCGGTGCGCCTCTTTCCAATGCCGTCTCAACGAGACGTTCGCACATCTTGTCTATGTTTGTGCCGTTTCGGGTCTCCGCGAGCAGCTCGTCGCCCGTGAGCAGATTGGACAGCCCGTCGGAGCAGAGTATGAGAAAATCGCCCTCGCGCAGTGTCAGCTCAAAAACGTCCGCAAATTCGTCGGCGACCGTGCCGAGCGCGCGGGTAATCAGGTTGCGGCTCGGATGGTGCCGCGCCTCCTCCATCGTAATCTCGCCGCGCAGAACCATATCCTCAACGAGCGAGTGGTCGCGCGTCACGCGCAGGATACTGCCGTCGGAGACGTGATAGCACCGCGAATCACCGACGTTCGCGACGAGCGCGGTGTTGCCGCAAACCACCGCGGCGACGAGCGTCGTACCCATTCCCTCGCAGTCCGGGTCGTTGGACGCGCGCTCAAAGACATCATTACCAGCGCGGCGGATTGCCCCGGCGACAGTCTCGCCCGCGTCGGCGGAGAACGCCTCCCCGCTGACGAGCGAACCGTAATCCTTTTCAAGTTCCGCGAAAAACCGGTCGAGCGCGAGCCTGCTCGCAACCTCGCCGGACTTTGCGCCGCCCATTCCGTCGCAGACGGCCGCAACCTGCGCGGCATAGAGGTTCAGCGTGCCGAACACGTCCTGATTGACGCGCCGCACGCGACCCCTGTCGGTGTGTCCCGATATCAACAATGTTATCACCGCCTTATTACAATGAAAACGCTTTTATTTGGTCTTTCGCCGCAGCTGCCCGCAGGCGGCGTCGATGTCGCGGCCCAGCCGCCGCCGGAACGTGAAGTTAATGTTCCCGCTTCCGAGGATTTTTGTGAATGCGTCCGCGTTTTCGCGCCGCGACGGCTTTAACGGCCGCTCCGCGACGTCGTTGAGCAGAATCAGGTTCAAATGCGAGCCGCTGCCGCGCAGCAGCTTCACGAGCCTTCGCGCGTGTTCCGCCGTGTCGTTCACGCCGTCAATCATCGCGTATTCGTACGAAATGCGCCGCCCCGTTTTAGCGAAGTACCGCCGGCACGCGTCCATAAGTTCCGCGACGTTGTGCGTGCGGTTTATCGGCATAATCCCGCCGCGCGTCGCGTCGTCCGGCGCGTGGAGCGAAACGCTCAACGTCAATTGTAACCCCAAATCACCCAATTTGTCAATCTTTTCTGTCAAACCGCACGTGGACAGCGAAATATGACGCATTCCGATGTTCAGCCCGTCGGCGTGCGAAACGAGTTCGAGAAAGCGCAGCACGTTGTCGAAATTGTCCAGCGGTTCGCCGATTCCCATCAAAACAATGTTGGAAATCCGCTTGCCGCAGTCGCTCTGCGCGAACAGCACCTGGTCGAGCATCTCCGACGGCGCGAGATTCCGCACGAGACCGCCGAGCGTGGACGCGCAGAACACGCAGCCCTGGCGGCAGCCGACCTGCGTGGAAATGCAGATTGTGTTGCCGTGGTTGTAGCTCATCACGACGCTCTCGACGGTTTCGCCGTCGCCGAGCCGCCAGAGGTATTTCAGCGTGCCGTCCTCGGCGGAAACCTGACGCGACGCAAGCTCCGGCGCGGTGACGTAAAAGTCCGCGTTCAGCCGGTCCCGCAGTTGTTTGGGGATATTCGTCATCGCGTCAAAGCCGCGGACGCCCTTGTGCAACCACACGAAAATTTGCTTCGCGCGGAACTGCGGCTCGCCGAGGTTTTTCAGCGCGGCGGTTAGCTCCGCGAGATTCAGGCTCTTGATATCGGTCATTGCGTTTTCCTCATTTTGGCGATGAAAAAGCTGTCGCCGCCGCCGCGGTGCGTCCACAGCGTCGCCTGCTCTTCAAGCGCGAAACCGGCGTTTTGCGCGAGGAACGCCGCGACGACGTCCTCATTCTCGCGTTGCAGCACCGTACACGTCGAGTAGACGAGCGCGCCGCCGCGTTTGAGATACGCGGAGCAGTTCGTCAAAATCCGCAGCTGTTCCGCCGGCAGCGCGGCGACCTCCGCGTCGGTTTTGAAGCGTATCTCCGGCTTTTTGCGGATTACGCCGAAGCCGGAGCAAGGCACGTCCGCGAGAACCGCGTCGGCGAGGTCCGCGAAGCGCGCGGTAAAAACCGCCGCGTCCGCCGTCACGCACTCGATATTCGTAAGGCCGAGCCGCGACGCGCCGTCGGCAATCAGGCGGACGCGCCCAGGCGTGTCGCACGCGTATAGCTTGCCCCGATTTTCCATTGCAATCGCGAGCGCGAAGGATTTTCCGCCGGGCGCGGCGCACGCGTCGATTATCGTGTCCCCCGCCTTTGCCCCGACCGCGAGCGCGGCGCGCGCAGACGACGGGTCCTGAACGAAAAATTCGCCGGTCTTAAACGCGCGAAGCCGCGTAATCTCACCCGCGCCGCGCAGTTCCAGCGTGCCGTCAAGGGCTGACGGCTCCGCGTTGACGCCGAGTGAGCGTAAATCCGAAAGCAGCTGCGGCGCGGTGGTTTTAAGCGTGTTGACCCGCGCGTAAACGGGCGGCTCCGCGTTGTTTTCCGCGAGCCACCGCGTCGTCTCCTCAACGCCGAGGCGCGCGATAATCGCATTCACGAGCCAAACGGGGTGCGAATACAGAACCGCGAGTTTTTCCGCGTCGCTGTCCGCGCTGACATCGGGCAATCGCTCCGACAGCTTGCGCAAAACCGCGTTGACGTAGCCGACGGCGCGCGGATTCAGCTTGCGCCGCGCCGCAGAGACGGCCTCGCTGACCGCCGCGGAATGCGGCACCTTGTCCAAAAAAGCGATTTGGTAGACCGCCGCGCGCAGAATGTCGAGCGTGAGCGGCTCGATTTTCCGCGCCGGAATGCTCGACGCGGAGGCGATATAGTAGTCCAAAAGCGTCAGATTCCGCACGACACCGAGCGTAATCTGCGCGGCAAGTCCGCGCTCCCGCGAGTCCGTGAGCGGCGCGGTCGCCGCGTCCAGCGCGGAGCGCAAATCACGCCCCCGGCGGAATTCCCGCAGGGCGGTCAGCGCGGCGTCGCGCGCCGTCATCGTATGACCCCGGCGAAATCCGGATGTCCGCGCAGGAAATCCCGTAACGCCATTCGCCTGCCGCCCGGAGCCTGAACCTCGCGGATTGCAAGGATATTTCCGCTCACGGACGCGCCGAAGAGCTTGATTTGCCCGCCGTCAAACTCGACGGTTGCGGCGGGCCACGGGTCCAGCCCGTTGATTTGATTTGCAAGCTCACGCGCGGGCTTCGTGAAGTCCACGGGCGACTCGGCTTTGGAAAGCGGCGGCGCGAACGTCGCCTCCGCGCTGTTTTGCGGCGTGCGTTTCGCCGTGCCGTCCGCAATCGCGGCGATTGTTTCGCACAGCAGCTCCGCGCCGAGCGGCGCGAGCCGCGCGAACAGCTCTCCGGAGGTTTCGCCGTCCGCAATCGCGGTTTCGCGCGCGGCGATAATATCGCCCGCGTCCAGCTCCTCCGCCATATACATCGCCGTCACGCCCGTGACGCTCTCGCCGTTCAGAACCGCGCGCTGAATCGGCGCGGAGCCGCGGAACTTCGGCAGCAGCGACGCGTGAATGTTGACGCAGCCGAGCGGCGGAAGCTCCAAAATCTCACGCGGCAAAATCCGCCCGTAGGCGACGACAATGAGCAAATCCGGCGCGAGATTTTGCAGCGTTTGCAACGCCTCGCCGTCGCGCAGCGTCGCGGGTTGGTACACGGGAACGCCGTGTTTTTCGGCGATTTCCCTGACGGGCGTGGGCGTGATTTTCAGGCCGCGCCCAGACTTTTTGTCCGGCTGAGAGAACGCCGCGACGACCTCGTGTCCGCACTCGGAGGCGAACACGATAAGCCGCGACAGGCAGGTCGCGGCGAAGTCCGGCGTACCCATAAAGACGATTCTCACTCTTCGTCGTCCTCTTCGCCCTCGTGCATCATCGCTTCAAGCTCCTCCGGCGTGAGCAGACGCTCGGCGAGGTCGGTGAAAATAATCCCGTCGAGGTGGTTGATTTCGTGGCAGAACGCGCGGGCGGTAAGCCCCTCGCCGAACGCCTCAAACGGCTTGCCGTAGCGGTCAAACGCGCGGACCTTGACCGTGTCCGGCCGCGACACAATCCCGTAAATTCCGGGCAGCGACAGGCAGCCCTCGTTGCCCGTCTGCTCGCCGGATTCGGCGATGATTTCGGGGTTAATCAGCTCGATTATCTGGTCGTCGATGTCCTCGGACTCAATCGACAAATCCACGACAAGCACGACGCGGCGCAGCACGCCGACCTGCGGCGCGGCCAGACCGAGGCCGTTCGCGTCAATCAGCGTCTCACGCATATCGTCGAGGAGCTTGTGCAGACGTTTGTTGAAGTCCGTGACCGCGCGGCTCGTTTTCCGCAGCGCGATTGCGTCCTCCCCGTCCTTTTCGTTCAGTATTTTACGCAGTCCCATTTGCAGTACCTCCTAAATCGGGTCTATATCCGCGTGAACCGAAATCCCGCGGTTTTTCGTGTCCTTCGCGAACTCGCGGACCGTGTGCGCAATCGCGTCGCGGACGGATTTTGTGTTCCCGCCGAGCAGGGTCACGCGGTAGCGGTAGCGGTTGTTAATGCGCGGAATCGGCATCGGCGCGGGGCCGAGAACGGAGATATTCGGCTCCTTTTTCAGGTACCCCGCGAGCGAATCGCGGATTGTAACGCAACCGCGCAGCACCGCCGCCTCCTCCGCGCCGGAGGCCGTGACGGTCAGCAAATCCCGCACGGGAGGAACGCCCGCGCCGTGACGACGCTCAATCTCCCGCTCGTAAAAACCGTCGTAATCCTGCCGCGACGCGAGCGTAATCACGTCGTTAAACGGCGTCATCGTCTGAATCACGGCGCGACCGGATTTTTCGCCGCGTCCGCTGCGCCCGATGACCTGCGTAATCAGCGAAAACGTACGCTCGTGCGCGCGGTAATCGTTCACATACAGCGACAAATCCGCGAGGACGACGCCGACGAGCGTGACATTCTCAAAGTCCAGACCCTTGGCGACCATCTGCGTGCCGAGCAGGATTGACGCGCGCCTCTCGCGGAACTCGTTGAGCACGCGCGAGTGCGGGTTCGACGCGGAGACCGTGTCCGCGTCCATTCGCAGGATTTTTGTGTGCGGGAACTTCTCTTTTAATTCTTCCTCGACTTTCTGCGTCCCCGCGCCGATGAATTTCAGCTTGCCGCCGCAGTCGGGACATTCCGTCGGCGTCTCGCGCGACGCGCCGCAGTAGTGGCACATCAGGCGGTTGTTAGCGGAATGATATGTGAGCGAAACGTCGCAGTTTTCGCAGGTAAACGTGTACCCGCACTCGCCGCAGGAGACGATTTGGCTCGCGCCGCGGCGGTTTATGAACAGTATGCTCTGCTCCCCGCGGACGATATTCTCACGCAGCTCGCGTTCCAGAACTTCGCCGATTGCGCCGCCGTTTCCGGCTTTCAGCTCCTCTTTGAGGTCCGCGATAATCACGTTCGGCAGCGCGCGCTCGTTATAGCGGCTGTCGAGCCGGATCAGCCTGTAATCCCCGCGCTTCGCGCGGTAAAAGCTGTCTACGGACGGCGTCGCGGAGCCGAGGACGAGCAGCGCGCCCGCCTGCGCGCAGCGGTATTTCGCGACCTCGCGCGCGTGGTAGCGCGGCGCGCTCTCCGATTTATATGTATGCTCCTGCTC
>JAISJC010000047.1 GCA_031261745.1 Oscillospiraceae bacterium
CCCGACAAGATTTATTTCTCCGCCGCCAGCGACGCCATCGGACTTGTGCCTCCCACGCCGATTTTACAGCTTTCCAAGGTGGGCGGCGGGATCAACAACATCGGAAAAACCTTTGGACACGAGGGCTGGAATTATCTGCCGCCGGTGTCGATCACGGTGACCGTCGGGGGAGAAATCGGCATTCCGCACACGGAGGTGGATCTGGGCTTTGACGAGGCGAACCTCACCGTGGCGGCAAACGGCGGAAGCATTGAAATGAACGGCGTGCAAATCGGTCCTCTGTATATTGCCGACAATCTGAACCTAAAACTTACCGGAGACTTCTCCCCAGGCGTTCAAATCCCCGGAATGGGCGACTTCAAGCTCTCGATGCCGATTGTTGAAATCTCAGGCGGCGGGACGCTGAAGCTCTCCTTTGACAACACAGAGGACGAAGGAGCCGGGACAAAGATTAAAATCCCCAATTTTGCATCGGGCAAAGGCCGCTTTACCTTCCGCTTCGACGGCGGTCGCGCATTGCAGGCATTTTTCAATTCGATGAACAATGCGCAAAAAACCGCAGCCGGCTCCAGCGTTGCCACTAAACTGCAGGAATGGAGCACTTCTGACAAAGATATGGTCGTGCTGATGGATATTCTGAAGGAAATGGGCTTTGACTTTACGGAAATATTAAAAAGCGCAGTTTTGGATTACCTGAGTGCGCTGTCCATTTCCGGCAATCTTTCAGGGAGCGTGTATATCCCGGAGAATGTTCCGGTAATCGGCGGTTGGAATGTGATGCAGGGTGAGGCGACCTTCAACCAAGCCCTCAATTATATGACCGTTACGGCACAGGGCTCGTTGTTTGGCTCCGGCGGACCCAAAGGCGGCATTGAAATGTTCTGGGATATGAACAAGACCTTCAACGGCGGCTTACCCAAATTCAGTCTGATGAGTGCAGCAGCACTCGATCCCGCGCCCGCCGCCGAGGCGACAATCGCGCCCACTAACCTAAATATCAAGACGGTAAAACCGCCCGAAAACAGCGGCGGTATGAGGCTGCTGGCCTTTCCGGGCGGAAATACTACGGACGGCTGGCAAGTCACGATTGAAGCCGACGATATAGGACAAAGCGTCGTCGTCAGCGTGGACGTCCCGACAAAGACGGACATCACCCTGACCCCGTCAACCGGAACTCCGATAACCGGACTGGCGTCGAATAACGATATTTGGGTGGAATTGTATGACGCTGACGGCGACGGCTCCATTGATGATGTAGCAGAGACATCGCCCTATGCTTACCGCGCCCTCTTTGAGCTTTCCGCCGCCACAATGGGCGCGGCAGGAACTGTTTGGACGGTCACCGGAACGGGTATCACACAAGTCCAGTCCGCTACCGTGCTTCCGCTGGAACAGGTGGATAGTGTTACTTATACAGGGACAAACACAGTCGGCTTTACATTTAGCAGCCCGAAGCAGGGCGTTACATACACCGCAGATATCAGCTTGGTTTCAACAGACGATTTTGATAACTTTGATGTCGACACTCCCCAAAGCGGCGGCACCATAGTCGCGAGCGATAAACCCGTAACTGCGGCCTCCAACACCATCGCGCTTGACGCGGACGTTCTCGCAAAACTGCAAAGCGGCAGCTACCGCGCCGTGGTCACGGTGTATCACAACACAACGGAAAGCGGCGATACCATAAAAACACCGATCGCCTCATACGGCGTGAGCGCGGCGGCGACCTATGCAAACCCCAACACGCCCGCACAGCCGACAATCGGCAGCGTCAACTATATCGGCGACGGGGCTTCTGAAATTCAGCTTGACACCCCCGTTGAAACCATCGGCTACGAGGTGCGCATCCCCGACGTCAGTTATGTGATTGATGAAAACGGATTGCCGGGTGCGCCGACGGATTTGGTGCTCGATTACGCGCCGGCCACCGAACGCCATCTGGTCATCGGACCTGGGTTGGCTCTCCCGTTCAACGGTAATGTTTATGTTCGAGCCTACTACATCTTTACCGACGGCGAGGGCAACACATATAAAATCTTCGGGCAAGAGTCGGCAAGCACGCCTTTTACTATTGCAAAGCCCGTACCGGCAATTATATTGGTGAACACAGCAGAGTTTAGCCATCAAATTGGCGACGACCACACCTATTATGCCAGCCTCATTGTGAGCGACACGCCCGTTCCAGATACCGTCACTTTCACGGCAACCTGCGCCTCCTACAAGCTGACTATTTCGGAGGAGGGGCGCACTGTGGCTGACGGTGCCGGCGTCGCGCTGACCGATGAAGCAGACGCCGCGCTCAATTACAACTGGCCTGTTGACCTGACGAAAGCCGCACGATACACTGTCATCATCGAAACGTTGACAGTGGCAGGCGACAGCGGGCGCGAGGTGTTTCAATTCATCGTGGACGGCACAGGCCCGCTCTTTGTCGCGGACGCCTCCGAGGCGGTGTTTGACGGAACGAATCTGACTTTCAGCGGCTTTTTAGAGGAGGGCGCGACGATCACCGCCCCAACCACCGGCACCTGGCAGTACACCATCACGGATGCGGAAGAGCGTCAAGCCGCCGGAGATTATTCCGGCACCTGGACCGGTTCCGCCGGTGCAATAACCCCGCAAAACATCACACTCACACCCGACGACGGCTCATCGGCAATAGTCGCACAGCTATATGACATTCCCCTTGCCGCCAGGGACTTTGCCGGTAACGAGACGCATCTGTCGATGCAGCTTTCGGCTTCCGGCAGCAGCACGGCAACCGGCGCGCAGCAGCTGGTTCTGAACACGAGTGCCGGAAACTCCCTCTCCGTCGGTATGACAGGTGTAACGGTGCTGGCAAGCACCATAGTCGCCCCGTCCTACACCGAGCAGAGCATAACGATAGGCGCACTCACGAACTTAACTGGTGATAACCCCTCTGTGCTCACTGTGGACTCCGGAACCGGCGCAATCTCGATAGTCGGGGTCGGAACGGCAACTATCACAGGAACCTATGGTACACTTCCGATGACAAAGCTCACCATTACCGTGGTCGATAAGCTCCCGCTGGCCGTCAGTGTTCAGGACGTGACGGAGGATTCCGTCACCCTGCTGTTGCCCGCGTTGCCGGGCTTCACAGGCACGGTTACCGTTACGTGCGGCAGTGAGACAAAGACAATTGTTTCGGGCTTTGACAGCCCGCAGACGGTCGTCTTTTCGGGTCTCACAAAGGATACGGACTATGAGATCAGCTTTACGCCCGACGGTACCGCCTACGCGGCGGCCGGTGTATACATCCGCACAACCGCGCAGAATGTAACACCGCCGCCCGGAAAGATTAATCCCGGATCGGGAGCGGGTACAGATGAAAACACCGTTCCGGCGCAAGACGGCACCGTGCAGGTCGCCTATACGCGGTCGGGCAACACGGCGACGCTGTCCCTGCCGCAGAGCAAAATCGACGAGCTTCTCGATGCCTCCGACAATCAGACCGTCAGCATCAATCTCTCGTCGGTGAGCGGCGTCAATGCGGTCGCACTCTCCGGACAGGCAGCGAGAGCCTTCGCGCAGGCGGGGGTTGCGGTCGAGCTTAAACTTCCGAACGGCTCGGTGCGGCTGGATACGGACGCGTTGAGTGGCGTCGCCGCGCAGGCGGGAAACAGCAATATTACCGTTTCGGTCCGGCAGGTCGCGTCATCCTCGCTGAATGCGGCGCAGAGGGCGGCACTCAAAGACGGTGATATCGTCTTTGAAATTAACGTTTTGGTAAACGGAGCGGTCGTCCACAACTTCGACGGAACTATTACCGTGACAGTGCCGTATTCCGGCGCGCTTCCCGTGGCGGTGTGGTATCTGAACGACGCGGGAGAGCTTGAAAAACTCGTCAGCACCTATAACGCGGCGGCCGGGACCGTCAGCTTCACGGTATCGCACCTCTCGGCTTTCATACTCCGCTATGATGCCGAGGCGACTATGCCCTTTACCGATGTTTCCGCGGACGCCTGGTATTACGATGATGTGTTGTATGTTTGGGCAAACGGTCTGTTCAACGGCACAGGCGCGACCACATTCAGCCCGAATACGCCGATGACGCGCGGAATGATCGTCACCGTCCTCTACCGCCACGCGGGCAGCCCGGACGCGTCATCGCTCACCAATCCGTTCAGCGACGTCGCAAACGATCAGTATTACACCGACGCGATGAAATGGGCGGCTGAAAACGGCATTGTGCTCGGTATCGGGGACAACAAATTCGCCCCCAACGCGAATATCACAAGGCAGGATTTCGCGGTCATCCTCAACCGCTACGCGGCTTTCGCGGGTCTGAAGCTCCCCGAAGCGAAGCCGTACACCCCGTTCAACGACGATGCGGACATCGCCGACTACGCAAAAGAGGCGGTCGAGGCGTTCTTCAAAGCCAACATCATAAACGGCAAAGACAATGGCATCTTCGACCCGAAAGGCACAGCCACCAGAGCCGAAGTCGCGGCGATGCTGCACCGGTTCCTCGAAGCGGCAGAGTAACGGTAAAACGACAACTTAGACAGACGGCGAACCGCCCCGCAAGGCTGATTTGAGCCTTGCGGGGCGGTTCGTTCGCCTTTACAATGCGTTGGTGACCCGGCGGAGATTCGAACTCCGGACACCCTGCTTAAAAGGCAGGTGCTCTGCCGACTGAGCTACCGGGTCATAAAAATGGCTGGGGCGGCAGGATTTGAACCTACGAATGTCGGCGTCAAAGGCCGATGCCTTACCGCTTGGCGACGCCCCACCGCGTCCTCGGAAAATGGGGTGGGTAAAGGGTTTCGAACCCTCGACCTCCGGAACCACAATCCGGCGCTCTAACCAACTGAGCTATACCCACCATATTCCCGAACAGCCGTGCAATTATAACACAACGAAAACACGATTGCAATACCTAAAATAAATTTTCTTTCTGCGCGTTTACTCAATCTGCCCTCACAGCAAATTCTCCGCCAACCACTTCGCAACGCCGTCGTCCGAATTGGCGGCGAGGATTGCGCGGGCGACGGCCCTCGTCTCAGGCGTGGCGTTTTCGGGCGCGTAGCCCTCGTCGGCGTCGCGGATAAAGTCGATATCGTTCATATTGTCGCCGAACGCGACGACGTACTCAAAGCCGAGCTTTTCGCGCAGCCGGCGCGTCGCGTTCGCTTTTGACGCGTTCGCGGAAAAGCACTCGACGAACCAACCGCTCTCCGTGTAGTCGTCCTTGCTCATCACGACGGCGACGCCGGGGATTTTCACGACGGTCTCGTAAACGGGCAGCAGCTTTTCCCGCGTGTCCGCAAAAGTGACGTAAACCGACGTGCCGACGCTTGTGTCAATCCCGTCCAGCCCGTAGACCACGCGGTCAATGCGGCGGCGTTTTTTCAGACTGTCGTCCATAAAAATCCCGTTCAGCCGCGCATTGTCGGCGGTCGCGTAGTACCGCGCGACGTCCATATCGTCGCCGTCAATGCGGTACAGCAGAATGTCCGCGCCGTTGGCCTTTGCCGCGGCGACTATCGCGTCCACGGCGGCGGGGGAGAGAGATTCGACGTTCAGGTACCGCCGCGCCCGCGCATCGAAAATCATCGAGCCGTTCATCAGCACGAGCGGTAGTTTGAGGTCAACGCCCTCGAACAGCTTTTCGACGGAGTGCGCCATTCGCGCCGTGGCAATCGTAAAATTATATTCCGACGCGAGCAAACGCGTGAGCGTATCGCGTGTGAACGGCGATATTTCGGCGGTTTTTGAGAGCAACGTGCCGTCCAAGTCGGATATAAACAGCGTTTTTTCGCGGTTATAGTGGTTTTGCATAGGAAATTCCCCCAAAATTTGATATTTTGCAGTATATCACAGTTGCTAAGTCAATTTCAATGTGTTATAATATTTTTTTAAAAAATGATTTTATAAATGAAAAAGGAAATAACCAATGAAACAGCTTCGCAATATTGCAATTATCGCGCACGTTGACCACGGAAAGACCACGCTCGTGGACGAGATGTTAAAGCAGTCCGGCGTTTTCCGCGACAACCAGGCCGTGAACGAGCGCGTTATGGATTCCGGCGACTTGGAGCGCGAGCGCGGAATAACCATCCTCGCGAAGAACACGGCAATCACCTACGACGATGTGAAAATTAATATCGTAGACACCCCCGGCCACGCCGACTTCGGAGGCGAGGTGGAGCGCATACTGAAAATGGTAAACGGCGTTCTGCTGCTCGTGGACGCGGCCGAGGGACCGATGCCGCAGACGCGCTTCGTCTTGCAGCGCGCGCTCGAACTCGGACACCGCGTAATCGTCGTCGTCAACAAGATTGACCGCCCCGACGCGCGCGTCACAGAGGTCGTGGACGAGGTTTTGGAGCTTCTGCTCGACCTCGACGCGACGGACTTTCAGCTCGACAGCCCAATGCTCTTCTGCTCGGCGCGGCGCGGAATCGCGTCATATTCGCCGGACGTGGAGGGTACGGACTTGGTGCCGCTGTTCAAGACGATTCTCGACTACATTCCGGAGCCGGAGCGCGACGAGAACGCGCCGCTGCAAATGCTCGTTTCATCCATCGACTACAACGAATACGTCGGGCGCATCGCAATCGGCCGCATTGAGCGCGGAACGATTCGCCAGAATCAGGAGATTGCGGTCTGCGACTTCCACAACGAGCGCGGCGTGAAAAAGGCAAAGGCCGTTTCAATGTACGAGTTTGACGGCGTGTCCAAGGCCCCCGTGACCGAGGCGTCGGCGGGGGACATCATCGCCCTGTCGGGCATCGGAGACATCACAATCGGCGACACGATATGCGCGACGGACGTGATTGAGCCGCTGCCGTTCGTGAAAATCTCCGCACCGACGATGGAGATGACGTTTTCCGTCAACGATTCGCCGTTCGCGGGGCGCGAGGGCAAGTTCGTCACGACGCGCAACATTCGCGACCGCCTGACGCGCGAGACGCTCAAAGACGTGTCCCTGCGCGTGTCCGAGGTGCCGAATTCCGACAGCTTCAACGTCGCCGGCCGCGGAGAAATGCACCTGTCCATACTGATTGAAACAATGCGCCGCGAGGGCTACGAATTCCAGGTTTCGCCCCCGCGCGTGCTGAATGTCGAGGTTGACGGCAAGCTCTGTGAGCCGATTGAGCGCGTCGTGCTTGACGTGCCAGAAAGCTCCGTCGGCGCGGTCATCGAAAAGCTTGGCAGCCGCCGCGGCGATTTGCTCGAAATGACGCCGAGCGGCAACCGAATGAAAATCCAGTTTCTCATTCCGTCGCGCGGACTGTTCGGGTACCGCAACGAATTTCTCACCGACACGCGCGGCGAGGGGATTATGGCGTCGATTTTCGAGAAGTACGAGCCGTTCAAGGGTGAGATTACGCGCCGCGGCTCAGGTTCCTTGATTGCGTTTGAAACGGGCGAAGCCGTCGCCTACGGGCTGTTCGGCGCGCAGGACAGGGGCGCGCTGTTTATCGAACCCGGTACGGCGGTTTACGCGGGAATGATTGTCGGCGTTTCGCCGAAATCCGAGGACATTTCAGTGAACGTCTGCAAGAAAAAGCAGCTGACGAATATGCGCGCGTCCGGCTCGGACGAATCGCTGCGCCTTATCCCCGCGCGGAATATGAGCTTGGAGCAGTGCCTTGAATTCCTCGCGGACGACGAGCTTTTGGAGGTCACGCCGAAGAACCTGCGCCTCCGCAAAGCAATCCTCGACCACAGCCTGCGTCTGCGCGCCGCGTCAAAAAGAAAGGCGGAGTAGAAATGAAGCGATATGAGGTCACCGCCGCCGACCGCGAGTTGATCGCGCTCGCGCTTGAAGTTCTGGCGATGAACTTCGACGACGGCGTTTATAACCACACCGTCGGGTCGGCAATCCGCTGCAAGAACGGAAAAATCTACCTCGGCGTGAACTGTGACGGCATTCACGGTTCCTGCGCGGAGTTTATCTCAATCGGCGCGGCGATTACGGCGGGTGAGCGCGATTTTGACACGATTGTCGCGACGCACGACCACGCGAAAAACGGCCTGCTGCCGCCGTGCGGAAACTGCCGCCAGATGCTGTACGAATACGCGCCCGACATCAGGGTCCTGCTCAACGACGAAAACGGCGAAATCGTCAAGGTCGGAATTGCGGATCTGCTGCCGCTTGCGTATACGCAGATAATCGCGGAATAATAACGACAACGACAAGACAAATTCAGAACAGGAGAATTATTATGTCACGGACAATCCTTATCGTGGACGACGAGCAGAGAATCGTCGATATCGTGAAGTTCAACCTGCGCAAAGAGGGCTACGAAACCGCCGAGGCATATGACGGCGAGGAGGCGTTGCGCCTGCACGAAACGGAAAAACCCGCGCTGATTCTGCTCGACGTTATGCTGCCAGGCGTTGACGGGTTCGAGGTCTGCCGCCGCATACGTCAGACGGACAAGCTCACGCCGATTATTATGGCGACAGCGCGGACGGAGGAAATCGACACCGTTTTCGCGCTCGACCTCGGCGCGGACGATTACGTCACAAAGCCGTTTTCAATGAAAATGCTGCTGGCGCACGTCAAGGCGAACCTGCGCCGCACAGACATCGTTCTCGATGAGCTGGCGGCTTCGCCGTCCGAGGAGGCACCGCTCTACATCGACGAGGACCGTTTTGACGTATTCATTCACGGAAAGGCGGCGGACCTGACCCCTCGCGAATTTGAATTGATTAAGTTCCTCGCCGCGTCGCCCGACCACGTTTTCTCGCGTGAGGATTTGCTGCGCGACGTGTGGCAGTACGACTATTTCGGCGACCTGCGCTCCGTTGACGTCGCAATCCGCCGCCTGCGCGAAAAAATCGAAGAGGATTCCGCGAACCCGAAGTACATTCTGACAAAGCGTGGTGTCGGCTATTATTATGAGGGGTAACGTATGACAAGAAGTCTCCGCGCCAAGCTCGTATTCATAATGCTGTTGCTGATCGTCATATTGATGACGGTTGTAACGGTGTTTTTGACGCGCGGCGTGCGGGATTTCTACCTCGACGAGTTCTACCGCCGAATGACCGACGCGTTCACGGGGACGGAGATGGTTTCCGCCCTGCGCGACGCGGCGAACGAACCCGACGCGGCGGAGATGATGGAGAAAATCATCGTCGCCTACGCGGGTCAGCTCGGCATTGACAGCGGCACGCGCAAGTTCTATATCCTCGACGGCAAAACAGGCTCGCGCCTCGCGGGAGCGGAGATTCCGCGCGGTGAAACGCTCGCGGTTACGCCGAATATCGAAACCGCGCTCGGCGGTGACGACGCGTATTCCGGCAGCTCCGGCGGGGAATATATGGACGCCGCCGCGCCGATTAGCGGCGACGCGGGGCGGTTTATCGTGTACATACGCGACAACCGCGAGACCGCGACTACGCTCTCGGCGCAGCTGTTTCGTATGATTCTTGAAGCCGTCGCGTTCGGACTTGCGGCGGCGGTTGCAATCAGCCTTTTGCTCTCACGCACGCTGCTCTCGCCGGTTCAGGGAATGACGGAGGCCGCCGAGGCGATGGCGGAGGGCGACTTCTCGCGTAAAATCCCCGTCGAGTCCGAAGACGAAATCGGCACGCTCTCGCGCACCTTCAACACGATGGCGTCGCAACTTGAAGCGACGCTCTTTGAACTCACGCAGGCGGAACAGCTCCGCCGCGACTTCGTCGCGAACGTCTCGCACGAGCTGCGAACGCCGCTCACGAGCGTGCGAACCTATGCGGAGACAATCGCGGACACGCCGGATTTGCCCGACGAGACGCGCGAGGAATTTTTACGCGTTATCCTCAACGAATCAGACCGAATGACAAAAATCGTCTCCGATTTGCTTGACCTGTCGCGGCTTGATTCCGGCAAGGGACTGGATTTTGACGTGTTCTCGATAGAAAAATCCGTGCGCGACGTGTACGACGCAATTCGTCCTATCGTGGAGAAGCGCGGGCAGAGTATTGACATCGAGCTGCACTGGGGAATGCCGGATATTCGCGGCGACAAGGCGCGGATCGAGCAGGTCCTTATGAACATTATGACCAACGCGATGAAATACACGCCGGAGGGCGGCGCGATTCTCATCTCCTGCGGAGTGGCGGGCAAAAACGTGTGGGTTAAAATCGCGGACACGGGCGTCGGCATTCCGGAGGACGACCTGCCGCACGTGTTTGACCGCTTTTACCGCGTGGACAAGGCGCGCTCGCGCGAGTCCGGCGGCACGGGACTCGGCCTGTCAATCGCGAAAGAGATTATCGAGCGGCACGGCGGCATCATTACGGTCACGAGCGAAATTGGACGCGGCTCCGCATTCACCGTTTCGCTGCCGATTGCGGGTACGGACGCGTGAGCCGCGCCGCGAAAGAAAAAATCAAGACCGCACTCATAGCCGTGCTTCTCGTCACGGCCGTTTTGCTTGCGCAGTTTACGGGGATTTTCGGCGAGCTGACCGAAGGATTCAAACGCGCGCCGGCGGGCGGCGCGTCCGCGCCCATTGACGACGGAACCGTGTCGGTTGAGGCGGCGCGCCCCACCGTGATAGTCGTCACCGACGCCGCCGGCGCGCGCGCCGTTGCCAAGTATGATTCAGCCGCTGTGGACACGGTGTACGAGCGCACGGTCAGCCTTATGGGGGAGGCGTTGTCCTCCGCCGATGAGATAAGACGATGCCCGGAGGACGAGTGGCGGCAGGCTCTTTCGCGGTCAAACGTGATGTTTGAGTATTATAACGCGGCTCCGTTGGAGCTTATCGGCAAATGGCTCGGCGCGCAAAACGGCTTTGATGTCGGCGAATTGCCCGTCTCGCGGCTGTGTTTCGCGTGGGGCGGCTCAAAGCTGTACTTTCAGAGCGGCGACGGATTTTACCGCGCAGAAACGGCTTCGCTTGGCGGCGAGGTCTCGGTTGCCGGTGAATACAGGGCGGAGAACGCGTATCAGTTTGAGCTGGACGCGGATTCGTCCGCGCCGTATTTGATTCTTACCGCCGACGCGCATCATCCGACGCTGATCACGTCGAATCCGTTTGAGCGGACGGAGAACACGACCGCGATTCTCGCCGCGTTCGGCGTTGACGGCACGCAAAAAGCGGGGTATACGGAGAGCGACGGCACGCAGGTTTATGTTTCAAACGTGTTTACGGTTTCGGTTTCGACCGACGGCATTTTAACGTACCACAGAAGCGCGGCGACCAATGACAGCAACGCAATCGGCGTCGTTGACGGCGTTGAACTCGCCCGCGTTGCCGCGCAGAGGGTGCTGGACGCGTACTCAGGCGACGCGCGCGTCCGGTTTTCCGGTGCGTCCGGCACGGGCAATAAGCTCACGGTGACGTTCGATTATTTCCTCGCGGGCGGGCGCGTATTCCTGCCGAAAAGCGACAACGCCGCCGCCGTGACAATCACAAACGGCACCATAACCGAGATGACGCTGTGTTTCCGCGCATACGCCGCCGACGCGGAAACGATGCTCCTGCCGGAGCGGCAGACGCTCGCCGCGGGCGGTGATTTCCGGCTCGGTTATTCTGATGCGGGCGGGGGCGTCGCCTCGCCGTTCTGGTACGCGGCGGAGGGCGAAAAATGAGTACAGCCAAAATAAAAAACATTGTCCTCGTGGTATTGCTGTTCCTGAATGTTTTTTTTCTCGCGGTTGCGGCGCGCGACATCTACGAAAACAATGCGGCGCGGCGACGGACGATTGAAAACTTCGGCGTAATAATGCAAAACGGCGGTATTGAGCTGAGCGACGGAGCGATGCCGGAACTCACCGCACCGAAGCCGCAAAAAACCTCGCGCGACCCATATGCGGAGGCGACAATCGCGCGCGCCGCGCTCGGCGACTGCGAACCGACCGACAGCGGGGGAACGCCGTCGCAGTACATCGGCGAGCGCGGAACCGCGACGTTCAATGCCCGCGATGAGTTTGAGATTAAATATACGGGCGACTACGCCGTCGCGGAAAACGAAGCGGAAATGCTCTCTGTCGCAAAAAAGCTCCTGCGACGAATGAAAATAGAGACGGCGGAGCCGGAAATCAGCGATAACGGCGGCGACATTACCGTGTTTGCAGCCGTGTGCCGGTACCGAAAAACGCCGACATTCAACTGCGTCATCACGTTCACATTTGACGACGGCAGGCTGATCGGGATTGCCGGACGGCGACCGTCGGGCGTAAGCGAGGCCGCAGGCGGAGCGGAGCGGGACCTTCCGACGTCGATGCTCGGATTCCTTCAATTCGTCCTTGACAGCGGCGCGGAGGTCACGAAAATCACCGGCATTACGGCGGGGTACCGCCTGAACGTCGGCGCGTTCGGTACGGGGGAACTGATGCCTTGCTGGCGGTTAGACACCGACGCGGGCGCGTTCTACATCGACGCGCTGACGGGCGCGGTAGAAGCCGCGGCGTAACGCAAAATAAGTAACGGGCGGCATTGCCGCCCGTTTTGTTATTCCTCGCCGTCCTCAATCAACGCCGTCGCCTCGCCCTGCGGCAGCTCTTCGACATTGCGCAGTTGCCGCCCGATTGCGCGGGAGCGCGTGCCGAGTTTTTCAAGGTGATTTGTCGCCGCCGCGAGGCTCTTCTGCGCGTTGTCGACGACGTCTCCGAACTTGTTAAACTCCGCTTTCACCGCGCCGAGCAGTCCCCAGACCTCACTGGACCGCTTTTCAATCGCGAGGGTGCGGAAGCCCATTTGCAGGCTCGACAGGAACGCCGCGGTGTTAGTCGGTCCTACGACGGTGATCTTAAATTTCGTTTGCAGCTCCTCAAACAGTCCGGGTCGGCGCAGAACCTCCGCGTACAGCCCCTCTGTCGGGACGAACATAATCGCAAAATCCGTCGTTACCGGCGGGTTTATGTACTTGTCGTGAATATCTTTCGCGCACTTCTTGACCGCCGATTCAAAGGACTTTCCGGCTGAGTCAATCTGTCGCGCGACGATATCCGTGCCGTCGGCGAGGTCGTACGCTTCAAGCAGACGCCCGTAATCCTCGACGGGAAACTTCGAGTCAATCGGAATAAGCACGGGCTTGTCGTACTCGCTGCGTCCCGGCAGACGGACGGCAAATTCAACCACATCCTGCGAATTTTCCTTGACGTGCGCGTTGCGCTCGTACTGCTCCGGCGACAGGATTTGTTCGAGTATCGCGCCGAGCTGGAACTCGCCGAGGTTGCCGCGCGTTTTCACGTTAGACAGCACCTTTTTCAGGTCGCCGACGCCGACGGCAAGGCTCTGCATCTCGCCGAGACCCTGATGAACCTTGTTGAGCTGTTCCGAAATGGACTTGAACGACTCGTTGAAGCGTTTCTCAACGCTCTCCTGCAACTTCTCGTCCACGGTTTTACGCATCTCTTCAAGCCGCTTGCCGTTGTCCTCCTGAATGTGCCGCAGGCGCGATTCCATCGTCTCACGGATTTTTTCGAGCGACGCTGAAAGCTCCTCGCGGTTGGATTTGAGCGCGGTTTGGCTCTCCGCGCGGCTCGCGCGGATTTCCTCGCGAAGCGACGTCTCCAAACGCGTAATATCCGAGACAAGCCTGTCAAAATCGGGTTTGTAATCTTTCGACTCCTTCGGCTTGCGCGTAAAAAGCACCGCGAGATTTGCAATCCCAAGTACAACCGCAATTATAATCAAAATATCTGTCATTTTTCCTCCGATAGCGCGTTTCTTTTCGTTTTTGTGGCGGCGGCATTGTACAGTTCCTCCGTCGCGAGCGCGATTTTCGTCACCGAGAAGTCCCGCCCCTGCGGGTAGATATACAGAGTGTCCGCGAGCGTGTTGAGGTCAATGCAGTCGCCGCCGCGCGTCTTGTAATCGTACTCAATGTGGCACGAGTACAACGCCAGCGGTTTCCACGTCTCCTCGTACCGCACACCTTTGTAGAAGCCCGTCAGCGTGAAGCCGTCCATATTGTGAGTCAGCTCGGCTTGTCCGAGCGTCACAAAGCCTTTCGCGTTCGGCAGGGAATCGACGCTCGCGGTGACGTTCAGCGAGTACGTTCCCGCCTCAATCTCGCGGCGGACATTCTCGCGCTCCCACTCATACCAGTCGGGGATATGCGAAAATTCCGTTTCGCCGTCCGCGGCGACAAGCTCGCCGAATTCCGTCATTTTCCAGTGCTTTCCGCATTCCTCGCACCAGAGCTCATCCAGCGCGGAGGTCATCCGGTATTCCGCGCCGCAGTGCGGACACTGGTACAGAACCTTGTGCAGACCCTGCGCGCGGTGGCCGGATTTGATTGAAATGTTGTTGTCACGCTGCCACTTGAAGTCGTCGTAGACGAAGGTTTCGCGCACGCGCGCGTTCATATCGTTCACCGAGAGCGTCTGCGTCTCCTCCGCCGTGAAAAGCAGGCTCATATCGGCGCGGAGTGTGCCTACGCCGCGGCGTTTCGGACCCCAGAACGGGTTTACGAGGTGGTGACCGTGCATAATCAGCGTCACGACGGGGATATTCAGCAGGTGAATGAACTTCCCGATAGAGTCCGGCAGGACGGCGTTTGTCCCGCACAGTGAGTACCGCGCCTCAGGGAACAGCACGATAATCTGCCCCTTTTCCTTGATATGTACCATATTTTTCACAAGCTGAATTGAGTTCGTGAACTTGCGGATACCGATCCCACCGACGCTGCGCAGCAGCCATTCCATACCGACAAAGCCGTCTATCGCGACGACGTAATTCGCACGGTGCGGGAAAATCGCCGTCGTCATCACCATAAAGTCCAGAAACGCATTGTGGTTGCACAGCAGCAGGTACGGCGGCTTAATGCCGTCCATTCCGTGCTTTGACACCTTTGAATGGCGCACCAGCTTCGTCGGAAAGCTGATGATCCACGTCACGGGCGTCAGATACCGCTTTTGCGGCTTGGGCTTGCGCGCCATATCAAAACGCTTAAAATCACCTATCACAATAATTCTCCTTTACAGAAAATATTCTATCGTCCGCTCCGGTGTTTTGCGGCTCTTGGTGTTGAACAGGATTACGGCCTCGCGGTTTTTTATCTCGCCGAGCGCGTAAATCGACTTTCCCTCGGCGTTCAGGTGGTCCATTTCGACGCGTCGGTTCTCGCGCCCCGTCGGGTCGTTGAGCATCTCCACGCCCTTTTTGCGGAACGGAATCGTCCGTAGGTAGGGGTCGAACATCGTGACTTTTCCGCCCTCCGCGCCCGTGAGCAGAACGTAGTGCCAGCAGCCGTACATCACGCGCACGACGGCGACGCCGCCCTGCTGCAACGCGCCGACGACGCTCGAATGCGGCGTGACCGACGCGAGGTCGCCGGAGAGGTATTCCGACGCGACGGACAGCTTTTTCAGCTTTGAGAACTGGTTGAGCCAGCCCGAAAGAAATTGCATAGCCATTTTAGACGTGCCGTTTTTGCCCGATTCGCCCTTGGAATTGTAGGCGTCGAGGCAGTACATCATTATGTATTTCGGCACGTCGGGCGGGATATCCTCGCGCTCAAACAGAAAGCGGAGCGCGTT
>JAISJC010000071.1 GCA_031261745.1 Oscillospiraceae bacterium
GATAATTACCCAAATTAATCTTATTGTTTTCAATGTAACACAGACTTTCCGCATTGTCAAGCGAAACTTTCTCGGCGGATTTTCGATTCCGGGATTCGCCGGCACCGCTGCGTACATAATGGATTACGGTAATATAATCCTCAAGGTCGAATTACTGCGCCGTTATATGCGCGGTCGTATTGCTGTGCGTTTTAAGAAATTTGTATTGCATTTGCGCGAGAATCGGAGTATAATAGGTACAGAAAGCGAGGTGGTGCGCCGTGATTGACGATGAAGTATATAAATATGACCGTGAGTTGCTGCCCCCGACCGAGGACGGAGTTTTCAAGACATTGCTTACAGGAAATGATTCGGAGCCTGTCCTACGCGATATAATATCGAGCATATTGCAAATCCCCGTCATTGAGGTTACTGTTCGCAACGCGGAGCCACCCATTTCAGACATTGACGAGAAACGTGAGCGATTTGATGTCAACTGTCTTATTGACAATGGTGAGCAAGTGGACGTTGAGTTACAAACGTCACCAATGCGCGGAGATAATTTTGATAACAACCACTCCGGCATAAAAAGCCGCGCTATTTTCAACCTGTGCGACCTCCATTCCGCACAGGAGGGACGCGGCGTAAGTTATCGGAAACTGCTACGAAGCTTTCAGATTACGTTCTGTGATTATACGGTGTTCCCCGAACGCGAGGATTTTGTTAATCGTTTCAGCTTCCGCAATACAGACGGTGACGAATTGCTCGACGCCGTGGGTATAATATTCATTGAGCTGTCAAAGCTCGGAGCAGTGCTGAAAAAGCCCGTTGAGGAGATGACGGGGATTGAAGCGTGGAGCGTCTATCTTTCGTGCGCGGACGAACCGGAGAACGCGGAAGTAGTGCGAAAACTGATTGAGACAAAGGAGGAGATTAAGTTGGCAAATGATATTTTAAGAGGTATAAGCCACGACCCCGACCAGCGCGCGAAGTTTATGTCGCGCCGTCGATTCCAGATGGATTTAGACCACGACAAAGCGGAGTCGTTTGAAGAGGGAAAAATCGAGGGAAAAATCGAAGGCATACTTGAGGGGAAACTTGAAATAGCGAAGCAGTTGTTTGCGCGAGGAATGTCTGTTGATGAGATTACGAAAATCACAGGTCTCACCCGAGAGGAGATAGAGCAACTGCGGAAACAGACCGCAATCTAACTACTGTAAACCATTATTCCATATAGCCGAAACATCAATCCCTCCGGAATCATTACGGTTCCGGAGGGATTTCGTGTACTTATTCTAATTTCCGAGGTGCGCCGAATTTATTATTGCTTCGCAATATTATCATCGTCAATTCTACTTCCCGTAATTCAACAGCATCTGCGCACCCTGCGCCCGCGTCGTCGTTCCCTGCGGCGCAAATGTGCCGTCGCCCATTCCGTTAATTATCTTGTTTGCAACTGCCCAAGCCGCCGCGTCCCTCGCGTAGTCGGAAATCTTTGACGCGTCGGGGAATTTCGACAGGTCGCCCGCCGCCGTGGGCTTGCCCGCGAAGCGGTGGAGCATCGTAATAATCTGCTCGCGCGTGATTGTTCCCTGCGGATTCGTGCCGTCGGTAATCTCCGACCTCACGCCGCCGAGCCGCACGAGAGCCGTTGCGAAATCGCCGCGCGTCATCGGTGCTTCGGGGTTGAACTTGCCGTCCGTGAGGTCGAACAGGCCCGCGTTCACGGCGTACTTTGCCGCCGCCGCGTACCAAGCGTTCTCCGCGACGTCTGAATATGTCGGCGGCGCGGGCGGCGTGTGCGTCACCGCGTTCTTCTGCCACGCGAGGATTGGGAAACCATTGTTAATGTTGTTCGCGTCCGCGATAAACGCGCCGCCGAGAGTTTTGATGAAGTCCGCGCTTTTCATAAACGATGCGGTGAGCGCGTTGCCGTTGTTCGGCGTTCCGCTGTAATAGCCGCCGCCCGCCGCGCTGCCGTCGAGGTACCAGCAGTTCTTAATAGCGACGTCATACGCCGCGCCGCCGTTGTTCGTGCCGATTGCCATAGCAAAGCTGTCCTTCGCGGCGGTTATTTTGCCGATGTTATAGCAGTTTTCCAAGATTATTTCGTTGCTGCCGGAAATGCCGCCCGTCGGGCAAGTGTAGGTTGAGCTTATATCTCCCGCGTTGTAGCAGTTGCGGACAATTCCGCCGTTCCAGCCCGCGCCGACAATGCCGCCGCAGCCCTTTGAATCCGTATTGCTGACGGTTGCGAAGTTGGCGCAGTTCTCGATTATCGCGCCGTTTACTGTTTTCCCTATTTTGCCGACGATGCCGCCGACAGAGCGGTTGGAATAGATGTAGCCCGTGACGGCGAGGTTCCGAACAGTTGGAGTTGCGGGTCTTATGTTCTCCGGGTCGTTGTCGTGAACGCCGAGCCGTCCGATTAAGCCGACGGATTGACCGTCGCCGAAATTGCCTGTCGTACAGCGGCGGTTGCAGAATATGTTGTAAACGGTATGCCCCTGCCCGTCGAGGGTGCCGGAAAAGGACGAGCCGAGCTTCGTCATCGCGTCGTTTTTCGCCATTAGATACTGACCGCCGATTGGCATATACCGCGCGCCACTCCAAGTGCTGCTCGCGGAATCGTAAACGCCGCCCATATCCAAGTCGGCGGCGAGATAAATCGTTTTGCCGTTGAAGTCGTCCGCGCCGTAGTGGTAAACGTCCGTGGATTTATTATTACCGCCGCTGTCGTACTCGGTGTTGTTCACGAAGTTATCTACGATGAAATTCTTATCCCCGATTATATTTGTAATCTCGTCATTGTAAATGCCGTTGACAATCGCGGCAAGTCCCGCGAATTGCGCCGGTGTGGCAACGTAAAACGTCTTGTCGGTTTTGTTGTACCACGACACGTCAATCGTCTTGCCGTCCCACGCGCCAAGAGTGTCGGCGGGCGCGGCGAACGCCGACGGTACGAGCGAGATTGCGAGGACGAGCGCGAGCAAAAGCGCGAATAGTTTCTTTTTCATTGTGGGTTCCTCCGAGTGTAATAATTTCAAGGTTTCGATGATTTGCAAATAGCGTTAGCCGCGCCGGATTGCGTCCATCAAAGATTTTGGAGATGTATTCATACTCTGAATATTCACCGTCGCTTGCTTTTACAAGCGCATCGCGGACGTATGCCGCGCTGTCTTTCAAGAGCGACTTATCCATACGGAAACCGTGAGTCTCCGCGAATTGAGTTGCGAATGTGATTGTCGTCCGCGTGTTACCCTCGCGGAACGGGTGCGTCTGCCAAAGCGCGGCAATCAATTTCGCAAAGACCTCTGCCGTTTCGTGAACGTCGAGCGAAGCCCAATCTGTTCCGTTCAAGCTATCCAAAGCTACGCCGCAGTCACGCTCAATATCGTCGGGCTGCGAATAGCAAGCAGTCGCGGCAAGCCAAACGGCAAATCCGCGACCACATTATCAACGTCAGCTAACGCAAAAGCGGTAATATCCGCCTCGACCTGTTCAAGTGCTTTCGCGTCCTTAATATCCAGCTTGTTTTTCAGAACAGGCGCGTCTTCGTATAGGTACGGGTCACGCATTAGCCGCCTCTGTTTTATACCACTCAATGATACGATTGCGGGCATCTGCGAGTTCGCATTTACCGTCAATGTACTCACGCATAAGCGACATCGCTTTTTCACTCGGCTCTGGCGCGTCAAGAGTAGAAAGAGCGATTGCGTCGCTGATATATTTTTCACGCTGAACTTTTGTCGTGCCTTGCACGGAATAATCCTTTGCCATATCAGTCACCTCATTTGCTTTATTATACCTCAATGCACCGTAAAACGCAAGCGTCAAGACTAAGAACTTTTTCTTGCATAATTGTGTTCACTTCTCCAACAGTATACTCCATAAATACAAGTATTGCAATAACGAATTTTTGACGGTGCGTGTCAAGTGAAAACGCCGACAGGCACGACACGTCGATTGCTCCTGCAAAAATATTAGGGTCTGCGCGGCTTGTTTCAAGTTAAATATCTTCGCCCAATTTTCATAACCGGGGCTGTCTTTCGCCTTGATACTGTTCTCAATATCTATAAGAAGATTTACCTTAAATATAGATATGGTTTGCACCTCGCTGAAAATGCTCTTAAAACAATAAAAGTATTTTCATTTCAATGAAAATACTTTACTTTTCGGTACTGTTGTGCTATAATCAAGTCCAAAGGAGGGTGAGCGTTATGCGAGAAGGACTTGTACAAAGGGAATTTTACTTGGAGTGGCTGAAATCTTGGCGTGAAAAGCAAATGATTAAGGTCGTGGCAGGTGTACGACGGTGCGGAAAATCTACGTTGTTCAAGCTGTACATTGACTGGTTGCTTGAAAGCGGAGTGAAGCCGGAGCAGATAATATCCGTAAACCTCGAAGAATTGGAGTACGAAAAGCTGCTCGACTATCATATGCTGTACGAATACATCAAAGCCCGGTTGTACAAGGGTGGGTACACTTACATTTTTATCGACGAGGTGCAGAGCTGTAAGGGCTACGAAAAAGCCGTTGACAGCCTTTTCGTCAAGGATAACGTGGACGTTTACATCACAGGCTCAAACGCCTATCTCTTGTCAAGTGAGCTTGCAACCTTGCTGACAGGACGCTATGTGCAAATTTCTATGCTCCCGCTGTCATTTGCGGAATACGCCCGATTTATGGAAATCGCTGAAAAAGATTTATTCGCCGCGTTCCAGAGGTATCTGAGGTTCGGAGCATTCCCTGCCGTTGCAACCTTAAATGACCGCGAGGATTTGGTGAACTCCTATTTGGACGGTATCTATAATTCAATTCTTGTGAAAGACGTTGCTGTTCGCTTAGGAATAACCGATATAGCCGTGCTTACCTCAATCGCAATATTTCTGTTCAGCAATGTGGGAAGCCCTGTTTCAGTAAAGAAAATCGCAGATACAATAAATTCGGCGGGGCGAACCATATCGGTCAATACGGTTGACAAATACCTACACGCCTTGTGTGACAGCTACCTTTTTTATAAGGTGGAACGGTACGACATCAGAGGTCGGCAGCATTTGAAAACGCAAGGCAAGTATTACGCTGTGGACAGCGGACTGCGGGAGCGGTTGCTTGCAAGCTCGTCCTCCGACCTCGGTCACGTTTTGGAAAACACGGTATACCTCGAGCTGCTCCGGCGCGGTGCAAAGGTGAACATCGGCAAGATGGCGGAAAAAGAGGTTGATTTTGTCGCGGAAAACGCAAACGGATTTACCTATTATCAAGTGTCCGCAAGTGTTTTAGACGAAAACACACTGAAGCGTGAGCTGGAGCCGCTGCAAAGAATCTCTGATAATCACCCGAAGGTGTTACTAACACTGGACGAAATACCGCATAGCGCAAATTATGACGGCATACGCCAGTTAAACGTCGTTGATTGGCTGCTCGGCAAGGGGTATTAGGGGCTTGCCCCTAACCGGCGAATTGAGATAGCTCTGCTATCACAATTCGCCGGTTAAGACAACGCATCTCTGCGCCCTCGGCGCGTCACGCGGTATATCGGAACGCCGCTCATCGGGTGCTGTTCGCGCTGTCTGACAAGTACTTATATCGTGTGTCGGTAAACAAGACTTTCGGCAAACGGTAGAACGTATATTGCTCGGCTTCGCTGCCGTAATAATAATCGCCGTATAAGTGTTGATTTTATTGGG
>JAISJC010000112.1 GCA_031261745.1 Oscillospiraceae bacterium
CACGAACAAGTTCATCGTCAAACGCCGCGGTAAATAGGAGGGTATGAAAAATGAGCAGAAGTGTTAAAAAAGGCCCTTTCGCCGCGCCGGAGCTGTTAAAACGCGTTGACGCGATGAACACCGCGGGCGAGAAAAAGGTGCTGAAAACCTGGTCGCGCGCCTCGACGATTTTCCCAAGCTTCGTCGGACACACGATTGCCGTCCACGACGGACGGCGGCACGTTCCGGTGTATGTCACCGAGGATATGGTCGGACACAAGCTCGGCGAATTCGCGCCGACACGCACGTACCGGGGTCACTCGGGCGGCAAAACTACGAAGTAAGGGGGAACAGACTGATAATGGCTTCTTCTACAAGTGCGAAAGCACAGCTCAATTACGCGCGAATCGCTCCGCGTAAAGTGAAAATCGTCTGCGACCTCATTCGAGGCAAGGACACAAAGACAGCGGCGGCTCTGCTGAACTCAACGCCGAAAGCTGCGAGCGAACTGCTGTTGAAGCTCATAAAGAGCGCGGTCGCCAACGCGGAAAACAATTTCGCGCTGGATCCCGACAAGCTGTACATTTCGGAAACGTACGCGAACCCCGGCCCGATACTCAAACGTATGATGCCGCGCGCTCAGGGACGCGGATTCCGAATCAACAAGCGCACGTCACACATTACCGTCGTCGTGGCGGAGAAAGAGTAAGGGGGAATCTTAAATGGGACAGAAAGTTCACCCGCACGGTTTCCGTGTCGGCGTTATTAAAGATTGGGATTCCCGTTGGTACGCGCGGCAGGATAAGGTCGGCGACCTGATCGTCGAGGACTACAATATCCGCGAGTACCTGAAAAAATTGCTGTTTTCAGCCGGAATTCCGAAGATTGAGATTGAGCGCGACAGCACAAAAATCAGAATCTTCATTCACTGCTCGCGTCCCGGCGTCATCATCGGCAAGGGCGGACAGGAAATTGAGGCTCTGCGCGCGAAGGTCGCGGCGAAGTTCGGCAAGACCGTCGAAACCGTCGTCATCTCAATCGTAGAGGTCAAAAACGCGGATTCAAACGCACAGCTCGTCGCAGAGAGCATCGCTCAACGCCTCGAAAAGCGTATCGGCTTTCGCCGCGCAATGAAAAACGCGATGCAGCGCGCGATGAAGCTCGGCGTCCGCGGCATTAAGGTTATGGTTTCGGGACGTCTCGGCGGCGCGGAAATCGCGAGAAGCGAGGCCTACCACGAGGGTACAATCCCGCTTCAAACCCTGCGCGCGGATATCGACTACGGCTTTGCCGAGGCGGCGACGACCTACGGCCGTATCGGCGTAAAGGTCTGGATTTACAACGGCGAAGTGCTTTCACAGACCCTCCGCACCACGCCGCGTACAATGGACACGTCCAAGCCCCCGCGTGAGCGCAGCGAGCGTCGCGATAACCGCGACAACCGTAGCGGCGGCAACCGTTCCGGCGGCTATAACAACAACCGTTCCGGCGGTTCCTCAGGCGGATATCAGGGCGGCAACCGCACAGGCGGTTCCACCACCGGCAGCGGACAGCGCACCGGTTACCAAGGCTCGAACCCGCGTCCGGCAGGTACGGGATATCAGGGCAACAACCCCCGTCCCGCAACCCCGCGTCCGGCTGCCCCGGCGGCTCCTGTCGCTCCCGCTCCGGCCGCGCCGGCACCCTCGGAAGGAGGTAACGAATAATGCTTTTACCGAAGAGAGTTAAACACCGCAAGCAGCACCGCGGCCGTATGAAAGGCGTCGCCACACGCGGAAACTTCGTTTCCAACGGCGATTTCGGAATGCAGGCCCTCGAACCGTGCTGGATTACCTCGAACCAGATTGAGGCGGCCCGTATCGCAATGACGCGCTACACAAAGCGCGGCGGTAAGGTCTGGATTAAGATTTTCCCCGACAAGCCGGTCACGGAGAAGCCCGCCGAAACCCGAATGGGTTCCGGTAAAGGCTCACCCGAATACTGGGTTGCGGTGGTAAAGCCCGGACGCGTGCTGTTTGAGATTGCAGGCGTAACGGAAGAGGCAGCGCGTGAGGCTATCCGCCTTGCGGCGCACAAACTTCCGTGCAAGACGAAGTTCATTATGCGCGAAGACGCGGACAAACCCGCGGTCGGCGCAGGTGTTGCGGCGAAGGTATCTGCGGAGCCGGTCGCTGCGGAAACAGGCGGTGAATAAGATGAAAGCTGCGGAAGTTATTAAGCTCGACGAGAAGGCTCTGAACGAGAAGTTGACGGATCTCAAAAAGGATTTGTTCTTCCTTCGTATGCAGCACGCGACGAATCAGCTCGACAATCCGATTAAAATCGCGGAAACCAGGCGCGATATTGCTAGGGTCAAGACAGTTATTCGCCAGCGGCAGCTCGGATTGTAGGAGGAGTAAACAATGAGTGAAATCAGAACGTCCTCGCGCAAGACGCGCGTCGGCAAGGTCGTGTCCGACAAAATGGATAAGACGATAGTGGTCGCGGTCGAGGACCGCGTGGCGCATCCGCTGTACAAGAAGATTATCAAAAGAACATACAAACTCAAAGCTCACGACGAAGAGAATTCCTGCGGTATCGGCGACCGCGTGCGCGTTATGGAGACGCGTCCGCTGTCCAAGGATAAACGCTGGCGGCTCGTCGAGATCATTGAGAAAGCGAAATAGGGAGGCGACGAAACAATGATACAGCAAGAATCGTACCTCAAAGTCGCCGACAACACCGGCGCAAAAGAGATCAAGTGCATACGTGTCCTTGGCGGCTCGAAGCGCAAGTACGGGAACATCGGAGACGTGATTGTCGCGTCCGTCCGTAAGGCCGCGCCCGGCGGCACCGTAAAGAAGGGCGAGGTCGTAAAGGCCGTAATCGTCCGTACCGCCCGCGGCGTTCACCGCACGGACGGGACATATGTTCGCTTCGACGAGAACGCGGCAGTGCTGATTCGCGAGGACAAAAACCCGCGCGGCACCCGCATCTTCGGACCCGTGGCGCGCGAGCTGCGCGATAAGGAATATATGAAAATCCTGTCGCTGGCTCCGGAAGTCATATAGGAGGCCGAACATTATGAATATCAGAACTAACGACACCGTTGTTGTCCTGTCCGGTAAGGACAAGGGCAAGCAGGGTAAGGTTGTTTCCGCCGACCCGAAGGGCGGCAAGGTCATCGTCGAGGGCGTGAACGTGGCGAAACGCCACCAGAAAGCCCGCAAGCAAGGCGAAGAGAGCGGCATAATCAAGAAGGAAACCCCGATTTACGCCGCAAAAGTTATGCGCGTTTGCCCCAAGTGCGACAAGCCGACACGCGGCGCGCACCTGATCAAGGCCGACGGCACCAAAGTTCGCGTCTGCAAAAAATGCGGCGCGGAAATATAAGTGGGGGGACGTTGAAAAATGGCAAGACTTAAAGAAAAATACAAAAGCGACGTCGCGCCCGCGCTTATGAAGAAATTCGAGTACAAGAGCGTTATGCAGGTGCCGAAGCTCGACAAAATCGTCGTAAACGTCGGTGCCGGTGACGCGCGTGACAACGCGAAAGCGATTGAAGCGGTTGTACGCGACATTACGCAAATCACGGGTCAAAAGGCCGTCACCACAAAGGCGCGCAAGTCCGTCGCGAACTTCAAGCTCCGCGAGGGAATGGCCGTCGGCGTCAAGGTCACGCTCCGCGCCGAGAAGATGTGGGAATTCCTCGACAGACTGTTTAACGTCGCGCTTCCGCGCGTGCGTGACTTCCACGGAATCTCCGCGAACTCATTCGACGGACGCGGCAACTACGCGCTCGGCATCAAGGAGCAGCTGATTTTTCCGGAAATCGACTACGATAAGATCGAAAAAATCCGCGGTATGGACATAATCATCTGCACAACCGCAAAGACGGATGAAGAGGCGCGCGAACTGCTCAGCGGTCTCGGCGCACCGTTCATCACGGCATAAGGAAGGGGAGAGAATAATGGCTAAGAAGTCTATGGTGCTCAAACAGCAGCGCGAGGCGAAATTCTCGACCCGCGCGTACAACCGCTGCAAAATCTGCGGCCGCCCGCACGCGTATCTCCGCGATTACGGCGTATGCCGTATCTGCTTCCGCAACCTCGCCTATAAAGGTCAAATCCCCGGCGTCCGCAAGGCGTCCTGGTAAAAATTCCCCGCATACATTGACAGGACGGACGCCCTCCGAATTGTTCGTTACCTCAATGTATAAACAGAAATTCGTTTCTGTAACTTATAAGGAGGAAATCCAATGCAAGTAACAGACCCAATTGCCGACTTGCTGACGCGTATTCGCAACGCCGGCACGGCAAAGCATCCGACAGTAGACATTCCGGCGTCGAATATGAAAAAAGCGATTACGGAAATTCTGCTCGAAGAGGGCTACATTAAGAACTACCAAATCGTGAGCGACGGAATCCAGGGAATCATCAAGGTTACGCTCAAATACAACGGCAACATTCACGCAATCGCAGGCCTGCGCCGCGTGTCGAAGCCCGGTCTCCGCGTCTATGCGGGCGCGAGCGAGCTTCCCAAGGTTTTACGCGGACTCGGCGTCGCGGTTATTTCCACGTCCAAGGGCATTATGACCGACAAGAAGGCTCGCGCCTTGAATGTCGGCGGCGAAGTCCTTGCGTTCGTGTGGTAAGGGGGTATATGATATGTCGAGAATAGGAAAGACCCCCATCGC
>JAISJC010000123.1 GCA_031261745.1 Oscillospiraceae bacterium
CCGTTCGCGCTCGTCTTTGAATCGCGCAAGCCGCAGGCGCGTGAGTTGGTGGTTATCGCGACGCTCTGCGCGATTGCCGTCGCGGGGCGCGCGGCGTTCTTTATGCTCCCGCAGTTCAATCCCGTCGTCGCGCTCGTCATCATCGCGGGCGTGGCGTTCGGCGGGGAATCGGGGTTCCTCGTCGGCGCAATGACGGGCTTCGTGTCGAATATGTTTTTCGGGCAGGGTCCGTGGACGCCGTGGCAGATGTTCTCGTTCGGGATAATCGGGTTCCTCGCGGGCGTACTGTTCCGCAAGGGAATACTTAGGCGCAGCCGCGCCGCGCTCTGTGTATTCGGCGCGCTCGCGACGCTTGTTATTTACGGCGGGATAATGGACACCGCGCAGATTATGATGTACCAGTCCGCACCGACGCGCGCGATGTTTCTCGCGGCGTATTTGCAGGGCATACCGTTCAACCTCGTTCACGCCGTCGCGACGGTCGTGTTCCTGCTCGTCGTCGCAAACCCGTTGCTTGAAAAGCTCGACAGGATTAAGGTGAAGTACGGGCTGGTACAATAGCGGTTGACGCGAAAACGGAAACGATAAAGTCTCCACTTTGTTAAGCAACATAATATTGAATTATGCGAATTTTGAGAGTATAATGAATTAAAACCACAACAAAGGAAACGAAACAATGCCTGAAAACAGCTTAATTGCAATCTATACGCGTGACGACAGCTCCGTTGAAATACAGGTTCGGACGGACGGCGACACGGTTTGGTTGACGCGGCACCAGCTCGCGGAGCTGTTTGACCGCGACGTCAAGACAATCGGCAAGCACGTCAGCAACGCGCTGAAAGAGGAATTAGCCGAAATTCCAGTTGTCGCAAATTTTGCGACAACTGCCGCCGACGGGAAAACATACCGGACCGAACACTACAACCTCGATATGATTCTATCGGTCGGGTACAGGGTGAAGTCCGCGAACGGTATCAAATTCCGCCGCTGGGCAAACGGCGTTTTGCAGAAATATCTGATTGACGGCTACGTCAAAAACGACGCGCGACTGAAACAGCTGGAAAAATCCATAGAAATTCTGTCGCGCTCCGCCGACGATATGGTTTCCGGCATCGCGGACGTGCTGTTGCAGAGCTTTTCCGCGGGGCTTGACCTGCTCGACAGGTACGACCACCAGTCACTCACCAAGCCGAAAGGGGAGCGCGGCGCGTATGTCCTGACGTACGGCGAAGCGCGGGAGTTCGTCGATTCAATGAGCTTTGCGGCGGACAGCGACCTGTTCGGGAACGAAAAGGACGAGTCCTTCAAGGGGACGCTCGGCGCGATATACCAGTCCTTCGGCGGTGCCGAGGTCTATCCGAGCCTTGAGGAAAAAGCCGCAAATCTGCTGTATATGACCGTGAAAAACCACTCCTTTTCGGACGGCAACAAGCGGATTGCCGCCGCACTTTTCGTGTATTTTCTTGACAAAAACGGCGCGCTGTTTTCCGCGCACGGCAGGCAGGCGATTGACAACAATTCGCTCGCCGCGATTACGCTGATGATTGCGCTGTCGAAACCCTCCGAAAAGGAGATTATGTGCGCTCTCGTGATGAATATGCTGTGCCGCACTTTATAGTTGAAAAAATCAGCAAGATGAGGTATAATGCCCTCATCACAGGCAGCGACCGCAAGGATGCCGCAGAATATGTCACGACAGGAGGAGCAGCTATGAATTCCCGTTACACCCACGTGTTCAACCCGATACGCATTCGCGGGGTTGACTTCAAGAACCGCGTCTTTCTCGCGCCGGCTACGCCCGTGCTGAGTACGCCGGAGGGCTACGTCACGCGCGAGCTTGTGGACTGGTTCCGAATGTTCGCCCGCGGCGGCGTTACCACGCTGTACCTCGGTAACTGTTCGATTGACCTGACGGAGAGCAACGACCAGAACTACCAGTTGGAGCTGGGCAAGGACGACTGCATCTATCCGCTTTCGCTGTACGCGGATATGTGTAAGCAATTCGGCTGTCACGCGTCGCTCGAAATCAACCACGGAGGCGAGGGCGTACCCTTTGATACTATGGGTCACGCCGCGTACTCGTCCTCGTCGTGGATTTCCGACGACGAGATTTTGAGAGCCGCCCGAAACAACCGCGAGCCTATTCCCACGATTGAGATGTCCAAAGAGAAAATCCGGGAAACGGTCGAGAAATTCGGCCTCGCCGCCGCGCGAATGAAACGCGCCGGAATGGACATTGTGCTGGTTCACGGCGGACACGGGAACCTGATTTCTCAGTTCACAAGCCCGCTGTTCAACAAGCGCACCGACGAATACGGCGGCAGCACCGAGAACCGCGCGCGCTTCGCCATAGAGGTCTGCGATTCCATACGCCGTCACTGCGGAGAGGACTTCGTTATCGAGTACCGTTGCTCCGGCGACGAGATTGCCCCTGGCAGTATGCATATAGACGAGACGATTGAGCTTGCGGGCTACCTCAAAGGTCACATAGACATTTTGCACGTCTCGGCGGGGATTCACAGCGACCCGTTTGGCCCTCACCTTTACTACCGCAACTGGTGCCAGAACTATATGATGGAGCATTGTTTCAACGCCCACTACGCCCGCGACATAAAGCGGGCGCACCCGGATTTGCTTGTGAACACCGTCGGTTCGATTACAAATCTCGACTACGCGGAGGAAATGATTGCCAACGGCTGGTGCGACTTTGTGTCAATGTGCCGCCCGCTGACGGCTGACCCAGATATGCCCAATAAATACGCCGAAAATCACCCCGAAGATCGCCGCCCCTGTCTGAGGTGCGACACCTGCGCGAAACATTTGATGACGCCGAAGCCCGTCTACTGCGCCGTGAATCCTATGTGTACGATGACGACAGAACTGCCCGACGGCGTCGTCCCCAAAGCCACGGTGAAAAAGAAAGTCGCGGTAATCGGCGGAGGGCCGGGCGGAATTACGGCGATGCAGACGCTGTTAGAGCGCGGTCACGACGTCACGCTGTACGAAAAAAGCGGTCAACTCGGCGGAAACGTAATAGGCGCGGCGGCTCCTAAGTTCAAGATTGACGCGCAGGACTACTTAACTTGGCTGCGCCACTCGGCGGCCCAGTGCGCCGAAGCCGGAGCGCGCATTTTGCTCAACACCGCGGCGACCAAGGACATTCTGGATATTGAAAACTACGACGCGGTTATAATCGCCGTGGGAGCGGACCCGATTATCCCCGACAGCATTCCCGGAATACGCAAACCTCACGTGCGTTGGGCTCCCGACGCCGATACCGCGTCCGCCGGTGCATACGGGAGGATTGCTGTAATCGGCGGCGGTGCGGTGGGTTTTGAGACCGCGCTGGACTACGCCAACCTCGGCAATGACGTGACGCTTGTTGAAATGCAGGACGAATCCGCCGCTATGATGAAGCTGACTATGAGCTGTAACGGCGGCAAGGAGATACTTCATATGCTCGGCGAAAAAGCCAACTTCGCCGCCGAATATCGTCTTGTGCTCGTTGAGGTGTTAGACGACCGCATCGTCTGCAAGGACGCAAAAACCGGCGAGCGACGCGAGATTCCGTGCGATACCGTTCTGCTCTCGATGGGCGTGAAAGAGCGTTGGACGCTCGTCGATGAGCTGCGTCACTGCGCTCCGGAGAGTGCCGTCGCAATCGTCGGCGACTGCCGCAAATCCGCCACAATTTCCGAAGCGGTGAATCAGGCGTTCCAAGCCTGTTTGCACATTTAACCGCAAGTTGGACAGGGGAGACGCGCACGCAAAAATTTACCGCCGCCGACGCATAGCGTCGGCGGCGGTTTGCTGTTAGAGGTTTTTGCGTTTGTCTTTGGAAAACAGCAGGCAGGCGAAACCAAACGTAGAGGCCGCGCACAGAATCACCCATAACACGGGTCCGCTGTCGCCCGTTTTCGGGGAAGCGTCGATGATCGGGAGATCACCCAGCGGTGGGTACTCGTCGTAAATCCACGCGCCCGCGTCGTCGTTCCAGTGCCACTCGCCGCGCGGCGTGCCGTCCTCGTCCAGCTCGATATATGAGCCGTCGTCACCGGGAACAACCGTGCCGCCCGGAATATTCGGAACGGGGGGCTGCTCCGGAGCCGGCGTCGGGTTGGGTTCGGGTGTCGGAGTCGGATTCGGTGCCGGAGTCGGCGTCGGTGTGGGATCCGGATTTTCCTCCGGCGTCGGTGTCGGCGTCGGTGTCGGCGTGGGGTCAGGCGTATAAGGCGGGTGTTTCGGGTTCGCGTTCCACGCCGCGTAAACTGTCTTGTCGCTGTCCATCGTGACGTCAACCTCAGGGATATTCAGCTCCGCGTCGGCGCACCAGCCGGCGAAGGTGTAGCCGTCTTTCGCCGTGGCTTCGTCCAGGGGGTGTACCGTTCCTGCCGCGATTAATTCGGAGGCTACCTCGCTGCCGCCGTTTGTTTCAAACGTGAGTTCGTACTCGGCGGGAGCCGGAGGCGTGTTTGTCAGCGGAATTTCAATCGGCTCGCTCGAAAAGTCCGTGTAATTGTCGCCGTTGACCTGCTCGTTGAACAGCTTGACCTTGTAGCTGCCGATATCCATACCGGCCGGCAGCGGGATATCCACCGTACCGTCTGCCGCGTCAGCCAGCTTGCCGTAGAACAGCACATTGTCAAATTCGTCCGTAATCACGCAGGAGACGTACTTGTCGGCACCGGCAATCGCGTCGTCATATTCAACGCTCACCGTGCCGCCGGGTACTGCAAAGCGGGGGGTTAAATCAGGAACATTCAGGTTCAGGAAACCGGTATCGTAGTCCGTCATCGTGAATTTGATTTTTGTGCCGGGGAGTATCGCCGTCGCCGCCACAAGTCCGTCGCCCAATTGCGCGGCGAATTTGCCGTTACCGGTCGCCTCGGACGTGAAGAGTGCGTTTGACAAATCAAGGTTCAACGCCGGCCGCGCGGTCATAGAAGGCGGGTATCCGGCAAAACCGCTGGGTCCTAACTGCAACCCGTTCCACGTGGAACCGAGTGCGTAAGATAACATTGCATAAGGCACTTTGTTTTGCGTGGACGAGGCGCGGAACCAATAGGGAGCCGTGTATGAGCGCACATCGTCGTTGCCTATGGCAAACCATTCGTATAAGGACAGCGGCCACAGCTTTTGGTCTGCAACATCTCTGCCTGACATAATATAGCTCGGATGGCCGTCCGAAGCCGCCGTGAGCGTTCTACCGTTTATAAGCTCGTATTCTCTCTGGGAGTCGCCCCAGAAGTCCCACGCAATTTCCTCCATCCGCTGATGAAGCGCGCTGCCGTAGTATTCATTCGGCTCCGTCCAACCCGGAGCTTCGCCCGGATTATTCTTATACCAATAGCCGTCAATAAACTGCGTATACAGCGACATATCGGAAGGCTTGTGACTTGAATCTAAATAATGCCAGGTCTCGCGGAACGTCGTCGGACCGTAGATGCTCCAATCATAGCTCCACTGATTTCTGTCGTCGCCATCGGGGTGTCTGCCCTTTATTAGCAGCGTTATGCTGTCCGTGGGCGCATCCGGGTAAATGCCCGCCGTTCCGTCGCCGACGACGTACCATTCCTCTCCGGCAAAGCCGATAAGTGTTCCCGCGTTGCCACCGTCCGTGACAATCAGCGCGGAATACCCCGTCTCTATTTCCGCGGCGGACGCAGACCCTGCGCCAAACGGAATGAAGGCGAGAACCATTGCAAGCACAATGGCTGCGGCAAGGACGCGTCCGAGTCCCTGCGGGCAAATTCTTCTGATTCTTGCGTTCATATTAAATTCCTCCTTATTATTTATGGTTATATTGTAGCGGAGGAAGTAACTTGCGAGTCAATAGGCAATTTGAAAAAATTATATTTTCTTAAAACCCTGATTTATCAAGCCTTTCGCCACACAGTCGCCGCCGCGGGCCCTCTTAATTTCCGAAAATTCGGCGGAAGTTACTTCTTGCTTTTGCGCCGTTTTCAGTGTATAATGGCGGCACGAAAGGGGCGAATACGACTATGAACGAAAATATTGACCACACATATTTTGAGGGAGTGGACGCAAGCCGTCTTATTTCCGCGCGCGACTTCTCTAAAATCACAAAGGTTCCCGTGTCCACGCTGAAATATTACGACGAGATTGGCCTGTTCAAACCCCTGCGGCGCGGGGAGAACGGGTACCGCTATTACGCTCCGCAGCAGGTCGTCACCGTGAACTTTATCCGCGTTCTGACGCAGTGCGGCGTGCCGCTCAAAACAATTAGCGAAATGGAGCGGAACCGCAATCCGAAGGATTTGCTGCAAGTTCTGCACAAGCACGAGCTGGAATTGGACAGAGAAATGCGCAGCCTGCGGGAGCGTTATTCCGTGCTGCACGTTTTTGTGGATATGATTTTCACGGGTCTGCTCGCGGACGAGAGCGTTCTCGCGGTCGAGGAAATGCCCGCCATACCGCTCTTAATGGGCGCGGAAATCGGACACAGCGACAACCGCGCTTTTTACGAGTCCTTCGTGCGCTTCCTCGCGCAGACGCCGCGCGTCAACCTCAGCTTTCCCGTCGGCGGACTGTTCGCGGATATGTCGGGCTACCTCGCCGCACCGTCGGAGCCGAGCCGCTTCTTCTCAATCGACCCGTTCGGGGACGACGAAAAACCCGCCGGGCGTTACCTTGTCGGCTACACCCGCGGGTTTTACGGTCAGATGAACGATTTGCCGGAAAAAATGGCGGCTCGCGCCGCAGAGCAGAATTTGCAGCTCGTCGGACCCGTTTACACCATCTATTTGCACGACGAAGTCAGCGTCAGCGACCCCGAAAATTACCTCCTCCAAGTCTCGGTGCAGGTGAAAGAAAAAACGCGTTAGCGCGGCAAATTCCCTTTGGCGCATATGCACAAAAAATTCACGATTTATTCACAAATACGTGAAAAAAAAGCTTGCATAATGTCGAATTTAGCAGTATTATGCAAATATTAGCAGAACAAATGCTATACCCAAAAGCTGCTGCGACAGCAGCGAAAAGCAGACGTGTGGGGCTCCACCCCACACGATAACAGTTCAAAACCGGCGTAATTTATACCGCGCGGGAAGAACATATTATAACGTGGAGGAAATTTTTATGAAAAAGACGTTAAACAGGATCATATCCGCACTGTTGACGACCGCAATGGTTTTTACCTTGCTGCCGGTTTTCAGCATTACAGCGAAAGCAGTCGCGGGAACCGCGCCGAATATCTATGACAACCCGCGCGATGCGACGTACAGCAGTGCGGCGGACGCGCGGTTTTCTATTACGGCGCAGAGCAACGACGGCGGCAGCCTGACCTACGCGTGGTACCGCAGCCACGAATACAGCGCGCCCGTGGACGGCGCGAACGGAACCGGCAAAGACAACATCGTGAACAACCAAAAAGAGGGCGGGCTTCTCGGCACTAAATCCGTGCTGCTGACGACTACGCCGGCGAACACGAGCGGTGCAAATAAATACTACTACTACTGGTGCGAGGTTACAAACCACAAGACCGGCTTTGAGGCCGCGACGAGGGTTTCGAGCCTCGCACTTATTAAAGTTGTGAGCAGAACATTAGAAGACCATCTCATCAACGGCGAAATGAATTATTGGCAGAGCAATGACGATAAACCTTATCTTGAAAACGCAAATCACGAAACACACGGCTCCGAACAGTATCTGCACGTGTTAAATAATAGTTTAGGTTATAGTGACGGTGCTGCATTTGACGCTAAAAACGGCTGGTTTACAACGCACGCGCAACGGTATCGTTCAAAAGCGGGCATTATTGAAATCGGCTGGAGTTACAATTATTGGAATTCAACTGGTGGTACCGTACAAAATCTGTATTCCGGGCGCGGCAACATCGCTGAATTAGGCGCGGGAGCACCATCGTCCCTATATCAGGATATCGCTACCGTGCCGGGTAAAATATATGAATGGAGTTTTGACCACTCGTCTACTTCTTCTGTTGCGAACGCGCAAACTATTGCACTTGTTATCGGCAAGGCGATTAACGAACACTCGGATTACGGTGCGGGCGTTACTGACCGATGGCAGAAAAACGGCGCGGTAGATTACACAGATACAGGCAACGGATACTATCCCTACGGAGTAAATCAAACTTCGTATTTTAATGATATTGTTGCGAAATTGGTAAGTGATAAAGAATTGTCAATAACCGATAATTTCGTCCCTGCCCGTGAATATACGCAGGAATATAACGGCAGCACATATTATATTTATATCGGAACAGCACCAAGAAATAACTCTTGGCAAAACTACAAGGGCGTATACACGGTGCCGAGGGGTCAAGGTACTACGACCTTCGGCTTTGTCTACGTATACCCTACGGGAAACAGCAACGGCAACCTGTTGGATAATGTGGTATTCGGTGCGAGTACGCTCGTTGAGCAGCCGGCCGATATGACGTATACCGGCGAAACGCAGATTGAGGTCGAGACAAAGGCGGGCTATGCGTATGCGCTGTTGGAGCTGCGCGGCAGCAGCCTGAACACAATCAGCCCCGTGACGAAGTATAACAACAACGCGGTAACGCCGGACACTGGCAACGGCTGGCTCTTGGGCAGCGTAATCGGCTTTGCAAATGGCGGCTCGCTCGTGTTCTCGGATCTTGTCCCCGGCAAGAGCTACCGCGTAATCGGCATCCCCGAAAAGGCGATAAACACCGGCCTGCACACGAACGAGGAGCCGCGCGACGTGCTTGACGACGGCTACTACTACGACACGAAAATCAAGCCGATTTACGACAGCGACTCCGCGCTGTCGGCGATTTCGATGCGCGTCGAGCTAAACGACACCGTGACAATGACCCTCGCAAACACAAACGTAAACACGCAGTACGCGCTTTTGACAGATGTCGCCGGTGCGCCCTCGGCAAATCCGGCGATTCCGGGCAGTTCCGGAACCGAATGGACGGTGGGCAGTCAGACGGAGGTAATCTGGGAGAACCTTGCGAAAGGCACGACGTACTGGATTGTCGCGCGCCCGCTCAACTACGACGAGATTGACTATGCGACGGCGGCATACGACGAGAGCGGCACGATTGCGGCGTTGAAAGTCGTCACGCCCAACACAGGCAGCACAGCGGCGACTGAAATCGTGGCCTCAGACGTGAAGCGCGTAAACGGCACGACGATTACGGTGGATAATACGCTCGCCGCGCAGAAGTACGCAATCGCGGACATTTTGACGGGCAATATTGTGCAAGAACTGACCGGTACCGGCGGCACTCTGACATTCAGCACAGGCATTGACGCGTCGAAAACGTATCAGGTCGTGACAAAGACGAATGTGCAGGGCGACAGGTGGATTGAGGGTGTGCGCGTGTACCCCTATCCCGCCGCGCTGGGAATTGATTACGTCAGCGAGCAGGTAAGGCTCGCCGGCGGCAACATTCCCGCTACGATTTCGTATTCGTTTGAGACTGTTCCGGCGACTTGGACGGAGGGTTCCGGCGTCGCGCCGATTCAGCTGCAGGAGGCACAGCTGAACGGCTCGACGGTACTGACGTACCGCGTCACCGACGAGGGCTACACGGGCGCGAAAGTGTATCCGACGCTGGAACTCGACATTGATGCGCGTCCCTCCGCCCCTGCGGTGACTACGAATTTCACATTTGACTTTGCGAATGAAAAGGTTCACGCGGTCACCGCTCTGCAATACAGAATCGGTAATACCGTATATGATGTGACGTTGGGTAATGACGTGACATTCGCGACGCTCGGCTGGACCGGCGCGGCGGCAAAGGATTTGAGCCTGCGTCTGCCCGCGGACAGCTCGCATTTCGCCTCGCAGTACACGACCACCACGGCGATACCCGCACGTCCGCGCGCGCCGAGCGTTATCGCGACGAAAGTCGATACGAGCGTGTCGCTGAACGGTCTCACGGGCGGTGTCAGTTACGAGTGGTATAAAAATGACGTTACGTCTTGGACTGCGTTCACCGCCAACCCGATTGACACTGTGTATAATAGTGTCAATAAAGACAACTACACCGTCAGATATGCCGCGACAGGAGCCGCACCCGCGTCCTACGCCGTAACAATCGCGCCCGAACCGCTATATGTCGCGGGCGTGAACTTCGGCACATATATCTACGGAAACAACCCCGGAGAACAGTTTTTCCAAGTGAAGAATAATGAGGGAGTGGGAGATGTTGTAATTCAAAGCGTGGCGGTAACAGGAGATTTTACACTCAGTTACACGGGCGGCACGACGCTTGCGCCGGGTGTATTTACGGATAGCACTTATTCTGTCACGCCGAGCGCAAGTCTCGCCGCAAATACGTACGAGGGTGAGATTACTGTTACCTATACTCACGACCCCGACGGTCCCGGTGGAAATGACCCGCTTCCTTATACCGCTAAATCAAAGGTGTATTTGACGGTAGAAAAAGCACAGTGGAATATGAACGCGGTTGTGGCGGACGTTAAGGCTTGGCCGCCCTCCGGATTTGAACTGCTCACATACGGAAACACAGACAATGCAATCCTGAAATTCCGTCTTGGGCTCGATGATAGCTTGGGCGGGTGGAAGTATGCGGATTCAGATAATGCCAAGATAGCATACAACGGCCTTAACGCCGCGAGTACATATGTCGTATATGTCAGGGCGGAGGGAGATGCGAACCACTACGAATCCGCTGTCAAGGAACTCGTAACGGTTCACACAATTCACGCGACGCCGACTGCGTCTGATGTGGTGTATATTGACTATGAGAACGAAACGCTGCTGTTCAAAAGCGGCAACAATATCAACGCCGCCGACTATGAGGTGACAATCAACGGCAGTACTGTGATAACCCACGGCGGAAGCGTGTCGAACTACGCCGACGCGGTTGACGGATTTGACATTATTGTGAAGCACAAGGCGAGCGGCGCGGACGACAGATACGGAGCGTCTGAACCGTCGGCTCCGCTGCACATTGTCGGCAGAGTGGCCGCACCCGCGGACGTGACGACGCACTACGCTACGGACGCCTCGACTCCGGACGGCACGATTACGCGTGTGGGCGGAGCATTCAGATTCATCGTGGACGGCGGCAACTGGGCGTCGTCGATACCCTCCGGCACGGGCTACAAGGCACTCGTCTCGCCGGGGACGTATCTCGTGAGAATCCCCGCGACGTCGACGGTGTTCGCCTCCAAGGCGGAGCGTGTGACCGTGCAGAACCTCCAAGAGATGGAGGAGCTGGTTGACGAGACGTATTCAAAGGTGGTCATTAAGGGCGTTGACCCGTCGAGCAATGAGATGTTCAGCATTGTAAAGTATATTAAAAGGTCCGCCACCGCGCAGACGGTCGCGCTGGAAAGCGAACTGCCGAATCTACGCCCGACGTGGATATTGCCGACCGCACAACTTTCCGAGCTGACCTTAATTGTGGATGCCGACACGACCGCGCCGAACCCGCCCGTCACTATTGAGCTTAATTATGTGAGCCATATGACGACGGCGACGGTAAAGGCGGTGTTGGCCGACGGGACGTACGATACATCGGTGCCGGGGTTCGTGGACATCGTGCTTCCCGTTGAGATAGGCTCGACATTTACCTACACCGCGCCGAGCATATCGGGCTACCAGAATACTGGCAATTCGACTGCGCCGATTACCGTGACAGACACGCCCACGAGCAATGTAATCAAGTTCTACTACCTGAAATCGAGCGGGAACCTGACGGTTATCGCCACGGACGGCTCGACGGAAATCGGGCGCGTCGGCCGCACGGTCAACATAGGCACGATAGACGATTCGGATGCGCAGGCTCCGACGACGGGAGAAATTCCCGCGCTGGTTTACTACAACCTGACGCCGGGCAGCGGTTCGGCAGCTCCGGCGACCTACGACGGACTTGCGGACAACGTGACGCTGACTTACACCTACACGAAAAAGACCCGCGCGGTAACGCTTGAAGCGTGGAACACGGTGACGAACGATCAAATCGGCTCCTACACGCACAATACCGCGGCGCAGCCGGTGTTGGAGGCATACGATTACAGCGGTGAAATTGCCGGACTGACAAGCCAACTGCCGACGGACTACACGCTCGCGGCACAAAACACGTTTACGTTTGTTTTTGCGGCTCCGACGACGAATGTGGTGAAGGTGTGGTATAACCCGCCGCAGACGGGCGTGGTAACGGTCAACGTAATTGACGTGTCAAACGGCAATACGCTTCTGCTGTCGTACAAACTTCCGGCGGCAACTGGCGAAAGAGTGACAATAACGCCGTCGCAGTATCCGAGCATCGCGGGATACACGATTGACGAAGTCGGAAGCACACTAAGTGCCGTCGCGGGCAACGCGATTACAATTATGATGACGGATAACCGCAAAACCATAACGGTGAGCTATGTATTCGAGGGTACCACACCGCCGACGAGAGCCAACGACACCTATAAGGTGGTTGTGAACGATCCTTTTACACTGACTGTACCGTACATTGCGGGTTATGTGCTGAAATCGTACAAGATTGGCACGGCGGGTGCCGTGACTGCGGCGAGCGTACCCAGTCCGCTAATCGCTTCTGTTACAGCCGACACAGCCGTAAGCCTTACGTATCAGACCACGGAGACATCCGTTGACGCGAACTACGCCACAATCACTTTCGTCGGGCATAAAGACGGACAACAGACACAGGTGCTGTACAGTGTTCCGATGCGATTGAAAAAGGGCGAGCCGTACACCTTTACGCAACCCACAGGTCTGATGCCGGAGTGGAAACTCAAAAGCACCGAAACATCTAAGTTGACGGTCACTAATCCGACGGCAGATGATACCGTGTACCTCGACTACGAAAAAGGCACGACAACGGTGATAATCAAGTCGTATCTATACGACACAAGCACCCCGTTGATAAACGACGTCTTACGTGCGGACGTTGAAATCGGTACAGACAAAGACTACTATCCGCCTGTAATCCCTGGTTATGCGCTCGTTGTTGAGACGGGAGGGGGCGCGACAGACCCGAACCCCACGGCTTACCGTACGCTGACCAATGTAACGCTCTCAAACAATATTGCGGAATGCTACTACAAGCCCGCGACCGGCAACCTGACGGTCATCGGCGTGGACAAGGTCAAGGGATATGAGTTGTATCGCGAATCCAGGGACATTACCGTGAACGGCAGCGCGGTAATAAACACGGTGGCACAGACGGCGATTGCACATTACACCTCTCCGGTGCTGACGGACAGCGTGTCTTTCAGCGGAACGGGTCCGACGCCGTGGAGCATTTCGGGAACGCCTACGGATATTGTACTTGACCCGACGACGGGCGAGCTGACGGTTGAGTATACGCGCGAATTGACGACGGCGGCGAACCAAATCACGCTGAAAGCGATAAACGCGGACGGCGGCGCACCCCTCAGCCTTCAATACGCAATTCCGGCAGGGCAGCGCGTTGGGGAAAACCACGTAATCACGGCAGCGGAAATAAAGGAACTCGACGACCTCGTGACAACCGGTGTGCGCGTCGGCGCACCCGGTCCGGTATTAGTAACGGCGGGTGCGGGTTCTAATGTGGTCGAGATTCCGTATAACGTGTACTCAATAGACTACATTACGGTGGAGCTGCGTCTTGATGACGTCGCCAATCTACCCAACCTCACAGGTCCGGTTATACACAGCTATAAGATAGCCCTCACGACACCCGGCACCGGTGCTGTTTCGGTTGACCCTTCGACAATCGTCTTTGAGGGGTACGAGGCGATACCGAACCCGAACAGTCTGGACGGCTCATACTCGGTAGTAGCGACCGCTGTCGCGGCAAATAACGTAATTCTAATCCCGATGACGGACATTCGCTACACCGTGGCCGTTTACGACACAGTCACCACGGCGCAACTCTCCGAAACCAAGTACGCCACGACACTTGGGCGCGAGATTGTTCCGCCGTTCAAGTCCGGCTATGTGGCCACGGGCTATCAGTTCTGGGACGGCAACAGCGCGTTAAATACGTCCTGGACGCCGATATCTGGCGCGGGCGTCCCGCTGACGACGGATGACGATTATAAAATCGTTTTCCGCTACGAAACGGTGGGGGACGTCGTGGCGGCTATGTCCACGACCGTGACGGTCAACTTCTATCTGCACAACGGCACTTTGACGACAAATACACCGGTGATAGCTTCGGTTAGCATCGGCAATGTGCGGCTTGGCGGTTCATTTCCCTTCACCGCGCCGGCAATTCCGGGGTACAAGCTCGTAAATGCGGACGGCACGGACGGAGCACCGGGTACGGTTACAATACCCGTCGTCGCAACCGGCACGGCAGACACCATTACGTTCTACTACAAAATATTGACGGGTACGCAGGTCGTTATCTGCCAAGAGGATGACGGCACTGAGATTTTCAGAAAGAATGTCGATGTTACCGCGAACGTATTGACGTCGATTCCGGTGCCTGCGGCGGGAGTCGATGAGCTGCTGTACTATGACGAAAGCACGATTACGCCGCCGATACAGCAAAGTGTGACGTGGAACGGCGACCCGACCTCGCTGATTCCGATAATATACAAATACGCGCGCAAAACCGTTGTCCTCACGCTGACAGCCTATGACAGCATAATGGACGCGGAGGTTCCGGGCGCGAACACGACGCCTGTGTCGGTGTCGGTGCGCGTCGGAGAACCGTATGATTTCAGTGCGTTGCTTTCAACCGTCGACGTAAATGTGAATACCGTCCTCGCCTCCGGTGATGTCGCGACGCGCCTTGCGGGGATCACCGTTGTGTCGGTGGGAACAGCGGCGTTAGACGTCAGGGTGTTCTACAAACTGAAAAGCTCTCTTGAAGATGCGGTGGCAAACAACCAATCGGTAATCACAATAATCGGCAAGGAAAATGACACAAACGGCGCGGTGCTGTACGAGCACGTCAAGGTCGTGACTAAGAGCAGTGTCGCCACAACGCAGGTCATTCTGCCCGCCGACGTGTTCAACCTCACGCCGAGGTGGTACCTGATAAACGGACAGGACAGCAAGATGATATTCGCGCCCGACGGTACCACAGGCACCGCAACCCCGGTAGAATTCTACTATGAGGTACCTTCGTATACGATTACCGCGACGGCGGGTCCGAACGGTTCGATTTCACCGGGGACAGTAACGGACGTGCAGTGGGGCGGCAACAGGACGTTCTTCTTCACACCGGATTCCGGGTATCAAATTGATTCCGTGACCGTCGACGGTACCCAGCTTACGGTGTCGCCGCTGCCCGCGTCGTACGAGTTCACCAACGTGACGGATAATTCACACTCAATCGCCGTTACGTTTGCCGCAAAGACATACGATATCACCGCGTCGGCGAGCGCGGGCGGCACGATTACGGGCGGCGTTACCAACGCCAACAACGACATCGTTGTTGCGGAGGGTACCAACCGGATATTCACCGCCAATCTGAACGAAAACTGGACTTTTGCGTTCGCGGCGAACGGCGGATATCACATTGAATCCGTTGCCGTTGACGGCATAGTACAGTCCGCGACGACCTCGCCGTACGAATTCCTCAACGTGACGGAAAACCACACAATCACGGTTGTGTTCGCCAGAACAAGTTCGGGTGGCGGCGGCGGTGGCGGCGGTTCCTCAACGCCGGACCCGAAACCGGACGAGACGAAACCGGCCGAACCGGAAAAGCTGCCGGTAAAACCGCCGACGAACGACTGGTGGTTCATTGACGTACCGCAGGTGAGCTGGTTCTATGACGACGTGAGATATGTCTATGAACTCGGACTGTTCACCGGCACGGGCGCGGATACGTTCTCACCGACCGCGCCGACGACGCGCGGAATGCTTGTCACGGTTCTTTACCGCCTCGCGGGAGAGCCGAGCGTGAACGGAAGCTCACCGTTTGGCGACGTGAACAGCGACCGTTATTACGCCGTAGCGGTTGCGTGGGCGAGCGCAAACGGCATTGTGAACGGCGTGGGCGGGAACAAATTCGAGCCTGACCGCAACATTTCACGTCAGGAGCTTGCGACGATTATTATCCGCTATATCAAGTTCGCGGGGCTGAAACTTAATGATATCCGCGGCGGTGAGCATTTCGCGGATGACGCGGCAATCGCCGAATGGGCAAACGCAGCCGTGGACGAGCTGTACAAGAGCGGCATTGTCAACGGCAAGGACAACAACCGCTTTGACCCGCGGGGCGAGGCAATCCGCGCCGAGGTCGCGGCGATACTACACAGGCTCATTGAGAGCGTAACGGCAAAACAAACCACATAAAACACTTGAAATGAAGAGCGCACCCGCAGGTAAATTCTGCGGGTGCGCTCTTTCTGCTTTTTCATTATCACGCGATTGAAATCGGCGAAACGCAGGTGTAATCACCGGAGCCGGACGTGATGTTGTGAATCTTCACGTTGACGCCGAACGTCTGTTCGAGGTTTTCCTCCGTCACCACGGACCGCGCCGCGCCGGAGAGAATCGTGCCGTCGCCGCGCAGTATAATAATGTTGTCGGAGATGGACAGCGCGTGTTCGGGATAGTGCGTGTTGACGACCGAGGAGATGTGGTGGTTGTCGCGCAGGGAGCGGATTGTGTCCATTACTATCAGCTGGTTTTTGAAGTCGAGGTTCGATTCCGGTTCGTCCAGCACGAGCATATCGGGGTTCGCCGCGAGCGAGCGCGCAATCAGAACCATTTGAAGCTCGCCGCCGCTTATGCGGCTGCACAGCCTGTCGCGCAGGTGCGATATGCCGACGCGCTCCAAGCACGAGAGCGCGATTGCGCGGTCGGTGTCGTTCGGCCGCTCGAACATTCCGAGGTGCGCGCTGCGGCCGAGCAACGCCATCTCAAACACCGTGTACGCAAACACGGACAGCTTCGCCTGCGGCACGTAGCCGATTCGCTTCCAAAGCTCGCGGTGTCCCAGACTCTCCGCGGGAACGCCGTCGATAAACGTACCGCCGTCCGTCCATTTCAGCAGTCCGAGCATACATTTGAGCAGCGTCGTTTTGCCCGCGCCGTTCGGTCCGAGAATGGACAGTATACTGTCCTGTTCGACGGAAAAAGAGATGTCGCACAGCGTACTTTTGCGTTTTCCGTAGCCGAAGCTGCCGTTTTTGACTTCAAATTTCACGATTTTACGCCCCCTGTCTTTCTGAGCAGAATTATGAATATCGGCGCGCCGATTATCGACGTGAGTATGGAAACGGGTATTTCCGCCGAGCTGACGCTCCGCGCGACCGTGTCCGTCGCCAAAAGAAACGTCGCGCCGAGTCCGATACACGCCGGAATTACGCGTCTGTTGTCGTTGCCGAATATCATCCGCGCAATGTGGGGAATCAGCAGTCCGACCCACCCGATTTGCCCGCACATCGCAATCACCGCCGCCGTAATCATCGTGCAGGCCGCGATTACGATTACGCGCACGAGTTTGACGTTCACGCCGAGGGCCTTCGCCTCGTCCTCGTGCAGACTCATAGCGTTCAGCCGCCAGCGTACGAGGAAGATGAGGAGCGTCCCGACGACAATCAGCGGCGCGCCCGCCGCGAGCCGCGGGAACGTCGTCCCCGTCAGGCTGCCCATAAGCCAGTACGTTATGCTCGGCAGCGCGTCCTGCGGGTCCGCGACGTATTTTATAATCGACAGCAGCGCGGAAAACAGCGCGCCGACGACCATTCCGGCGAGAATCAGCATCATCGTCGAGCCGCGCCCGTTGGACCCGCTGATCAGCAGCAGCGCGACGACAACCGCGGCGACGCCCCAGAACACCGCCATAAACTGAATGTACATCATATCCATTCCGAGCAGAATCGCGAGTGCCGCGCCGAACGACGCGCCGGAGGCTACGCCGAGCGTGTCCGGCGTCGCGAGCGGATTTGAGAAAATCCCCTGAAACGCCGCTCCCGCGGTGGCGAGTCCGGCTCCGGCGATGAGCGCGAGCAGTACGCGCGGCAGCCGAATGCTGAAAATAACGCGACTCGTAACGCCGCTCACCTCCGCGTCCGGAAACAGCGGCGGGAGCAGGCATTCAAGAATCTCCCGTACGCTGATGGAGAACCGCCCCGCGCCTATCGCCGCGATTCCGAGAATAATCGGGACGGCGATAAGCGCGATTGTCCAGATGATGTCTTTCTTTTTGAGCTGTGCCTTTTTCATCCGGCTATTTCTTCATAAAACCGGCGACGCCGGCGTCACCCGACGGGTTGTACATCATCTGAACATCGTCGTCGGTGAGCGTAATCCCGAAGAAATCGGAGTAGTAGTCCTTGACCTCCTGTTCGAGGTCAACGTCCGCGAAGATATCCGGATACATTGTCTTTGCCATCCATTTTAGCGTGAGCGGCGTGTCAATCCCCGGCGTGTAGGTCCTGTACGCGCCGAGCGGCAGCTTGAACACCTGCTTGTTTTTCACGGCGGTAACGCTGCTCCAATCGTCGCCCGCGACGCTGTTCGTGTACAGGTCGTCCGGCTGCGTCGGCGTGAAGTTCGTAATATAGATTATATCCGGATCCCATTCGTAGACCTGCTCCATATTGATTAACGCGTTCGAGCCTGCCTCGGTCATCGCCTCCGCGACGTTAATTCCGCCCGCCGCCGTGATCCAGTACTGTCCGAAAAACTTCTTGCCGGACGTTATCAAAACGGTCTCGTCGTACTGGAACAGGAACATCGCGCGGCGGCGGTCGCCGTCGGGAATATCCCTGACCGTTTCGGTTATCTCGGCGAGGACTTGATTGCTGTATTCCGAAACGCCGTCCACGCGGCTCTCACCGGGGAACACCTGCGACATTACATCTACCCACTTGTCGAACGTGACGATTGAGTCAAAATCCCACTTCGTCGCGTGGACGCCGATTGCGGGAATACCGGCCTTTTCGAGGGCTTCCTTTTCCGCCGCGCTCGACGCGCTGTAAAACACGACGTCGGGCGCGAGCTTCAACAGCTCCTCCGTGTTGATAATGTCGCCCTGCATCCAGCCCGTGTCGGCCGTCAGAATTTCCGGAAACAGCTTTCCGAGAACACCGTTTTTCGCCGCCGCCATTGACACGGAATTCATTCCGATGATTTTCTCGGCGGAGCCGAGATACATCGAGATGAACGCCGGAAGCGGATAAATCGTCGTCACCGCGATGCGGTTAATCTCGCCGGGAATCGTCACCGTGTCGTCGTTGTGGTCAACCACCGTGCGCGTCGCGGGGACCTCGGTTTCCGGCGTCGCGGCGGGGGAAGCGGCTGGTTCATCGGTCGCGCAACCTCCGAGAACCGCGAGGAGCATCACCGCGCACAGCGCGGCGGCAATAAGTTTCTTAGACATTATGTAGCACCTTTCCAATCATATTATTTGTGTTTTCCGCAATCAGGCGGAGGTCCGGATTCGCGTGGATTTTGCTCGAAACCGCGTAGTGCGGCAGGTGAACGCGCCTTACGCCCCCGTCGCGAATCAGGTCGCATATCAGCGGGTCCGCGATTACAAGCTCATACCGGCCGCTGTTCATCGTGTCCGCTATCGCTCTCTCGCTCGGCAGGTCAATATCGTCGGGGTAAAGCCCGCTCTCCGTGCCGAAAATCGCGCCGACGTCTACGCCCGCAAAGCCAAAGTCGCGGATCAGCGCGTTTTTCAGCGCGTTCGCCGTCACCTCGTCGCCGATAATCAGCGCGTTCGCCGCGCCGACGCTCTGCGCGGAGTGTACGGCGGATTGTCCGGTAATTTCGACCTCGGCGAGCCGCGCGAGAAAATCCTCGGCGTTCTTCCCACCGAACGGCAGACCGACGAGGTACGACGTGCCGAATTTTTCCAGCAGATACGCGGCGAGCCGCGCGCCCGCCTGACTCACGGCGATGTTCACCGCCGCCGCTCCGGCGTTTTTCACCTGTTCAAGCGTCAGACCTGTAAAGAAATTCGCGTTGACCGTGTAACCGTTTGCGCGCAGAAAATCCGTTAGACCGCGCAAATTGCTCTCGGAGATATCGAGCGGCGTCGCGCCGAGAATATTCACGCTTTTCGGCAGCGTGTTTGCGCCCGACGACGCGAAACGGTCAACCAAAGCGCGTCCCGCGAGGAAAACGCCGGCGTTATAGGGTTCCGTCCCGTTCGTGGCGAAGCCGAACGACGGAACACCGATTCGCTGTTCCAGGTCGAGCGCGAAGCCCTCGAAGTCCGTACCCATCACCATCGGCACGGGACTTCCGACGAACGCCGCAAGTTCGGGCTTGACCTCCGCCGCCGCGTCGGCAATGCGGGAGATAAACTTCGGCTCGTTGCCGAGTATCGCGTCAATCTCGCGCAGGCCGGAGCAGTATATCGCCTTTTTCGAGCCGAACCAGCGCGGCTCGTCAAAGCCGGTGTAGTTCCCCGTGCAGCCCGCCGCGTCGTGGATTGCGATAAGCACGTTGAGGTCAAACAACGCCGAGCATACGCCCGAATAGTCGGGCGCGAACGGCGGCAGGTTTACGCAAAGCCTCGCCATCAGATTACACCTCCGAATTCAGCCATTAGATACGCCAGATCCGATTCGTTTTCGGCGGCGTCCGCGAGCATTTTCATCAGCGTCTGAACGCCGTGATACCCGAACATTCCCATATCGTTGGACAGGTCCACGATATGACTGCTCCCCGCGATATACGCCGCGTCATAGCCGACGGCAACCGCGTCCTCGTTTATATGCCGCCGCAGGATTGTGTCGGGGGCCTGCGGGTCGATGACGGTGACGCCGCGCTCCGTGACAAAATCATACGCAGCCTTGTCAAAGGCGGGAACGTCGTCGGACGCGACGCTTTCGACGTTGAAACCGTACCCGATTAACGCCTTCGCGAGTCCGAACGGCTTCAACACCGCGCCGTCGGAAATCGCTATCGGCCTGCCGCCGACCGCGCGGAGGGCGTTTTCAATCGCGCGCTCCGTATTTTCGATGTGCGGTCGGAAATCAAAGTCCGCGCCGCCGCCGAGAAATTCCGTGAGTTTACGGTAGTCCGCGGCTATCTCATCGAGGTCGTAGCTCACGCGCAGCGACAGAAACGGAATGCCGAGTTTGCGCTCCATACCCTGTGCGGCGAGCGTTACCGGCGGCCACAGCGAGATATTGTACGCGCTTTTTGCCATATCGCGGAACCCGTCGAACGTGTCGTACCGCGAGATATGCCGCACGGTAGGGAAGCCCGCCTGCGCAAGAAAACCGTACAATTCGCAGTCCGGCAGAACGTCAACAAAGCTGCCGATGATGTTTACCGCGTCGTTTTCGCGCGCCCACGCGGGTTCGAGGAAACTGAACATCGCGTTTTGCGCCGTCACGGGCGGCGGAGCCGTTCCGTCGAGCGTAATGGGGTTCATATGACCGGCGCGGAACTCGACATTCGGGTGCGCGGCGTGCAGTTCGACCATCAGCGCGTCCAAGTCCGTGCCGATCAGGTCGTCGAGGCAGCTGACAAAAACCATAACCGCGGGCGGCACCGCCGGCAGCTGTTCAAGCAAATCCGCCACGCCCTCGCGAACGGCGTTGTCGTAGCCGTCAATGATGTCCTGCTTATCGACGAATATGTAAGAAACACGGTGCTTGTAGCCCTGATCCACCGCGCCGAGCGCGCCGTGCCGCCCGCAGGCAAACGGGCATACGAACAGCAGATGACTTTCCGGCACAAGAGCCGCAATACGCACAAGCCCCCAATCGACGTGCGACGGCGAGGTGTAGCGCAACGCTCCGCAACCTCCGTTCACAGTTGTCATACCGCCACCGCCTGTTCCCTGATGCCGCAGAGCGATATGAGACTGTCCGCGAGGGCGCGGTACTCGGCGGCAATCTCGCAGTCGGGGAACGCCTCAATGACGGTTTTTCCCTGTTCCTCCGCAAGCTGGACATAGTGGCTGCGGCTGATATGCGAAACGATTTCGGAGTTCGTGTCCGCCGCGAGCTTTTCCACCAGTTCGCGCTCGTCCTTTACGTTGCGGCTGTTGAGGATAATGCCGGAGTATTTCGCGTAGCCGCGCGAGGAGAAGTTTTCGACCGCGAGCGAGATGTTCCTCGCGGCAAACAACGCCATCGCCTCGCCGGAGGTTACGATAAACACGTTGTCCGCGTAGCCTCCGCGCATCGGCATTGCGAAACCGCCGCAAACCACGTCGCCGAGAACGTCGTACAGCACGATATCCGGTTTATGAATTTCGTACGCGCACAGCTCCTCCAACTTCTTGAACGCCGAGATTATGCCGAGACCGGCGCAGCCGATTCCCGGCGTGGGTCCGCCCGCCTCAACGCACAGCACGCCGTTATAGCCTTCCAGCACCACGTCGCCGAGCTTTACATCGCCGCCCTTTTCCTTGATGCTGTCAAGCACCGTCGGACAAAGCCGCCCGCCCGTGAGATTAGAGGTCGAGTCCGCTTTCGGGTCGCAGCCGATTTGCATTACGCGGAAGCGTTCCGACAACGCCGCGGAGAGATTTGAGGTGACGGTGGATTTTCCGATGCCGCCCTTGCCGTAAATTGCGATTTTTTTCATCTGCTTATTTCTCCTTGTGATTATTAGTTAGCATATGCTAACCCAAATCTTATTAAGTTAGCGATGTCTAACCACCGCGTGTTGATATTAACACAGTATCATAACCTTGTCAACAATTATTTTGTTATATTGCAAAGACCGTATTATTCCGTGCTTTTCAGCGCGCCGACCATATCCAGCCGCGTAATGCGTCCGGAAAACAGCAATCCCGCGAAAACAGACAGCCCGAACGTGATGACGAACGACAGCAGCACGGTGCCGAGCGTGAGTTCCACGGGGAAATCAAAGCTGTCGCCCGACAGCGTGACGATTACGTCGATGAGCCGCAGTCCCGCCGGAACGCCGAGGACAAAGCCGACGGCGGAAAACCAGAGGTTCTGCGTCAGCAGCAGCCGGCGCAGCTTCGCGGTTTTCATTCCCATCACTTTGAGCGTCGCCATATCGCGTTCCATCTCCGTAAACGACAGCAGTCCGAGGTTGTACAGCACCACGACGGACAGCACGGCCGCCGCCGCGATGAGCAGGTACACCATAATCATCATCGCCTCCGTCAGCTCCTCCCAGTCGCCGATAATATCTGAGCTTGACAGAATCTCCGAAACGCCGGAAAAGTCGCCGGTTACGCGCTCCGGTGATAAAATCGCCGTCGGCGTAAAGGTCAGTCCGAGTGCTTCAAGATGCTGTCGCGTGAGCCAGATACCCTGCGTGGCAGGGGAGCGGTAGAGTGCCGCGACCACGCTCTTCGTCCAACCCACCGCGCCGAAAAAGTGCCACTCAATTTCATCGCCGACCTCGACGCCGAGCGTTTCGGCGAGCTTTTGCGATACGGAAACACCGTCCGGCGGCAGCGCAATCTCGCGCCTCCGCGCGTCGGTCGGAACCCTGAGCGTCAGATTGTCGCCGACAATCGCGTCGCCGCTCTTTTTCACGCCGCCCGCGCGCAGCTCAACGCGAACCTCCATAACATTTTCACCGGAAACGGCGGCGAGGATTTCCGCGATTTGCCCGTCCGTCGCCGTCTCTTCAAGCGTGAGCTTTGTTTCAAACCGGTTGATCCGTCGGTACTGCCAGTCCTTGATGATGTCCATACTGTCGTCCATACCGAGCGCGCAGACAATCAGCGCGGTGCAGCCGAAAACGCCGACAATCGCCATAATCGCGCGAGTCCTGTTTGCCTGCGCGTCGCGCAGATTCCAGCGCGCGTTGAAGCCGAGCTTCGCGAAAAACGGCAGACGCTCAAATACGCCACGTCTCGCGACCTTTGGCGGTTTCGGGCGTAACGCGGCTGCGGGAGTATCGGTCAGGGATTTTCGCGCCGCGAGGAAGCTCACCGCGACGGACAGCACAATTGTCGCCGCGGCGACAATCGCGAAAGAACTGTGGTACGCGGGTTTCCAGACGGGTAAAGTGTAGTAGCTTGACATCGCGGGATAAAACAGGTACGGCAGAATGAGCGGCCCCGTGACCGCGCCGGCGACCGCGCCGATTGCGGACGGGTACAGCCCGTAGCCGATGTAGTGGCGCGTTATCGCGCCGCGCGAAAAGCCGAGCGCGGTCAGCGTCCCGATTTGCGTCCTCTGCGCGTCCACGAGCCGCGTCATCGTCGTCAGAATCGTCAGCAGCGCGACGAGCAGGAACACGACGGGGAAAATATCGCCCATCATCTTGTGCTGCGCAATCTCGTTCGCGAACATCGCGACGCTTTGGTGGTTTTCGCGGTCAAAAAACACGGAGTACCGCCCGCCGAGCGCGTCGGAAACGCGTTCCTCCAAGCCTGAAACGTCGTCGCTCCTGATTAACAGCGTCGTGTAAGTGAACATTTGCGGCAGCGGAAACGCCTTAACGGAGAGGTACGCGAAGTCCGCCGACATATACACATATTCCGGCGAGTAGACGGTTCCGCGAATCGTCTTTGTGAGCGAAATGCCGAGATAAGACGCCGTGAACTCGCCGCCGAGCGTCAGACCGTTCGCGTCAAAAAAATGCTTGTCGAGCCAAATCCCGTCCGCATCGGCGGCGTCAAACGCCGCTCCGTCAACGATATGCGGTGCGGAAAGCTCACCGCGCTCGACAAAGCTGTACGCGACGCTCACGCCGCCCTCGCCGGTTGCGTTAAGCTCGGTGCGCCGCTCAACGGCGGAAACGCCGTCAACCGCGAGGACTTTTTCAACGTCGCTGTCGGTGAACCCGCCCGACAGAACCCACGCGTCCGCGAGGTTCGTGCCAGCGTAAAATTCGTCTACGCTGCGCTGTAATCCGCGCCACTCGCCGCCGACGCCCGAATAGATGAACGCCGCGAGAAAAGCCATAAGCGCGACGGAAACGAATTGCGCGCGACGCGCCGCGATGTCCCGCCGCGCCTTACGCCGTAACATTTTTGCCGTTCCTTATGCGGATAATCCTGTCGGCGTACTGCGTGAATTCCTCGTTGTGCGTGACGATTACGACCGTTTTTCCGTGTTCGCCGCTCAACTCGCGCAGCATATTGAACACGGCGGAGCCGGTTTCCGAATCGAGCGCGCCTGTCGGCTCGTCGCACAGCAGCAGCGCGGGGTTTTTCGCCACCGCGCGGGCAATCGCTACGCGCTGCTGCTCACCGCCGGAGAGCTGCGCGGGGAACTTGTCGGCGTGGTCGGCGAGGCCCACCATAGCGAGCGCGTCAAGCGCGGGGAGCGGGTTTTTCACGATGTCCCGCGACAGCCCGACGTTTTCAAGCGCGGTCAGCGTCGGAATCAGGTTGTAAAACTGGAACACGAACCCGACGTTTTTCGCGCGGTAATCCGTCAGCGCGTTGTCGTCAAGCCCCGTGATTTTCTGCCCGTTCACGATAATCTCGCCGCCGGTCGCGTAATCCATACCGCCGAGCAGATTCAATATCGTGGATTTGCCCGCGCCGGACGCGCCGAGCAGCAGCGCAAGCTCGCCGCCTTCGACGTTGAAACTCACGCCGTCCACGGCGCGGAGCGTATGATCGCCCACCCGATATTCTTTTGTGACGTTTTTGAATTCAATAATTGTGTTCACGCGGTCACCACCACCCTTCACATATTTTACTTCTTTCTTTGTTAGTATAAACTAACCATATGCGCCTGTCAATAGCAAATTGCGCTTTTTAAGAATAGCGCAAAGACCGTCGCAAAATTCGGAAACCACATAAATACCACACATTTACAATGTACACTACGCTCAAAGACAGACAAGGGGGCGACTCGTCATATGGCGGACGCGATAAGAAGCGAACACCTGCAAATCGGCGGAATGACCTGCGCGAACTGTCAGAGCCGTATCGAGGAAGCTCTCCGTGCAACGGGTGGCGTTATTGACGCCCGCGTGAGCTGGTCGCGCGGCTGCGCCGACGTGACATACGACGCCGGCGTTGTTTCGACCGGTAACGTGAAAGCCGTTATCGAGCGGCTGGATTATGAGGTGCTGCCGGATAAGGCGACCGTGGGCGGGGACCGTGCCGTCGGGCTGATAATCATCATCGCCGCGCTGTTCTTCCTCATATCCAAGCTGAACCTCGTTAACTCTCTGCCGCTCGCGGAGGAGGGAATGGGCTACGGTATGCTGTTCCTGATCGGCCTGCTGACAAGCGTCCACTGCGTCGCAATGTGCGGCGGGATTAACCTCTCGCAGTGCATTCCCCAAACCGGCGGGAGTTCGGTTCGGCCGAGCCT
>JAISJC010000108.1 GCA_031261745.1 Oscillospiraceae bacterium
GGTTCTTCCGCTCTTGCTATTGGCGCGAATTGCGCCGCGATTGAGAGTGTCAAGGCTAACGCCGTGACGATTGCTTTGATTCGTGTCTTCATTTCTGAAAACCCCCTTAAAAATTAGTGTTTGCGGTTTCCCGCAACTCACCAATTATAACAGAGGTTTGTGAAAGAAAATCCCCCGGACGAAAACACTTGTCCGGGGGTTCGTTTTGTGTTACTATCTTGTCACTAACGCGGGTGATTTTGCGCGTCCGCGTCACGTTCAAAGGGTTTGAAAACCTTGAACTATCAGCGTTTTCAAGGGGTGTAACTTTGAACTAAATCATTATACCACACTTTTCGCGCTGTTGCACGCATTTGTTAAAATATGTCCGCGAGTCCGACGCCGTTTTCACGCGCGAGCTTTGCCAAATCATCGTACTCCGCCTTTTCGCGCTTTACGCCGTGACCCTCCGCGATTTTCACGCGGACTTTGCCGTATTTCGTGCCGCGCTCCTCAAAGCTCCGCGACAGAATTGAGCGGCGGAGCGTGGATTTGCGAATGCCGAGCGTCGTCGTGTGTTTGAAAATCAGCTTTGTGAATTTGTCCTCGTCGGCGGGCTTGCAAAGCACCGTGAAGAGCGTCGCGGGGCGGCTTTTTTTCATCTGAATCGCCGACGTGAACACGTCAAGCGCGCCCGCTGCGAGAATTTCCTCGCAAGCGAAGCCGATCGCCTCGGCCGTCATATCGTCGAGATTGCACTGCATTTCAACGACGGAATCGCCGCCCGCCGCCGCATCCTCATAAAGGTACGCGCGGACGCAATTCGCGGCTTCGAAGTCCTTTTTGCCCATTCCGTAGCCGATTTTCGCCGCCGCGAGCGTTTCCATATTGCCGAAGCTCTCCGCGAAGTGGCGCAATAACGCCGCGCCCGTCGGCGTGCAAAGCTCGCCCTTAATCCGCCCGCCGTAAATCGGCACATCGCGCAAAATCAACGCCGTCGCGGGCGTCGGCACGGGCAGAATCCCGTGCGCGCAGCGCACGTTTCCGCTGCCGACGTGGACGGGTGACGCGGTGATTTTTCCGACGTTCAGCATATCGACGAGGACGCAGACCCCGACGATATCCGCGAGCGCGTCGAGCGTCCCGACCTCGTGGAAGTGAATTTGGTCGGGCGAGGAGCCGTGGACCTCGCTCTCCGCCTCCGCGAGCAGCTTATAGACCGCCAGCGCGTCATTTCGCGCCTTTCCAGAGATGTCAAGCGCGGAAATTTTCTCCAAAATCTCGCCGTAACTCAATCCGTGGACGTGCGGCGACGGAGATTGCATCGGCGCAGGTTCGTGAGTGTGCGTGTGTTCACCGTGTTCGTGCGTGTGCGTGTGGCCGTCGTGGGAATGCGCGTGCTCGTGAACGTCGTCGGAAATTTCATCCTCGCCGTAGACCTTGATTTCCATATGCGTGCCGCGGATTCCGCACTTCTCGCTCACCTCCGGCGTGATTGTAATTCCGGGCAGGCCGAGACCGCGCATTTTTTCGAGGAACACCTGCCTGTCGGGCAGCAGCTCATATAACGCCGCCGTGAGCATATCCCCCGCCGCGCCCATATTGCACTCAATGTAAAGGTTCATATTATTTCTCCCCAATCCTGTTAATAAGGCTCGCGAGGTAGCCCGCGCCGAAGCCGTTGTCGATATTTACGACGCTCACGTTGCCCGCGCAGGAGTTGAGCATTGACAGCAACGCCGCGAGCCCCTGAAAGCTCGCGCCGTAGCCGACGGAGGTCGGCACCGCGATGACGGGCGCGGAAACAAGCCCGCCGAGGACGGTCGCGAGCGCGCCCTCCATTCCCGCGCAGGCGACGACGATGCGCGCCGACATTATCGTGTCGAGCCGCGAGAGAATGCGGTGCATTCCCGCGACGCCGACATCGTAAATACGGATTACGCGCGAGCCGAGGGCCTCGGCGGTTTTCGCCGCCTCCTCCGCGACGGGAATGTCGCTCGTACCCGCGCAGCAGACGGCAATCTGACCCTCGGAATCGGGGACGGGCAGCGTCCCGTAGACGCCGATTTGCGAAATAGGGTCGTAGTCAATCGGCACGGAGGCGTTGACCGCCTCGGCTTTCGCCTTGTCGAGCCGCGTCACGAGGATAAACGCGTACCCGCGCCCGCGCATCGCTTCGAGAATCCCGATAATCTGCTCCGCGTTCTTCGCGCCGCCGTAGATGACCTCAGGAATCCCGTGGCGCACCTCGCGGTGGTGGTCGATGTTCGCGTAGCCGAGATCCTCAAACGGCTGCTTTTTCAGGTGCAGCAACGCCTCGTCGGGCGAGGTTTCGCCGCTTTGAACTTTTTTCAACAGGTCTAAAATGTCCATTTTACCCTCCGTGAGTTAATTATGCGTGTGAAAATGCGTGTGGTCGCCGGTTCCGTGCTTGTGGTAGAACTTGTCCACGAGGTTCACGCGGCGCAGCAGCTCCACGTCCGCGAGGACGGTTGCGGTTTCGCCGTCGGCCGCAAGCGTGTGATTTTCATCAAAGAGCGCGGCGCGCGCGGAGATCTCGCGCACGAGTTCGAGGTCGTGCGTCGAGGTGATCACCGTCTTGCCGGCATTCGTGAGGTCTTTGAGGAAACCCGCAAGCCAACGCTCCGTGCGCGGGTCGAGTCCGTTCATCGGCTCGTCCAGCACAAGCACGTCGGGGTTCATCGCCAGCACAGCCGCAATCGCGGTTTTCTTCTTCTCTCCGCCGGAAAGGCGGTGGGGCGCGCGGCATTCAAAGCCGTTCAGACCCAAAAGCTCCAAGCAATCCGCGACGCGCTCCGCGACCTGCGCGTCGGACAGCCCCATCTGGCGCGGGCCGAACGCAATCTCGTCCGCGACGGTCGCGCAGAAGAGCTGCGTCTCAGAATTCTGAAACACGAAACCGACCTTGCGGTGGAACGCCTTGGAAAACGACGCGTCGGCGAGCGTTTTCTTCGATATCTCGTCGCCGTTGAACCTGTAATGTCCGCTGTCGGCGGTCAAAACGCCGCAGATGATTTTCAGCAGCGTGGACTTGCCGCAGCCGTTGGAGCCGAGCAGCGCGACGGATTCGCCCGCGCCGATTTTCAGCGTAATATCGCGCAGCGCGGTGAAATCGCCCTCGTAGGCGTAGGCGACGTTCGACAGCTCAATCACTTTACCGTCACCTCAATCCAAATAATCACCGCAATAACCGCGAGGTTTGCCGCGCTGTAAAGCGCGTCCGCGGAGCGGAATTTCAGCCGCGACGGTCGCGGATATTGCCCCGAAAAGCCGCGGCATTCCATAGCCTGCTGCGTCTCCTCCGCGAGGGTTTTGGAGCGCAGGAACAGCACGCCCGCGACGCCCGCGAGGGAGCCGTAACGCCTGTCGGTGCGGCCGACGCAGCGGAGCTTTAACGCCTGAACGCTCTGCAATGTGAACTCGCCGAGCGTGAAGATGTACTTCACGGTGATGTCGAGCAGAAACACGAAAATGTCAGGCACGCGGAACCGCGCGAGCGCGCCCGTAATCGCGTCCCATCCGTACGCGCGGGAGAGAATATTCACGGCGGCGGCGGACACGAAAACCTTTGCGGGGAGGACGGTTACGCTGTAACGGTTGCCCGCGAACGCGGCGGGCAGGACGATAACGAACGCGAAAAGCGTCGCAATCACCGCGAATTTGACCGTACCGCGCAGGGCGCGCGGCGGCAGAGCCGCGAGCTGTATCGTCACAAAAGTCAGCGCGACGAAAACGGACGAAAACTCACGCGCGAGCGCGGTCGCGATTATCAGCGCGAGCGTGAAAAACACGCGGAAAGCCGCGTCCGTCTTGGAAACGCGCTCCGCTCCGCCGAGGCGCAGACGGGCAATAACGCCGAGCAGGGCAAGGATACTCTTGTCGATAAAAGTATCCCGCCCCGCGTTAACGGTGTATTCTTCGGTTTTTGCCAACCATTCCGGCATTACGCTTTTTTCTCTTTCACAAAGCCCGCAATCAGACGGAATACGACGATTACGATCGCCGCGCCGAACACGGCGGACAGAATATAGCCCGCGACCTCCGGCAAGCCGGCGATGCTGTAATCGGGCATAATCGCGGAAAACTCAAAACCGCCCGAAAGACCGGCGGGTACGAAACCCGCAATCTCGCCGATTTCGTCCGCACCCCACTCGCCCCACGCCGTTCCGGCGGCGAGCAGACCGAGCGGCACGGCCGCAATCAGCGCGAGGACGAGCGCGTAGACGCCCTTGGAGCGTTTAACCTGCCCCTCGTAAATGTCTCCGGGGGAGACTTTTTTTATGTAGGTGATAATCAGCACCGTGAATAACGCCTCGGCGACGCCCGCGACGAGCATATGCGGAATCATCATCGCCGGAATCGCAACGGAGAGCGGGTAAGGGCAATAGAGCGGCAGCCCGTCCGCGCCCTTGGCGATCAGCGGCTGAATGCCGAATTCAATCGCGGTGAACAGCGCGGCGGCGTTAAGCCCGACCCACGAGCCGACGGCGATTCCGACGGTTTCCCGCGTCTTGGATTTGCCGTTTCCTCTGATTAGCTTAAACACGAAATACCCGACGAACGGGAGGATGAACGCGATATTGAAGATATTCGCGCCGAGGGAGAGAATTCCGCCGTCGCCGAACAGCAAAGCCTGAATCGCGAGGGCGGTTCCGACGGACAGCACCGCCGACCACGGACCCAAGAGAATCGCAATCAGCGTACCGCCGACCGCGTGACCCGTCGTCCCGCCGGGGAGCGGCAGATTGAACATCATCAGCAGGAAGGAGAACGCCGCGCCGACGCCGAGCATCGGGAGCTTTGCGCGCGTGACCTCGCGTTTCACGTTTTTCACCGCGACGGCGATGACGGGAACGGCGGCGACGGCCATAACGGCGCACGTCGCCGGCGAGAGATAGTTTTCGGGAATATGCATAGATGAAATCTCCTTTGTAATGTTGAAATTTGAATTCAGAGTTTGAATTGACGCGTCACTTCGGTGACGTATTGCGTTCCGTCGCGCTTCGTGCGCGGCACAACAACCCAAAGTCCAACATTCCGAGGATATATTACCACACTATTTCGTTGCCGTCAATGAATTTACGGCATTCTCTTTAACATATTCCCTGTAATATCCGGCAATGCGGTACGGCCCCGCGAGAACGTCGCGCCCGACGTAGAGATTACCGTCGGGGCGCGTCTTGTGGCTCCACTTGACGAGCGAAACCGCGCCGGAGGTAAGCTCAATACACGTGATACAGCGCGGGTGGACGCAGCTGCCGTCGTTGAGGTACAGCGACGCGCCGGGTTCGGGGAGCATCGGGCGGTGCGTGTGACCGGCTATCGTCAGGGTTCTGTGTTCGCCCGCCCAGTCGGAGAGCTTTTTCTCGGTTTTCATCTGCGCCTTGGACGTGATTACGCCCGTCGTCGGGGCCTTGACGCCGACGACTTGGAGCGGCTTCCACAGATAGCGCACGAGGAACCGCGCGAGCCGCCAGAGGTTGTCGTTCAGAAAATCCGCCTGATGCCCGTGCAGCAGAAAAATGTCCTCGTTGGTGGGTTCGCGCCGTAGCAAAAGGCTCTCATAGACGGGCATACCGGGGAAGAGCGGGCGGGCGCGCGTCTCCGTCGCGTCGTAGTACGTGTCCATAAGGTGCGGCTTTTTGCGTTTTTCTATGTCGTGGTTGCCGTAGAGCATATACAGCCGCCCCTCGTCGTGCATTTTCGCGAGGAGCCAGAAAACGTGGCAGTGAACCGCGGAAATGTTCTCGAACCGGCGGTTCTCCCAAAGCTCGTCGCCGTCGCCGAGTTCAATGTATGTAAACCCGTTGCGCTCATAGTGGCGCAGCGCGGCGAAATACGTGTTCTGGTTCACGGCGAAATTGTCCGCCCAGCCGCCGTAGCCGCGGTGACAGTCGGATATGAGTACAATGCGTGAGGAGTCGCTAATGGGTACTATCTTCGCGTTTTTATACGCGCGCGTTATGTGGTTCATCAGGTCACCTCCGGTTAAGCGGGGGCGGGCAAAGCCCGCCCCGTTATTTATCCCAGTCCGGGCAGCTCGTTCATATATCGCGTAAACGATTCCATAGGGCGGCCCATCTCTATCGCGGACTCGTATAAGCCAGGGTATTCCTCTTTCAGGTAGACGAGTATGTCATACATATTCGTGTTTCCGCCGACAATGCGCGAAAACTCTTCACATATAAGTCTATTCTTCGTCTGCGTGAATTTTTCCAGTATCTTTGTGCGCGTTACGGGCTGTCGCGTTTTTGGCTCCGTGAAGTACACGGTCACCGTGTCGCCGCGCTCAAACGCCTCCGTATAGGCGTAGCCCAACTGCCACAGCGCATTCAGGAACGCACTGCGCATCTCCGCGTTCGGTATGATTATCGTCGCCATAAGCGAAAGCTCCCAAGTGTTTGAAAACTCGCCGAGGACGAAGCCCGTGAGCCACCAGTGCTGCGCGTGGCGCGAGAACAGCTCGACGCTGTTCTTGTACAGCGTCACGGACATATCAAGCATATTCGCGTCCGGCACGCTCTCGAACCACTCACTGCCGAGAAGTTCGCGTCCGGAGTCGTAGTAAATCCCGACCTCGCAGCCCGTCGTCATTCCGTATTGCCCTTTCCAGAATTCGATGAGGTACCGCGTGCCGTCGTGCGTAAAATAGACAGGCTCGCAGTCCGCAATCATCCCGGAGGGCGCGATTCCTTCGTCGTACAGCGTGCAGTAACCGTACTTCCTCTGCCACGCGTCTATCGTCGTGTAAAAGACATTTTCGCGCGGGTCATAGGCGTAACCCATATCGCCCATAAGCTGTTGAAGTTCCGCAATGTCATCAGTTATTTCTTCGCGTCCCGATAACACGGACGCTTGATAGGGCCCGGTGAATTCTCTCCGCAGGGCCGGTTATCGGGCTGCGGCGGCGCGGGGGGAGCCGGCGGAGGCACAGGACGCGGTGGCATAACCGGCCGCACCGGATTTTTTCTTTTGATGAACCCTCGTGTCAGCAGTGAGGAAATCGCGGCGGCCGCGATGAAAAGTCCCCAGAACAGCGGACTGCCGAGAAGATATACTAATCCGCCCATTTTTTTGCTCCTTAGATAGTTTGTGAGCGCACCCACAACACATAATATGCGGACGCGAGAAAAATGTTTGTGTTTTTGCGCGGGGTGTGATAGAATGTGAAAACAAAATGTATGGGCGGTGTCCGCATCGACCGGGAGGATATATGTCAAAAGTTTTCACAGTAGATATCGCTAAGTGCAACGGCTGTTACAACTGCCAGCTCGCCTGCAAGGAGGAACACGCGGACAACGACTGGCGGCCCTATGCCGCGCCGCAGCCGGAGACGGGACACTTCTGGGTCAAGCTCCACGAACACGTCGGCGGCACGATTCCCAAAGTCAAAATTTACTACGAGCCGCATCTGTGCAACCATTGCGAGAATCCCGCGTGCGCCGCGGCCTGTAAATTCGACGCGTATACCCGCCGCGACGACGGATTGCTGATTCTCGACCCGGAGAAATGCACGGGCTGTCGCGAGTGCGAAAAAGCGTGTCCGTATGACGCGGTTTACTTCAACGAGAGCGAAAAAATCGCGCAGAAATGCACGGGCTGCGCACATTTGCTCGACCACGGACACAAGCTCCCGCGTTGTGTGGACGCGTGTCCGACGGACGCGCTCGGCTTCGGCGAGGCGTCCGAATTACAGGATTTCGTCGTCGGCGCGGACGTCTTAAAGCCGGAGAGCGGCTGCGAGCCGCGCGTGTATTACCGCAACAAGCCGGGGCGATTCATCGGCGGAACGGTCTATGACCCCGTCGAAAAGGACGTGATTGAGCGCGCGAAAGTCCGCGCGACAATCGGCGGCAAGACATATCAGACGACGACGGACGAGTTCGGCGACTTCTGGTTCACCGACTTGCCGACGGGCAAATACAGCGTCGTAATCGAGGCGAAAGGCTTTGATTTCAAGGTTTTCGACGCGGTGGACGCGACCGCGCCGGACAATTACGGCGTGAACCTCGGCGATATCCCGCTCGACGCGGCGAAATAGACGAAAAAAACCACCCTCACGGGTGGTTTTCGTTTGTGTTATTTTAATATTGTGTCGCGAACCTCGTCCCAGCGGAGTGCGTCGGCTATGCCGTCCTCAATGGACCTTTCGGTGCGCCAGCCGAGGAGCCGCGCCGCCTTTTCGGCGTTCGCGTAAGCTCCGGGAACATCGCCGTCGCGCGGTGGAGCCTCGCGCTTGGGTATTTCGCGTCCGAGGACCTTTTCAAACGCCGTGACAATCTCGCGCACGGTCACGCCCGTTCCCGTGCCGAGGTTGATGACGGAAAATTTTTCGCTTTTCGGCTCAAACGCGTCGTCGAACCGCTCCGCCGCGACGACGTGTGCGCGCGCGAGGTCCCAGACGTGGATATAGTCCTTGATCGCCGTGCCGTCGCGCGTCGGCCAGTCCACGCCCGTGAGCGTGAACTCCGGCTCGCGCCCCGCCGCGACGGAAATGAGCTTGCCGAGGACGTGAGTCGGGAGCTTTTGCTGCAAGCCGGTGCGGAGCTTCGGGTCGGCTCCGATGGGGTTGAAGTACCGCAGAGCAATCGCTTTCAGGTCATATGCCGCAGTGTAATCGCGCAAAACCTGCTCCATCATAAATTTTGTGCGCGCGTACGGGCTGCGCGGGTTCAGAGGCGCGTCCTCCGTGACCTCAAAGTCCGGCACGTCGTCGTAAATCGCGCCCGACGAGCTGAAAATCACGCGCTTTACGCCGTGTTCGACGAGCTGATGAAACAGCTCCGTTGACTTTCCGACGTTCTCGCGGTAGTAGCGGTACGGGTCGGACACGGATTCCGGCACCGTAATCAGCGCGGCGCAATGAATCGCGCAGGCGATATCCGCGTGTCCGGAGAAAATGCGGTCGAGTAACGCCGCGTCGGCGATGTCGCCCTCGTAGGAAATGCGGCCGTCCGCGTATTCGCGCCGCCCGTTGACGAACGAATCGAGAATCACGGGCGTGTGACCCGCGTCAATGAGCGCGGAGCAGATTGTCGCGCCGATGTAGCCGGCACCGCCGGTGACTAAAACCTTCATTTCAAAACCTCCAAATACACATTTTCCGTGTTGTGCGCCATAACCTCGGCGGTGAAAGTCGCGTCGTAGTCGCGCTTCGCCTGTTCTCCGAGCCGCGCGGTGAGCGCGCGGTCGCCGTACAGCCGCAAAATCGCGTTCGCGAGCGCGGCGGCGTCGCGTTTCGGCACCACAAGCCCGTTTTCGCCGTCGCGAATCACGTACGGATTGCCGCCGAAGTCGGACACAATCGCGGGCTTTGACAGGCTCATTCCCTCCAAAAGCGCGAGACTCGTCGCCTCGGTGCCGTATGAAGCGTTGAGTTGAATGTCCATAATATTCTCAACCTTGTAAATCTCGCGCACGAAGCCCGTGAAAATCACGTTGTCGAGCTTTTCCCGCGCGGCAAGCTCGCGCAGCTCTGCGTCGAGAACGCCCGTACCCGCGACGAGGATTTTAATCGGGCACTCGCGGAGCCACTTTGCGGCTTCGAGAATATAGCGGTGACCCTTGACCTCTTCGAGCCGCGCGATAATGGCGCAGACGAAATCGTCGGCGTTGACGCCGAATTCGTCCCGCGCGTCCGTTTTTTCGGCCTCCGTCAACGCCCGCGCGGGTTCCGCACCGTTGAAAACGACGGTGATTTTCTTGGGGCTTGTCCCAAGGTCAATGAGGTTTTCGGCGGCGGCGGGGGACACGGCGATGATTCTGTCACTGAAAATATTGTTGATTATACTGGAAATAAATCTGCGATAAAATCGTTTTTGTTCGGGTGTAACATCAAAAACGCTGTGGCGCGTGTGAACTATTTTGGTATTGCCAGAAAGTTTTGCCGCAATTCTCGCGGACAGTGAGGCGTGCGTATGAACCACGTCGGGACGGATTTCGCGGATTAATTTGCGAAATCCGGATATCGCCGCGAGGTTCAGCGACTTCTCGCCGATGCCGGGCATTTCGACGACGCCGATATTGAGCGCGCGCAATTCGGGAACGAGCTTTGAACCCTGCGGAACCGCGACGGTGTATTCAAAGCGCGTCCTGTCGGCGTTTCGCATCAGGTTCAGCAAAACGGTTCCCGCGCCGCCGATGTTCGAGTCGGTTATTACGTGAAGAATCTTCAAATATAAATACGCCCCTTGCATTTAACAAAATATATGATATAATTAAATGCCTATTGCGCTATTATACGCGCAATAGGCAAAAAGTCAAGTGCGGAGGATATTGTATGTCAGAGCAAAAGCCGGTTAAATTCAAACTTCGTGTGAACATTTTCGACGTAATTATTATTGTCGCCGCTATCGCGGCGGGATTTTTACTGCTGCGGCTGTCCAACGCCGACGGCGGAGGCGGAACCGCGCTTAACCCCGGAACGGCCGTCACCGCGCGGTATACGCTTGAACTCGGAAACCTGCCCGTAGGAATGCCGGAACTGATAAAGCCGGGGGACAAGCTCACCGACGTCATCCTGAAACGCGCAATCGGGAGCGTCGTGTCTGTCACGTCCTCGCCGTATTATATGACGTCGAGGGATTTGTACACGGGTGATATGATTCTCACGGCGGTGCCGGAGCGCGAAGCCGCGTATATTATTGTTGAAATTGCCGCGATTGACAGCGGGAGCGAGGTTGCCGCGGGCGGATTTCCCGTCCGCGCGGGTACACAGCTGACCGTTTCGGGCCCGGGATATTCGGGCGTCGGAATGATTGTAGATGTCGAGAGGTAGACGGATTATGAAGATTATTGATAAAAACGGCCGTCTGTTCGGCAAAGTCAGTTTTATAGACATACTCGTGATTGCCATTGTCGCGGTCGTCGTAATCGTCGTCGGCGCGAAGAAGCAGATAATCGAGCAGGTTACGGGCGCGACCGCCACGACGAGCGTCGAATACCAAATAATCGCGCGGGATATCCGCGAAACTCACGCCAAGCTGTACCAAATCGGCGACGAGCTTCACCCCGATTCCGTCAACGCCCCCGGCATTATCACCGCCGTTGAGATTAAGCCCGCATCCGCCCCCTCGCAGCTCGCCGACGGCACGTATACGATGGGGAAGATAGAGAGCAAGGTTGACCTTATCGTAACAATACGCGCCGACTGCTCGTACTCAAACGGTCATTATTACGCAGGACGCGCCTTTGAGATAAATGTGAACCAGGAGTCGGTGTTCCTCACGAAGTACGCCACGGTTAAAGCGTATGTGTATTCAGTAAATCCTGCGGAATAGGAGAGCGGTAGCTTGAAGGTTTTGCTTGCGACAATGGCACTCGACATCGGCGGCGCGGAGACGCACGTCGTCGAGCTGTGCCGTGAACTCTGCCGGCGCGGACACGCGGTTACGGTCATCTCTGCCGGCGGCATTTACGAGAAAGACATTTCAGAAGCGGGTGCGCGACACGTTTACGCGCCGCTCAACACGCACCGCCCGCGCGATATGGCGATGTCTCTCGGCGCGTTGTCCGCGCTTATCAACGTCGAAAAATTTGATATTGTCCACGCGCACGCGCGGATTCCCGCGTTTCTGTGCGGGATTTTGCGGCGCAGATACAGGTTCAATTTTGTCACCACGGCGCACTGGGTTTTCGTCGCAAAGGGCGCGAAAAAGCTCCTGTCGAACTGGGGTCAGCGCACCATCGCCGTGTCCGAGGATATAAAGAAATATCTGCTGGAAAACTATAAGAGCGTCCGAGAGGAAAACATCACCGTCTCCGTAAACGGCATTGACACGGAGCGTTTTTCCCCCGGAACGCAGGGCAAGCATATAAAGCAGGAGTTCGCGATTCCGGAGACCGCGCCCGTAATCGTGAATGTCGCGCGGCTCGACCATACGGCGTCCGCGCCGTCGGCCGCCGTACGCGCGCTGATTGACGCCGCGCCCGTTCTCACACAGGTTATACGCGGTTTGCGCATCATCATAGCGGGCGGCGGCGACGCGGAGCTTGAATTCAACACGCGTGCGGCGCAGGTGAACGAATCCGTCGGATATAATGCCGTGATTATGACGGGTATACGGACGGATATTGACGAAATCCTCGCCGCGGGCGAGCTGTTCGTCGGCGTCTCCCGCGCCGCGCTTGAAGCAATGGCGACGGGTCTGCCCGTCATTCTCGCGGGCGGCGAGGGGTATCTCGGTCTGCTCACAAAGGAGCGGCTTGACCGTGCAATCGCAACGAATTTTACCGTGCGCGACTGCCCGCCGACGGACCCGGATACGCTTACGGCGGACATCGCGGCGTTCTTTGAGAACCGCAATTCCGTCCCGTACCGCACGCGCAACGCGCGCCTCGGCGCGGACGGACGGGATATCGTCACGCGCAATTACTCGGTTGCGCGGATGGTTGACGATGTGGAGCGCGTTTACGCGAGCCTTGACGCCTTGCCGCGCCGCGTCGCGCTCTCCGGATATTTCGGATTCGGCAATGCGGGTGACGAGGCGATAATGCAGGCGGTTCACCGCAGTATAACCGCGTCACGCGCGAACACGGAAATCACTGTTTTATCAAAAAATCCGAAGGTTACGCGCGAAAAATACGGGTTTTACGCCGCGGCGCGATTCAATCCGTTCGCGGTGGCGGGTACAATCGCGCAGTCCGACGCGCTCGTTTTCGGCGGCGGAAGTCTGTTGCAGGACAATACCTCAACGCGTTCGCTGCTGTACTATCTGTCGGTTATCCGAACGGCGCGGTTCTTCCGCAAGCCCGTTATGATTTACGCGAACGGCATCGGTCCTGTGAACCGTACGTCCAATCGCAATCGCGTGAAACGCGCGGTTGAGGGCGCGGCCGCCGTGACGCTGCGCGACGAGCGCAGTCTTGAAGAACTGCGGAATATGGGCGTGACGCGCGACGACATTGTAATAACCGGAGATCCGGTTTTCACGACGGAACTGCCGCCAAAGAACGAGCGGATAGAGATTTTACGCTCGGCCGGATTAGATGAAACGCGCGAGTTTGTCGCCGTATGCGTGAGACCGTGGAAGCAGACCCCGAACCTTGCCGCGGAGCTTGCGAAGCTCTGCGACGCCGTGTCAAGCGAACTGGCGGTTGACGTCGTGTTTTTGCCGATGCAGGCGTCGGGAGACGCGGCGTTCTCACGCGAAGTCGCGTCGAAGATGAAGCGCGGCGGCAAGGTGCCGGAGCGCGAACTGTCCCCGCGTGAGATTCTCGCGATACTCGCCGAAGCGAATTTCGTCATATCAATGCGGCTCCACGCGCTGATTTTCGCGGCGCGGGCGGGAACGCCGTCAATGGGAATTGACGTTGATCCGAAGCTCCGGGTGTTCCTCGAAACACTCGGAATGCCGAACCTCGGCACGCCGGAGGAATTCAGCGCGGAGGACGCGATTTTCCGCGCGATTGAGGTCACGCAGAAGCGCGCGGAGTTGTCCGATGCGCTGAACGAGCTTGCGGCGGAGCAGGCGAAACTCGCGAAAAAAGACCCGATAATATTGAAAAAGCTGCTGGATAATTAGTATAGGGGCGGAGGATTTATGCCCGATTTTAAGGTTGTAAGTGAATATTCGCCCGCCGGCGACCAGCCGGAGGCGATTGACGCGCTGGCGAACGGCGTTGAGCTGGGACTTGAAGAGCAGACGCTGCTCGGCGTGACGGGTTCCGGCAAGACGTATACGATGGCGAAGATTATCGAGCGGCTGAACCGCCCGACGATTATCCTCGCGCACAATAAAACGCTTGCGGCGCAACTCTGCGCGGAGTTTCGGGAGTTTTTTCCCGAAAACGCCGTGGAGTTTTTCGTGTCCTATTACGACTACTATCAGCCGGAGGCGTATATCCCGCACACGGACACGTTCATCGAAAAGGACTCGTCGATTAACGACGAGATTGAGCGGCTCCGCCACTCGGCGACGAGCGCGCTGTTCGAGCGGCGCGACGTGATTGTAGTGTCCTCCGTGTCGTGTATTTACGGCCTCGGCGACCCGATTGACTACTCGTCGCTCGTCATCTCGCTCCGCCCTGGGCAGAAGCGCGAGCGCGACGATTTGCTGAAAAAGCTCGTCGAAATCCGCTACACGCGCAACGACGTCGCGTTTGAGCGCAATATGTTCCGCGTGCGCGGCGACACGGTTGAGATTTTCCCCGTATACTCGCGCGACAACGCGATTCGCGTTGAGTTTTTCGGCGACGAGATTGACCGCATTTCGGAGATTAACGTCGTGACCGGCGTTCCCGTGCGAATATTGCAGCACGTCGCAATCTACCCCGCGTCGCACTACGTCACGACCGAGGAGAAAATGGAGCGCGCGATTGCGGAGATACGCAATGAACTTGTTGACCGCGTGGAGTATTTCGAGCGCGAGAATCAACTCGTCGAGGCGCAGCGCATTCACCAGCGCACGAGCTATGATATTGAGATGATTCGCGAGCTGGGCTATTGCAGCGGAATCGAGAACTATTCGCGGATAATCAGCGGCCGGCCGGAGGGTTCCGCGCCGATGACGCTCCTCGACTACTTCCCTGAGGATTATCTGATGTTTATTGACGAATCGCACGTCACGCTCCCGCAGGTCGGCGCGATGTACAAGGGCGACCGCGCGCGGAAAGAGAATTTGGTGCGGTACGGCTTTCGCCTGCCGTCGGCGTTTGACAACCGCCCGCTGAAATTCGACGAGTTTACGGAGCGCGTGAAGCAGGTCATCTATGTTTCCGCCACGCCGTCGAAGTACGAGCGCGAACGCTCCGCGCAGATTGCGGAGCAGATTATACGGCCGACGGGTCTGCTGGACCCGATAATCGACGTGCGAAAGACCGACGGACAGATTGACGACCTCATCGGTGAGATTTCCGCGCGGAGCGAGCGCGGCGAGCGCGTCCTCGTGACGACACTCACGAAGAAAATGGCCGAGGACCTCACAAATTACCTCACAAATTCCGGCATTCGCTGCCGCTATATGCACCACGACATCACGACGATGGAGCGAATGGAGATTATACGTTCCCTGCGCCTCGGAGAGTTCGACGCGCTTGTGGGAATCAACCTCTTACGCGAGGGACTGGACCTCCCAGAAGTGTCCTTAGTTGCGATTCTCGACGCGGACAAGGAGGGCTTTTTGCGCAGCGAAACGTCGCTGATTCAGACAATCGGTCGCGCGGCGCGAAATTCCGACGGTACGGTTATAATGTACGCGGACACGATTACGCGCAGTATGCGCGCCGCGATTGACGAGACGGAACGCCGCCGCGAAAAGCAAACGGCGTTCAACGAGGCGCACGGGATTACGCCGACGACGATTATTAAGAGCGTCCGCGAACTGCTGGAAATTTCCTCGGCGGACGACGGGAAGAAGTCCCGCAACAAGGACGGCATTGTTATGACGAAGAAGGAGCGCGAAACGGAGCTTGCGCGCCTTGAAAAAGAGATGAACAAGGCCGCGAAGATGATGGAATACGAGCTTGCGGCGGTTTTGCGCGACGAGATTATAAAGCTGCGCGGAAACGGGGTAAAATGAGAGAGTACATCATAACCTTTCTGATGTCTATGGTCCCCGTGGTCGAGCTGCGCGGCTCGCTAATTTACGCCGCCGCGAACCACATTCCGCCGTTTGCGGCGGCGGCGGTCGCGTTCGCCGGAAATTGCCTGCCGGTGCCGTTTATCATTCTGTTTGTGCGGCGGGTTTTCGCGTGGATTAAGAAGCACTTCCCCAAGCTTGGGCGTTTCGCCGAAAAGCTCGAAAACCGCGCGGTCCGCAAGGGCGGCGAGATGCGCCGCGGAATTTTGTTCGGGCTGTGCCTTTTCGTCGCAATCCCGCTGCCCGGAACGGGCGCGTGGACGGGCGCGCTGATTGCCGCAATGCTCGATATAAGGCTGAAAACCGCGCTCCCCGCGATATGCGCGGGCGTCGCGATTGCGGCGGTATTCGTCACGGGAATTACCTATGGCTTCGGGAGCCTTATCGGATAGAAAGGCGGCAAAAAAATGCGGTTAAAGCTCACCCCGCGCAGGATTGTAATTCTATGCTGTCTGTTTGCGGCTGCGGTTTCCTCCGCGCCGATTTTTCGGCACGTGTTGCCGTGGGCGCACGATATTCACTTTCACCTGACGCGCATTGAGGGCGTGTATCAGGGGCTGCTGTCTGGGCAATTCCCCGTGCGGATTAACCCCGCGTTCCTGAACGGATACGGTTACGCGGACCCGATAATGTACCCGCCGCTGTTTTTGTATTTCCCCGCGCTGCTGCGTATTCTCGGATTTTCGCCGCTCACGTCATATCAGGTGTTTATCTTCGCGGTGAATTTAATGACGGCGGGCATATCGTACCTGTGCGCAAAGCGTTTCTTCAAGAGCGGCGACGTCGCGCTGTTCGCGATGCTCGCGTACACGCTCTGCCTCTACCGCCTGATTTGCATTTTCACGCGCGCCGCCGTCGGCGAGATTATCGGTATGGCGTTTCTGCCGTGCGTGTTTCTCGGAATGTACGAGCTGCTGCGCGGCGACGCAAAGCACGCGAAATGGCTGCTGACGGCGGGCTTTGTCGGGCTGATTAACTGTCACGTACTGTCCGCGCTTATTGCGGCGGAGGCGTGCTTCGTGATTTTACTGTTCAATCTGAAACGCTTTTTCACGGCGGAGCGCGTTCTCGCGCTTGCAGAAGCCGCCGCGGCGACGCTCCTGCTCACGCTCTGGGTGATTGTCCCTATGCTACACATCGGGACCACGGACCTGAACGTGCGCTACGCGGCCTTTGACTCGTACAACCACGCGGTCTATCCCGTCGAACTGTTTGCGACATTTATTAAGGCGGACGGCCTTTCCGAAGAACTCAAATCGCCGTTTACGGGAATGCCGCTGACGGTCGGCGGCATATTCGGCCTCGGACTCATTATATATATGTATATTCGGTTTGCGAAGCGCGACAGGGATCAGAGCGGCGTGCGCGGTGCGTTCTTCCTCGCTCTCGGCGCGCTGTTTGCCGCGTCAACGCTGTTCCCGTGGCGGCTCGCGGCGGAACTGCCGGTTGTCGGGCGGCTGCTCGTGTCCGTGCAATTCCCGTGGCGGTACCTCGGAATCGCGTCCGTCGGGCTTGCCGTGGTTCTGACCTGCGGCGTCGCGCACTTTGCCGAAAGCGCGGAGAAACACCGCCACGCAATCCTGTTCGTCTGCGCGCTCGCCGTGATTTTCGCGGTTTCGCCGTATTATGACAATTATTTGCAGAACGACAAGCTCACCGCCGCCCTTGCCGACAGTTACGCGAAGCCGAACACCACGATGCTCGGCGGGCAGGAATATCTGCGGCACGGCACGGGCAAGGACGCGCTTTTGGAGCGCGGGACGGGCGTCGTCGGCTTTGGCGCGGAGATTAATAATATTGACCGCGACTACACGACCGTTACTTTCGATTTTGAGGGCGCGCAGGACGGAGCATACGCCGAACTGCCGCTGTACTATTACCCCGGTTACGTTGCGGAAGATGAATACGGGGGCGCACTCACGGCGGACGCGGGCGAAAACGGCGTCGTGCGCGTCAACTTACCGAGCGGAACCCGCGGCGGAACCGTTACCGTGCGCTACCGCGAGCCGGCGGTGTATAGAATTGCGGAAGTAATCTCGCTTTTGACGATAATTATATTGACAATCAAATATCGACGTGATATACTAAACTTTAATATATTTCGACGAAAGGACTGATATACAATGGCGTATATTTATGAGGAACCCAGTCGCACTTTTTCGGAGTTTTTGCTCGTTCCAGGATATTCCGGCACCGACTCGACGCCCGCGAATGTGTCGCTGCGCTGTCCGCTTGTTAAGTTTCGTCGCGGCGAGGAAGCCGCGATTCATATGAATATCCCGCTCACGTCGGCGATTATGCAGGCTGTGAGCGACGATAAAATGGCCGTCGCGCTCGCAAAAGAGGGCGGCGTATCCTTTATCTACGGCTCGCAGACGATTGAAGAGGAGGCCGCGATGATTGCCCGCGCGAAGTCGTACAAGGCGGGCTTTGTGACGTCCGATTCCAATGCCGCGCCGACGGATACGCTCAACGACATCCTCGCGCTCAAAGAGAAAACCGAGCATTCGACCGTCGCCGTAACCTCGGACGGCACGCCGCACGGAAAGCTCCTTGGGATTATTACGAGCCGCGACTACCGCGTTTCGCGTATGTCGGGCGACGAGCAGGTGACGAGCTTTATGACCCCGATTGAAAAGCTGATTACCGCGCCCGCGAACACATCGCTGCACGACGCGAACGACATCATCTGGGACAACAAACTCAACGCCCTGCCGATTATCGCGGACGACGGGCGGCTGCTGTACATCGTGTTCCGCAAGGACTACGACTCGCACAAGGAGAACCCGCTTGAACTGCTCGACGAACACAAAAAATACATCGTCGGCGCGGGCGTGAACACGCGCGACTACAAGGAGCGGATTCCCGCGCTGATCAGCGCAGGCGCGGACGTACTCTGTATCGACTCGTCGGAGGGGTATTCCGAGTGGCAAAAGCTCGTCCTCGACTGGGTGCGCGAAACCTACGGCGACGCGGTAAAAATCGGTGCGGGCAACGTCGTTGACGCGGAGGGGTTCCGCTTCCTCGCGGATTGCGGCGCGGACTTCGTAAAGGTCGGCATCGGCGGCGGCTCAATCTGCATCACGCGCGAGCAAAAGGGTATCGGCCGCGGTCAGGCGACGGCGGTGATTGAGGTCGCGCGCGCCCGCGACGAATACTTCGAGGAAACGGGCGTCTACGTCCCGATCTGCTCCGACGGCGGCATTGTACACGACTACCATTTCACGCTCGCGCTCGCGATGGGCGCGGACTTTCTTATGCTTGGGCGGTATTTCGCGCGGTTTGACGAAGCCCCGAACAGCCGCGTGTCCGTCGGCGGCAGCTATATGAAAGAATACTGGGGCGAGGGCAGCGCGCGCGCGCGCAACTGGCAGCGGTACGACCTCGGCGGCGCGGGCAAGCTAACGTTTGAAGAGGGCGTGGACAGTTATGTGCCGTACGCCGGCTCGATGAAAGACAACCTCGCGCTCACGCTCGGCAAGGTGCGCTCGACAATGTGCAACTGCGGCGCGCTCACGGTGCCGGAGCTGCAAAAAAAAGCGCGGCTCACGCTCGTATCCTCAACGTCAATAGTCGAGGGCGGCGCGCACGACGTCGTGTTAAAAGAGAATACGTTAAAATAGAGATAAAAATTTTCGCAATTTCGCCAGCACTTTATCTCTGCGGTATTCCAAAGTTTTACGCGGAATGCCGAGATCCCGCGCAAGTTCGGCAAGCGGCAAATTCATAAAAAACAGAGCGTGAATGAGTTCACGCTCTGTTTCGTTTAACCGTGTGAGTGCGGCGGCGAGCCTCTCCCTCGTCTCATTTGCAATTATGTGATCCTCGACGCCGGGGTCGTCGGACGCGACAGCGTCCAAATTTTCAAAGGACATCAGACCGTGGCGGGCGTCCTTTTCCGTGAGCGTCTTTTCGCGTCGTTTTTCAGAGTAGTATGCGCGGTATACCTCCTCTGTGACGGGAACAAACTCGCCGCTAATATATACTGCATAATCTCTATCCATCTATTCCCACATATTGCGTTTTATAAGATTATAAGTTGCTATATATGGCGCACTTGTCGAAAGCTGTCGAATAAGCGTGTTTGAAAATAATAGTAGACAAACGGGAAAAGTTGTGCTATAATAACCGCGAAGATTCGAGAGAATCTTCGGCAGAGTAGAGCCACAAGCGTTAAGTGCCCACCGGATGGGGAGTTGCCGGGGGACGAAAGGCGAAAGCCTACGGTTTGGGGTTCGCACCCGTTGCCGCGTAACGGAGAAACCTCCATTATGTGGCAAAAGTCACATTAAAATGGAGGTATTTCTATGTCAAAAAGTATGTTCAAAATCCCGTTCTCCGTAAAGCTGATGATACAGCTCGCACTGCTTATCGCGCTCGAAATCGTTTTTAACCGTTTTCTGTCCATTCGCACGTCGTTCGTGAAAATCGGGTTCTCGTTCGTGCCGATTGTGATCTGCGCGTGTGCGTTCGGTCCCGTCTGGGCGACTGCCGCATATGTAATCGCGGACGTCCTCGGAACCGTAATTGAGGGCAATGTCCCGCTGCCGGGACTGACGCTGAGCCTTGCGCTTATGGGCTTTATGTTCGGCGTGTTCCTCTACGGCGCGGACGGGAGCAGCCTCGACAAGCCGAAAACGTGGGTGCGTATTGTCGCGCCCGTCGTACTCAATCAGCTTCTGCTGTCGCTTCTCGCCAACTCCTACTGGCTGTTTCTCGCCGGCTTCGGCGCAGGCGGAACCTACGCCGCAACGGTCGTCGCGCGGATTCCGCAGACCTTGATTCTCATTCCGGTGCAGGTCGTAGTGATTCCCGTCCTGCTGCGCGTCGTGGTGATTCTGCACCGGCAAAGACTTATCGGATAAAGGAAGCATTTAGTGATGTCCATTCAATCCACACTTGAATACATACACAGCGTTAAATGGGTCGGGGCGAAGCCCGGATTGGAGCGCACGCGCGCGCTGCTCGAAAAGCTCGGAAATCCCGAAAAAACGCTGAAATTCGTACACATCGCCGGGACGAACGGCAAGGGAAGCACGGCGGCGATGATTGCCTCGGTGCTGCGCGACGCGGGCTATAAAACGGGTCTGTACACCTCGCCGTATATCCTGCGATTCAACGAGCGTATGCAGGTGAACGGTGAGCAAATCACCGATGCGGAGCTGGAAGAGATGACGGACGTTATCCGTCCGTTTGCCGACTCGATGACCGATTCCCCAACGGAATTCGAGCTTATTACGGCTCTCGCGATGCTCTGGTTCGCGCGCAGCAAATGCGATATTGTCATTCTTGAAGTCGGAATGGGCGGCGAGCTTGACTCGACGAACGTAATCCCGACGCCTGAACTTGCGGTTATCACCGCGATGGGGCTGGATCACACGGCGGAACTCGGCTCGACGCTTGCGGAGATCGCGTCCGCCAAGGCGGGTATCGTCAAAAAAGGCGGCGACGTCGTCGTATATGGTGCGGAGCCGGAGGCTCTCACCGTGTTCGAGCGCAAGTGCGCAGACGCCGGAGCGAAGCTGACAAAGACAGATTTTTCGCGGCTCACGGTGGCGGCCTCGTCGCTTGAAGGCTCAATTATTGATTTCGCGCCGCTCGCGGGCATTAAGCTCCCGCTCGTCGGGTCGTATCAGCCGCGCAACGCCGCGCTCGCGATTACCGCGCTCGAAGCGTTGCGGGACAAAGGCTATAAAATCACGGACGACAACATTAAAAGCGGAATCGCGGCGGTTAAGTGGCCGGGACGGTTCGAGGTTCTGAGGAAGAATCCGCTGTTTATCATCGACGGCGCGCACAATCCGCACGGGATTGCCGCCGCCGCCGAGAGCATTCGCGACCTGTTCCGCGGCGAAAAGCTCGTGTTCCTCGTCGGCGTAATGGCTGACAAGGACGTCGCGGCGATGATGGATTCAATCGCGCCGCTCGCAAAGGCATTTGTGGCGGTCACGCCGCCGAACCCGCGCGCGATGAAGGCACCCGAACTGCAAAAGCTGCTTTCGGGTTACGGCGTACCCGCCGAGGCGTTCGCGGATATCCGCGCCGGCGTCGCGCGGGCGACGGAACTTGCGGAAACCGGCGGAGCCGTCGCCGCGCTCGGCAGCCTGTACTTTTCGGCGGACGTGCGTAACGCGGTCACGGGCTGAATATTTTACAAAAAAACGGGTGAGATTACTCGCCCGTTTTTTATTTTATGAATTTTTCTGTGATAATATGGACTTGTACCATAAATGTGTTATAATTAACAGGTTGTTTTCGGAACTTTTACACAACGGTGTGCGTCTAAACGAAAGAGCAAATGTTCCGGAGGGAGGCATTGCCGACCGAGGAAGATATATGGAGGATGCATTTTGGCAGGTATTATATTAAAGGACATAGCAAAGGTCTATCAGGGCGGCAATCGCGCGGTGGATTCGTTTAATCTGGAAATCGCCGACCGCGAGTTTGTCGTAATCGTCGGACCTTCCGGCTGCGGAAAATCCACAACAATGCGAATGATTGCGGGACTTGAAGAAATCACCGAGGGGCAGCTCTATATCGGCGATGATTTGGTGAACGCCGTCCCGCCGAAAGACCGCAATATCGCGATGGTCTTTCAAAGCTACGCGCTTTATCCGCATATGACCGTGTACAAGAATATGGCGTTTGCGATGAAGATGCGGCACTTCAAAAAAGACGAAATTGACAAGCGCGTGCGCGAGACCGCGGAGATTCTCGGCATCTCGCACCTGCTCGCGCGCAAGCCGCGCGCGCTGTCGGGCGGCGAATCCCAGCGCGTCGCGCTCGGACGGGCGATGGTGCGCAACCCGCAGGTGTTCCTGCTCGACGAACCGCTGTCGAACCTCGACGCAAAACTGCGCACGGATATGCGCGCGGAGATTGTCCGGTTGCACGAACGACTCAAAACTACCTTTATATATGTTACGCACGATCAGACGGAAGCTATGACAATGGGTGACCGCATCGTGCTGATGAGCGGGGGACGGATTTTGCAGGTCGATTCGCCGAAGGACATCTATGACTATCCGACGAATGAGTTTGTAGCGAGCTTCATCGGTTCGCCGCGAATGAATTTTATTGACGCGGACGTTATCAGCGAGAACGGCGGAATCTTCGCTATCGCCGGCGAGAACGGCGAACACAAGCTGTCGCTGTCCGAGGTTACCGCGTCAAAAGAAGAGGTCGCGGCTCTTGTCGGCAAAAAGGTACATATTGGCATTCGGCCGGAGCATCTGCGCGTCAGCAAAGAGCCTAAGTACGGGGCGGGACTTGCCGGAGGCACGGCGGATGTCGTTGAGGTCCTCGGCGCGGAGACGAATATCTACGTCGATATTCCCGGCGGACTGCGGCTTATCGTGCGTGAGTTTAACGACGTTCCCGTTCACCGCGGCGACGCGCTCTCGCTTGACGTGCTGATTGAGAAGATTCACATCTTTGACGCGGAGACGACGGACGCGGTTACGCACCGCCCCGGCGGTGTTTCTCCCGCATCGGTGAAACCGGAAACGCCTGAACCGGCAGAGGTTACCGAATGAGTGCGAAAGCGATAAAAATTAAACCTCAGAGGCCGACGGCGGCGCAAAAGCGCGCCGCCAAGCCGACTATCGGAATGAAAGGCAGCCGCGCAGAAAAAATAATCTCGTTCGGCTATCTGCTTCCGAGTTTTATCGGCGTAATGGTGTTCTTTGTGGCTCCGTTTGCGCAGATTATCCGATACTCGATGGTTGACAACCCGATCGCCAATAACTTCGTCGGATTCCGCAACTTCGTTCAGGTGTTCACGAACAGCGCGTTCCAGATGGCGGCGCGTAATACGCTGCGGTTCTCCGCGATTGCGGTGCCGCTCGCGGTCGTGCTGTCGCTCCTTCTCGCGATGGTGCTGGAAATGAAAATCCCCGGAAAGAGCAAGTTCCGTACGTTTTTCCTGTCGCCGATGATGGTTCCTGTCGCGTCAATCGTACTTATCTGGCAGGTCATCTTTGACTACAACGGCGCGCTCAACGGCGTTTTCCTCGCGTTCGGCGGGACGCCGCTCGACTGGATGAAATCCGATTACAGCCACGTCATCGTCGT
>JAISJC010000109.1 GCA_031261745.1 Oscillospiraceae bacterium
TCATCAAGTCCGAAAATCGTAATCCCATTGCGGCATTCCTAAAGGTCGCCAGCGGAATTGTCGTCGCCCTTGGTCTCGGACTCACGGCTGTCGCTATGCTATCGATGCGCGAGGTTGTCGCCGTACCGTTTTTGATGGTGTTCGCAATTTGTATGATACTCGCAACGGTCGTCTCGTCGCTCGTGATATACGGTATCGGTGAGTTGATTGATGTTACGGCGAGGAAAAATCAAATCACAGCAGAGAAGGTTGAATAACAATGTCAGTCGAAACTACCCTCGAATACATACACAGCGTTAAATGGGTAGGGGCAAAGCCCGGACTTGAGCGCACGCGCGCGCTGCTTGAAATGCTCGGCAACCCCGAAAAGACGCTGAAATTCGTCCACATCGCGGGGACGAACGGCAAGGGCAGCACGGCGGCTATGCTCGCCTCGGTGCTGCGCGACGCGGGATACAAAACGGGCCTGTACACCTCGCCGTATATTCTGCGCTTTAACGAGCGTATGCAGGTGAACGGCGAGCAAATCTCCGACGCGGAGTTGGAGGAAATGACGGACGCTATCCGACCGTTTGCCGACTCGATGACCGACTCCCCAACGGAATTCGAGCTTATTACGGCCCTCGCTATGCTGTATTTCGCGCGGCGCGAATGCGATATTGTGATACTTGAGGTCGGAATGGGCGGCGAGCTGGACTCGACGAACGTAATACCGACGCCGGAGCTTGCGGTGATTACCGCAATGGGGCTGGACCACACGTCCGAGCTCGGCTCGACGCTCGCGGAAATCGCGTCCGCCAAGGCGGGGATTATCAAGTCCGGCGGTGACGTCGTGGTCTACGGCGCGGAGCCGGAGGCTCTCGCGGTGTTTGAGCGCAAATGCGCGGACGTCGGCGCGCACCTCACAAGGACGGATTTTTCGCGGCTCAGGGTCGCGTCCTCGTCGCTGGACGGCTCGGTCATTGACTTCACGCCGCTCACGGGCGTTAAGCTGCCGCTCGTCGGGTCGTATCAGCCGAAAAACGCCGCGCTCGCGATTACCGCGCTTGAGGCGTTGCGGGACAAGGGCTATACGATAACCGACGACAACATTAAAAACGGAATCGCGGCGGTCAAGTGGCCGGGACGGTTTGAGGTTCTGCGGAAAAACCCGATGTTCATCATCGACGGCGCGCACAACCCGCACGGCATCGCCGCCGCCGCCGAGAGCATTCGCGACCTGTTCCGCGGAGAAAAGCTCGTGTTCCTCGTCGGCGTGATGGCGGACAAGGACGTAGCGGCGATGATGGACGCAATCGCGACGCTCGCAAAGGCGTTTATCGCGGTCACGCCGCCGAACCCGCGCGCGATGAAGGCGCCGGAGCTGCAAAAGCTGCTCTCGGGCTACGGCGTTCCCGCCGAGGCGTTCGCGGATATCCGCGCCGGCGTCGCGCGGGCGACGGAGCTTGCGGAAACGGGCGGAGCCGTCGCCGCGCTCGGCAGTCTCTACTTCTCCGCGGACGTGCGGAACGCGGTAGTCGGCTGAATATTTTGCAAAAAACCGGACGAGAATACCCGTCCGGTTTTTATTTTATGAATTTTTCTATAAAAATATGGACTTATACCATAAATATGATATAATCTACGGGTTGTTTCTGGAACTTTTACACAACGGCGCGCGTCTAAACGAAAGAGCAAATGTTCCGCGGAGCGGCTAAGCCGAACGCGGAAGATAGATGGAGGAAATACTTTGGCTGGAATTAGTCTAAAAGACATAGCGAAGGTCTACCCGGGCGGCAATCGCGCAGTGGACTCGTTTAATCTGGAAATCGCCGACCGCGAGTTTGTCGTAATCGTCGGGCCTTCCGGTTGCGGGAAATCCACGACAATGCGAATGATTGCGGGACTCGAAGAAATCACCGAGGGACAGCTCTATATCGGCGACGATTTGGTGAACGCCGTCCCGCCGAAAGACCGCAATATTGCGATGGTCTTTCAAAGCTACGCGCTGTATCCGCATATGACCGTGTACAAGAATATGGCGTTCGCAATGAAAATGAGGCACTTCAAAAAGGACGAGATTGACAGGCGCGTGCGCGAAACCGCGGAAATCCTCGGCATTTCGCACCTGCTCGCGCGCAAGCCGCGCGCGCTGTCGGGCGGCGAATCCCAGCGCGTCGCGCTCGGCCGCGCGATGGTCCGCAATCCGCAGGTGTTCCTGCTCGACGAGCCGCTGTCGAACCTCGACGCAAAGCTCCGCACGGATATGCGCGCGGAGATTGTACGCCTGCACGAGCGGCTGAAAACCACCTTTATTTATGTCACGCACGACCAGACGGAAGCTATGACAATGGGCGACCGCATTGTGCTGATGAGCGGAGGGCGGATTTTGCAGGTCGATTCACCGAAGGACATCTACGACTATCCGTCAAATGAGTTTGTCGCGAGCTTTATTGGCTCGCCGCGAATGAATTTCATCGACGCGGACGTCATTAGCGAGAACGGCGGCATTTTTGCCGTCGTCGGCGAGAACGGCGAACACCGCCTGTCGCTGGCAGAGGTCGTCGCGTCAAAGGAAGAAATCGCGGCACTCGTCGGTAAAAAGGTGCATATCGGTATCCGGCCGGAGCATTTGCGCGTCAGCGCGGACCCCAAGGTCGGTACGGGCATTGCCGGCGGCGTCGCGGACGTCGTGGAGGTTCTCGGCGCGGAGACGAATATCTACGTCGATGTGCCGGGCGGACTGCGGCTGATTGTGCGTGAGTTTAACGACGTACCCGTTCACCGCGGCGACGCGCTCTCACTGGACGTGCTGATTGAAAAAATACACGTATTCGACGCGGAGACGACGGACGCGGTTACGCACCGCCCGGGCGGCGTTTCGCCCGCCTCGGTCAGCGCGGAAAAGCCCGAAACGGCAGAGGTTATCGAATGAGTGCGAGAGCGATAAAAATCAAGCCGCCAAAGCCGTCGAAAGCGTTGAGACGCGCCGCCAAGCCCGTCATCGGAATGAAGGGCAGCCGCGCCGAGAAGATTATCTCGTTCGGATATCTGCTGCCGAGCTTTATCGGCGTAATGGTGTTCTTCGTGGCTCCGTTCGCGCAGATTATCCGTTACTCAATGGTTGACAACCCGATTGCGAACAACTTTGTCGGGTTCCGCAACTTCGTTCAGGTGTTCACGAACAGCGCGTTTCAGATGGCGGCGCGCAATACGCTGCGGTTCTCCGCGATTGCGGTTCCGCTCGCGGTCGTGCTGTCGCTCCTGCTCGCAATGGTGCTGGAGATGAAAATCCCGGGAAAAAGTAAATTCCGCACGTTCTTCCTATCGCCAATGATGGTGCCTGTCGCGTCCATCGTACTTATCTGGCAGGTCATCTTTGACTACAACGGCGCGCTCAACGGCGTTTTCCTCGCGTTCGGCGGGACGCCGCTCGACTGGATGAAATCCGATTACAGCCACGTCATCGTCGT
>JAISJC010000020.1 GCA_031261745.1 Oscillospiraceae bacterium
CCGCGCTATTTAATGGGCGTCGGGACGCCGCAGAATATCATAGAAGCGGTCGCGCGCGGGATTGATATGTTCGACTGCGTAATGCCGAGCCGCAACGGCCGCCACGGTCACCTGTTCACCTGGAACGGCATAATAAATATCAACAACGAAAAGCACGCCGAAAGCTCCGCGCCCGTTGACGAGCATTGCGGCTGCCCGCTCTGCTCCCGCTATTCCCGCGCGTACCTGCGCCACCTGTTCAAGTCCGGCGAAATCCTCGCAATGCGCCTCGCGGTGCTGCACAACCTCTACTTCTATAACGAGCTTATGGCGAAAATCCGCGCCGCGCTCGACGAGGGAAGATTCGACGCGTTCCGGCGCGAATTTTCAGATAAATTAGCCGTACATATTTAACATAAAACTTTTTTAAGAGAGGTACATCAAATGGAACCAATTAATTTCGCACAGAAACAGGTCCGGCGCATCAGCCGCAACAAAATCCTCATCAGCCTACTCGTCATCATAATAGTAGGCGGGCTGCTGTACTTTAACGCGCCGCCGCTCCGCAACCTTTACGTTGAGCCGACGGAATTCACCGCCGGCAGCGAGCTTTCGTATCTGCTCGACACCAAGGAGCGTTTCGTCACGACGACGGCGGAATATTTCTTCGACACCGGCTATTACATCACCGAGGACGGCAGGATTACGAGACAGTATTACGCCTTTTTCGCCGAGGATACTTACGTAATTTGCAGCGTCGGCAAGAACTTTACGGGCGACGAGTTTGAGTATTACGACATCGCCGGAATGCTCAAAGAACCCGGCTCGACGGAGAACGAAATCATCTTTGAGATCGCCGGAGAGATTGCGGCGGAGTGGGACACCGACACCTACGAGGCGTTGGAGTACATCGCGCCCGTGATTCTCAACATCAATCCGAGTGCGCGCGTCGTTCAGCAGATTGTTGTGGCGGCAGGCGCGGCAGTCATCATCTGGATGCTCATTAACATCCTCCGCGCAATCATCTGCATCGGTGATTACACGCGCGCAAAGCAGTTCGAGGCGTTGAGTTTCGGCGGAATCCGCGACTCGGAGCAGACGAACACCGAGGTCTCGCACGAGCTTGAAGGCCCGCCCGTGTTGCAGGATTCGCACTTCACGCTGACGCGGAGCTTCGCGATTTTCCCGTCGGCGTTCACCTTCGCGGTCAAGCGCAAAAGCGATCTTTTGTGGTTCTACAAGTCCATCACGCAGCACCGCACAAACGGCATCCCGACGGGCAAAACCTTCTCCGTCACGCTGCGGTTCGGCGACGGCAAGACGTTCAACGTCGCTTCGCGCAAAAATCTGGTCGACGGGATGCTGCTCGTCGTCGCGCGTGAGTTCCCGCAGGCGTTGCAAGGCTACGACGCGGCGTGGGAAAAGCTGTTCAACAAGGACAGATCCGCGTTTGACGCCGTCCGCCGCGATTATGTGCGCGGCGCAACCTCAACGGCGGACGTTGATTAAAGATTAAAGCAAAAACGCAAACGCGGCGGTCTGTGACCGCCGCGTTATTTATTTCCCCTGTCAGTGCGGCGCGCTCATCGCCTGGAATTCCGCTTTCGGCGCGTGCCGCTGCTCGTTCCAGTTGATTTTGTAGAAGTTCAGGTCGCCCGGCGACAGCATAAAGAAACTGAAATTCGTCACGTCTCCCCCGCCGAACATTCCCGACGGCGCGGGAAACAGCTTCATTCCGTTCGTGAGGTTCTCAATCGAGTCCGCGCGTCCGTCCACGCGAATACCGTAGCCGCCACCCGCCAGTCCTCCGATGTAGCTGTAAACGGAGAACGTGTCGTTGTCATACGCGAAGATTGACGTCTGCCCCGGCCCCGTGAGCGAGTACGGCACGTCGCCGACAAACTGCTCGCGGAACGCGTTTAGCGTGACCTCCGGCAGACCGTAAATCAGCCCGTACTCGTCGGGGACGACGAGCGTAATCAGCTCGCCCTTGCCGTAGTGGTCGCTGAACAGAATCGGATAGTTTTCCTCACCGACGACGGCTTTCGCCAGCGTCCAGGTCGTGTTGTTGCGGTGTTCCAGCAACGGGAACGTGACCGCGTGCGCACTCCGCGCGTCGCCACCGCCGCCGATGCCGCCGCCGCGGAAAAGGTTCGTGCGGAATCTGCGCCCGCGGTAGCGGATGGACGTCAGCTCCTCAATCCCGTCGCCGTTTTTCAAAGCCTCGGTTATGAAGCCCGACGTGACAATCGCGCGACCGCCGTTTTTCACGTAATCCGTGAGCTTCGCGACAATCCCCGCGTCCTTGTGCGCCTGAACGGTCAAAAGCAGCGATTTCGCGTCCTTCGGGAAGTCCGGCACGAGTTCAAGCGGAATCCCCGCCATTCCGAGGAAGTCCTCCAAGTGATCCTCGCCCTGCGCGTCGGGCGGCAGATACGTCGGCGTGCCGACCGGCGTCCCCGCCTTGGACAGAAACTCGTCAATCTGCGCGAGTTGCAGGCCGAGCGGCGTGACGACGCGGTTGCGGTACAAGTCGCCCCAGTTGAACATCGTCAGCTCGCGCCCCCGCGCGAGCGCGGACAGGTACGCCTGCTCCGCGAAAATCTCAATCGGGTTGCAGCCGTAGGGGTCAAACCACGTCCCGCCGTTGCGCCCCGGCGCGTAATTCTCCATCAGCCGCACGAGCGAGTACGACATATAGCGCGGCAAATGCTGGTCATTTTTCGCCGTGTCGCGCGTCTCCGTACCCGTGTAGATTTTGTCGAAGATATTGCGCTGTACGGCGGGGTTGTAGCCCGATTCCTGGTACGCCTCCGACCAGTTCGGGTACTTGACGATGACTTTGACGTTCGGATTCACGGCTTTCGCCGGCTTGATAATCAGGTTCTCCGACACCTCCGCCATCAGATCGAGGCGGAATTCCTCCCACGAGCGCGAGCCTTTCGCGGCGCGGCACTCGTCGCACGTACACATCGTGAAAAACCAGTCGTCGAGGATAAATTCGTCGAAGTGGCGCGCCGTGTACTCGACGGTTTTGACGAGGTGCGCGCGCATCTCCTTGTTGACGTAACAGTACGTTCCGCTCATCCGGTACTTGTCCTTGTCGCCGTCCGTGAGGTTGTTGCACGTCGTCGTGAGCGCGCCGGAGACCTCAATCCCGTTGTCCTTGAAGAACTTGATTACGAGCGCGAGCTGTTCCTCCGGAATCGTCTCGCCGTCGCGGTACGGCTCGATGTAAACCTTGTCGCAGCCGACATATCGGCGGTAGAATTCGAGCTGTTTTTGCAGCTGTTCCTCGGTGACGCGCATCATATTTTGTGCCGTGCAGAAGAGTGTGAGCTTGAAATTGTCGTAGTGAAACATTGTTTGACCTCCCTGTTTGATTAATTTTCTTTTGCGCCGATTATACTATATTTTTAAGCGGTTTGCAATCTAATTTACAGAGTTTTATTGACATTTCGGCAAAAGCATAGTAAAATGTGGGCTATTAGTCTTATAAATAAATCTTGGAGGTACAAAATGAAAAAGTTCTTAGCATTTCTTCTCGCCGTGATGATGCTTGCGGCTCTTGTCGCCTGCGGCACGAAATCCGCCTTGCCCGACACCACGCCGAAGCCCGGCAGTAACATCAACGAACCCGACGGCGGCGCAGCCGTTGCCGGCGCAATCAAAATCGGCGGTACGGGTCCGCTCACGGGCGGTGCGGCGATTTACGGTCAGGCCGCGCGCAACGGCGCGCAGATCGCCGTTGACGAGATCAACGCTCTCGGCGGCGTTCAGTTTGAGCTGAATTATCAGGACGACGAGCACGACGCGGAAAAGGCCGTGAACGCCTACAACACCCTCAAAGACTGGGGTATGCAAGTCTCCCTCGGCTCCGTCACAAGTACACCCGCCGTCGCGACGAGCGTTGAGAACTTTGAGGACCGCATTTTTGCCATCACCCCGTCGGCCTCCGCCGTCGCGGTTACGGCCGGCAAGGACAACGTGTTCCAGATGTGTTTCGCCGACCCGAACCAGGGTTCCGCGTCCGCGCAGTATATCGTTGACCAGAAGCTCGGCACCAAAGTCGCCGTCATCTACAAGAACGACGACGTATATTCCACCGGCATTTACGAGACCTTCGTGACAAAATCCGCGGATCTCGGACTGGAAATCGTCTCCACGACGACGTTCACCGAGGACAGCCAGCAGGACTTCTCCGTCCAGCTCGGCGACGCGAAGTCCAAGGGCGCGGACCTCATCTTCCTCCCGATGTACTACACGCCGGCTTCCCTGATTTTCCAGCAGGCGAAGTCAATGGACTACGCGCCGAAGTACTTCGGCGTTGACGGTATGGACGGCATCCTCACGCTCGAAGGCTTCAATATCGAACTCGCCGAGGGCGTTATGCTCCTCACGCCGTTCAACGCGGACGCCACGGACGCGCGTACAACGGGCTTCGTCGCCAAGTACAAGTCCGCGTACAACGAGGTTCCGAACCAGTTCGCCGCCGACGGTTATGACTGCGTTTACGCGATTTATGAGGCCGTAACGGCCGCCGGCGTCACCTCCGATTTGAGCGCGTCCGAAATCAACGACCTTCTCGTCGCGCAGTTTACGACGTTCAGCTTTAACGGCTTGACGGGCGACAATATGACCTGGGGAACCAACGGCCAGGTCACAAAGGCTCCCAAGGGTATGGTCATCGAAAACGGCGCGTACCTCGGTATGGATTGACAGATCAGTTAAGAAACGGGAGGGCTGTCAATTGTTATTGGCAACCCTCCCCGCTTTGCGAATAGGGGTGTTCTTTTGTCCTTTTTGTCTCATCTCATCAGCGGAATCAGCTTAGGCAGCATATACGCTATAATCGCGCTGGGTTATACTATGGTATACGGCATTGCGAAGATGCTGAATTTTGCGCACGGCGACGTAATTATGGTGGGCGCGTATGCCTGCTTTTTTGTCGTGACTCGCTATGAGCTTCCCGCCGTCCTCGGCGTCCTGATTGCAATGGCTGTCTGCACGCTCCTCGGCGTTTTTATTGAGCGTCTCGCGTACAAGCCCCTGCGGTCCGCACCGTCCCTCGCCGTGCTTATCACCGCAATCGGCATCAGCTACTTTTTACAGAACGCGGCGCAGCTGCTCTGGACCTCAAACCCCAAGGTGTTCCGTTCCGTCGTCGGCGACGCGTCGTTGAAACTCTTCGGCGGGCGTCTCTCCGTCTCCGTTTCGGCCCTCGTCACCGTCGCGGTCTGTATCATCATTATGATCGGTCTGACTTGGTTCACCGGCAAGACAAAAATGGGCAAGGCAATGCGCGCGTGCAGCGAGGACAAGGGCGCGGCGCAACTGATGGGCATAAACGTAAACGCGACGATTTCAATGACCTTCGCAATCGGCTCCGCGCTCGCGGCGATTGCGGGCGTCCTGCTCTGCTCCGCGTATCCGACGCTTATGCCGACGACAGGCTCAATGCCCGGAATCAAGGCGTTTACGGCGGCCGTTTTCGGCGGCATCGGCTCAATTCCGGGGGCAATGCTCGGCGGCATTCTGCTCGGCATAATCGAGATATTCGGCAAGGCATATATCTCGACGCAGCTCTCCGACGCTATCGTCTTTGTCGTACTTATCGTCGTCCTGCTTGTCAAGCCCGCCGGGCTTTTGGGCAAGCACGTGCAAGAGAAAGTATGAGGTGGCGTATGCGTAAACTGCAAAAACACACCGTTAACGGCATTTTCACCTACGCGCTCGTCATCGTCGCTTTCGTTGCGGTGCAGTGGCTTATTCGCAGCGGCAATATCAGCTCGACGCTGCGCGGGCAGCTCGTCCCGATTTGCGCCTACGTGGTTATGGCGGTCTCGCTCAACCTCACGGTCGGCGTCCTCGGCGAATTGTCCCTCGGCCACGCGAGCTTTATGAGCGTCGGCGCGTTCTCCGGCGTCGTCGCCTGTATGAGCCTCTCCGCCGCGATTCCGTCCGATCCGCTGCGGCTCGTCGTCGGAATGGCAATCGGCGCGGTCTGCGCCGGCGCGGCGGGCTTCCTCATCGGAATACCCGTTCTCCGCCTGAACGGCGACTATCTCGCGATTGTCACGCTCGCCTTCGGCGAGATTATCAAGAACCTGATTAACTGCCTGACCGTCGGACTGGACAGCCGCGGACTGCGCTTCGGCTTCCTGAAATCCGCGGACGCGCTCAACCTCGGCGAGGGCGGCAAGGTCATCATCAACGGTCCGATGGGCATCTCCGGCATCCCGAAGCTGTCCACTTTTACGGCGGGCTTCATTCTCATCCTCGTCACGCTGTTCATCGTGATGAACCTCGTGAATTCCCGCGCCGGACGCGCTATTATGGCCCTGCGCGACAACCGCATCGCCGCCGAGAGTGTCGGCATCCCCGTCACGAAGTACAAATTAATGGCGTTCGTCACGTCCGCCGCCCTCGCGGGCTCGGCGGGAACGCTGTACGCGATGAATTTCTCGACAATCGTCGCGACGAAGTTCAATTTCAACACCTCAATCCTCATTCTCGTCTACGTCGTCCTCGGCGGCCTCGGTAACATCTGGGGTTCCGTAATCGCGGCGGTCGTACTGACAATTCTGCCGGAAATGCTGCGCGGCTTCAACGACTACCGAATGCTGATTTACGCAATCGTGCTGATTATCGTAATGCTCACGACGAACAACGCGCGAATCAAGTCCATTCCCGCGTGGGTCCGGTCGAAACTGCGGAAAGGAGGCGCGTCCAATGGCTGAACACGAGGAGACAAAGCTCGTCCCGCTGCCCGCGACTAATTTCGTCCCGGAGCGCGACGTGGACAAGCAGCCGATTCTCGAAGCGCGCAACCTCGGCATCGACTTCGGCGGGCTGACCGCCGTTGACAGCTTCAACTTTGCCGTCAGCCCGACGGAGATTGCGGGATTAATCGGTCCGAACGGCGCGGGTAAGACGACGGTTTTCAACCTGCTGTCCAAGGTCTATCAGCCGACGCGCGGCACGATTCTGCTCGGCGGCAGCGACACGATGGGAATGACAACCGTTCAGGTGAACCGCGCCGGCGTCGCCCGCACGTTCCAGAACATCCGCCTTTTCAACAATCTCTCGGTCGAGGACAACATCAAGCTCGGCCTGCACAACCACATCAAATACGGTATGGCGAGCGGCATTCTGCGCCTGCCCAATTACTGGAAGCAGGAGAAAGAAGCGCGTGAGCGCGTCGGCGAGCTGTTGTCCATCTTCGGAATGGAGCATATGACGCAGCACCGCGCGGGTTCGCTCCCCTACGGCGCGCAGCGGCGATTAGAGATTATCCGCGCGCTCGCGACAGGACCGAAAGTCCTGCTTTTGGACGAACCCGCCGCGGGAATGAACCCGTCCGAAACCGCCGAACTTATGGAAAACATCGTCAAGGTTCGCGACACGTTCCAAATCGCAATCGTACTGATTGAACACGATATGAACCTCGTAATGGGCATTTGTGAGGGTATCTGCGTGCTGAATTTCGGCAAGATTATCGCCAAGGGAACTCCGAGCGATATCCAGAACAATCCCGTGGTAATCGAGGCGTATCTCGGCCGCAAAAAGGAGGACGCAGATGATGCTTGAAGTTCGCGGCATTAACGTATACTACGGCGCGATTCACGCCGTCAAGGACGTCTCCATTGAAGTCAACGAGGGCGAGATCGTCACGCTCATCGGTGCAAACGGCGCGGGAAAAAGCACCATACTGCAAACAATTTCCGGTCTGCTGCGCCCCCGAACCGGCGGCATCACCTTTATGGGTGAGAATATCGGGGTCGTCGCCCCGTACAAAATCGTTGAGCGCGGTCTCGCGCAGGTGCCGGAGGGTCGCCGCGTCTTTCTGCGTATGACCGTGACGGAGAACCTCGAAATGGGCGCGTACACGCAGAAATCCGGCGGCATCGCCGATGATATGGAGCGCGCGTTCACGCTCTTCCCCCGCCTCAAAGAACGCCGACGTCAGGTCGCGGGTACGCTCTCCGGCGGCGAGCAGCAGATGCTCGCGATGGGTCGCGCGCTTATGAGCCGCCCGAAACTGCTGATGCTCGACGAGCCGTCAATGGGTCTCGCGCCGATCCTTGTCGAACAGATTTTCTCGACGATCGTCGAGATGAACCGCGACGGCACCACAATTCTGCTCGTGGAGCAGAACGCGCAGATGGCTCTGTCGGTCGCGAGCCGCGCGTACGTGCTGGAAACGGGACGTATCGCAATGCAGGGCGACGCGCACGAGCTCGCCGGTAACGAAGAAGTAAAAAAAGCCTACCTCGGAGGGTAAACGGAATTGGACGAAATCACAGAACGTAAAAAAGGGGCGGTTCGCGCGGCATTCCCGCACACCGTCCCCGTATTGACGGGCTACGTCTTTATGGGCGCGGCCTTCGGCATTCTGCTCGAAAGCCGCGGCTACGGCCCTGTTTGGGCGTTTGTAATGGGGCTGCTCATCTACGCCGGATCGGGGCAATTCGTCGCGGTCGGGATTATGGCTGCGGGCTTCGACCCGCTCGGCGCGTTCCTCGTGACATTAATGGTGAACGCGCGCCACGTTTTCTACGGCATCTCAATGCTCGAACGCTTCAAAAAATTCGGAAAAGCGAAGCTCTATATGATTTTCTCGCTCACCGACGAGACCTTCGCCCTGCTCCTGTCCACGCGCCCGCCCGCCGGAATGCGCGAGGAAAATTTCCACCTGACAATCAGCATTCTCGACCACCTGTACTGGGTCGTCGGCTGCGTCGCCGGCGGTGTTCTCGGCTCCGCGCTGCCGATTAACACGCTCGGAATCGACTTCGTAATGACCGCGCTGTTCGTCGTAATCTTCCTCGAACAGTGGAAGCGCAAACAAAACCGCACGCCCGCCCTTATCGGGCTGGGCGCGTCAATCGTCTGCCGGCTCGTTTTCGGTCCGGACTGGTTCATTCTGTCCTGTATGGCGGTACTTATCGTCATTTTCGGCCTGTTCAAGAAGCCGATAGAACGCGAGGTGGGCCGATGACCACTCTCCAAGCCGTCATTATGGTGGCGATTTTCGCCGCGACTACCTTCGGCACGCGCGCGCTCGCGTTCGTGCTGTTCCCCGCCGGACGACCGACGCCGAAATTCGTCGTCTACCTCGGTCGCGTCCTGCCGTACGCTATCACGGCGATGCTCGTCGTCTACTGCCTGAAAAACACGGCGATTCTCGCGAACCCCCACGGCGCGCCGGAGCTTATCGCGATCCTGCTCGTCGCGGCGTTGTACCTGACCCTGAAACAGTCGCTGATTGCGATTGCCGCCGGAACCGTCGCGTATATGCTGATGGTTCAGCTGCTTTTTGTCTGACCTGCGCCGATTTTCTCAAAGCTCAGTTTCGCGGTTTTCCGCTCAATATCGCGCACGGCGAATATCCCGCCCGCCGCCCACAGCGCAATGGCCGCCCCCGCGTAGGTGAATTGCCCGAACGCGAGCAGCCCCGCCGCCGCGACGGCGGCGCAGATAGCGAAAATCCGCGCGCGCCGCAGGCTTTTTTCATAGACTCGCGCGATATACACGAGTTTCAGCAGGTGCGTCACCTTATTCTGTGTAATCGCGGCGTCAAGTTCGGGCGCGAACGCGCCGAGTGCGATTTTCACCGCCGCGTTTTCCGCATCGTCCGACAGCTTGACGCCGAGTTTTCCCAGCGCGGACTTCGTGACCTCATACCCCTCGCGCAAGCGCGAATTGCCGGTTGCCGCAATCTTTTCCAGCTTGGAAACGGTCAAAAGCACACCGGCATTTTTGACGTAAATCCCGCTCTTCGCGAGCGCGCCCGCACAGGCGTTAAACAGCGGCGAACCCTGCTGCAAATGCGCAATAAACGCGACGCTGCTGTCCACCGTCAGCCGCTGCCGCAGCTCGCGGTACGCGGTCAGCGACGCGATTTCCGCGCTTTTCAGCAGATACAGCGCGATCAGCAAAAACGTCGCCGTCGTCAGCACGACGTGGACGATATGCAGCGCGTGGACGTGCCTGAACACGAACAGCGCGAGCGCGGTCACGGCGACCGACAGCGCGAACGCCGTCAGCACCGCGACCCGCAGAACGCGCATATTAATCCGCAAATTCGTCAAGCTCACAGTATTCTTCCCAGCCGTAAATGTTCCCGTCCGTGACCTCAAAGCCGAGGTATTTCGCTACGCGCGGCCAGTTCACGATAAACCGCGCGATAAACAGTCCCGCGACGACACAACAGAGCATTTTATCCCGCCTTTTTAATGTAAACTTCGGTTCTGCCGTCGATATTCACGGTCAGGCTCGCGGCTCCGTCCGCGTCGGACGTGAACGCGCCGCCGCCGTTGACGGTGTAGCCCGTATTCGGTTGCAGCCGCTCGATTTTTATGCTCCGTTCCCCCGCTCCCGTTCCGCAGTACAGCACCAAAACCAAATCCTCACCGCCGCTGCTCGCCATTGCCGGAAAAACGTCGGGATATGCGCAGTCCGTCAGCAGCGGTCCGGTTTTCGCCGTCTCCGGCATTCCGCGCAGAATCACGTCCGACCAGTAGCCCTTTTTGCACAGGCGCGAGAACGCGAGGTACGCGCCCGTCAGGCTGTTGACGTTCTGGAACTTGAACGAATCCGGTTCCAGCGAGCGCGCGAGCTGCATTTTCTCCGTCTTTCTCAACGCCTCAACCATCTCCGTGTCGCCGTATTCCGCCGCCGTCATCGCGAGCGTCGCGATTTGAAGCGACGGGTTCGGCGTAAACGTGAACATATCAATCATCTTGTCCCACGGCGTTTTTTTGACGTGCGCCGCGCCGTCGCGAATCTCAACCTCGTGCTTCCGCACAAGGGCGTAGCACCGCCGCGCCAACCCCGGAAACACGGGCAAAAAGTGCAGATAGTTCTGAACGTCCGCCATAGGATTGTATCCGAGCTGCGACGCCGGCAGGTGCCGCAGGCCGTACTGATACTGCCGCCGTAACGCCATTGAGCCGTCCACCTCGATAAACTCCGACGCCACATTGTCGTATAATTCGTCCCAGAAGTCCGCACAGTAGTGCGTCCCGTGGTCGCGGTCGTACATCAGCATTCCGAGCAGTCCGTAGGAATTGCACGTCGGAAACGCGACGTGCGGCTCGCACGGAATCAGCATATACGGGTACTCACGGTTGTTCAGCTGACGGTGCAGAACCTTGACAATCCCCTCGCTGTTGTAGTCGTAAGTCTCGTCCGGTTTGTCCTTGAACGGCTGGAATCTAATCGACGCCTCTCGCTCAAACTCGTCGTCGCCGTACTGGTCGTGATACCCCGCGACGACGGGCATCATCCAGCCCGACAGCATAACATTCGCCTTGACGACGGGGTCCGGATTCTTTGAAAAATAGCCCGTCATCGCCTCTTTCGCCCAGTAACCGCACGTGCGCGGATCCGAATACCCCTGAATCAGGAACCTGTGCGCGTCTTTGAGGTACCCCGTGAAGTTCGGCAGATATTTTGCGTGTAGAATCATCAGCCCGTAGCCGAACGCCGAGAGCTGATAGCGGTACTCCGCCAGTCCGCGCAGCCAGTCGAAGCCCGTCAAATCGCCCGCCTCGCGGTTGACCGCCGAATCCAGCAAAAACCGCGCGGCTTTGAGCTGCTCCTCGTCCAATTCGTCCGGCTCCGTCCGTACCGGCGCGGCCGTCGCCGCGTCCAATTCCACCATCGCCGCGTCAAACGTCGGTACGCGCTCCCCGCGCGCCGCCGCCATTTCGCGGTACATTTTCCGCACCTTGACCTCGTACGGCACAAACAGCGCGAACGCCGAACCTATTGCGACGCAGTAGCCGAGAATCGGTATTCCGCTTTTAATCCAGTTCGGCGCGTTCGGGATAATCAGCAGTTCCAGCCCCGCAAGCAGTCCGCCCAGCGCGCCGAGGAGCCAGAATCCCGCAATGCCGAGAAAGCTCCCGTAGAAGTCCTGAATCAGCATTCCGCGCTTTTTCCACAGCCAAAAACAGATGTAAATGCCCGCCGCGATTGTCAGCGGTCCGCCGCAAGCCATAAAGCCGCCGCCGGGGACAATCAGTCCGAATCCGACGGCGATCAGCCGCGGGCTCACGTGAACCTTGAACACAAAATTCAGCACAAACGGCAGCAGTCCGAGGACGCACAGCGCGGCGTGCAGCAGCCGTGTGCGCAGTCCGAGCGCGGTCATCCGCTTGCCGTTAAAGCCTTTTTGCGGGCCGGTTTCCTCGATGCGCGGGATTTTCGCGAAGCGTTGGGTGAGCTGTTCAACATTGGTCATATAATTTGCCCCTTTCTGTTTCGGTTAATTCTACCCTCTCAAATCTCGGCATTTCCGTCCCGTCAACGGTCACGGTTTCGTCCCACATCGCGGCTGGCCGCACCCAAAGACCGCGCTCGCCGTAAAGCGCGCGGTAAACGACAAGCTCTTCGAGCGTTTCGCTGTGCCGCGCCGTGCCGATTTTCTCGTAGAAATTGCCCTTGTAGTGCCGGTAAATCTCGGATTCCATACGCACCCTTTCCTGCGCGGACGCAAAACACGCATTTTTGTTTGTCAGTATAGCACAACTCAACGGAAATTACAAGCACAATTTCAGCAATTTCAACCAAAAACAAAACCCCCGCAGACTTACGTCTGCGGGGGCGAAATTTCGCTGTTATCAGGCCTTTGCGGTAGCTTTGACGACGCTCTTGCTCTTCCACTTGCCGAGGCGGTAGTAGACGAGCGTAATCACAAGACCGATTGCCATACAGTACACCATTCCCTGCATCAGCGCGTTCGGGTTGCCCGCGGGCAACGCGTCCGTCTTTGAGGTCAGGATGAGCGTGAGCGTAATCGGGACCTTCAAAAACACGTTAATCGCAAGGGAAATCCACATCGTACCGACGGAATCGCCCGCGCCGCGCATTACGCCGTTAAAGGTCATATTTACCGCCATTATGACGTAAGCCGGAATCATTATCCGAATGAATCCCATTCCCATATCAATCAAGTCCTGCGTTTCGGTGAACAGCGCGAACACATATTTACCCCAGATGAGAATAGCCGCGACCATTATGAGAGTAAACGACATACACATTATCAACGTGGTCGTGCCGCCCTTTTTCACGCGGTCCATTTTGCCCGCGCCGATGTTCTGCCCCGTGAACGTACTGACGGCGTTGGAGAACGCCTGGCACGGCATAACGGCGAAGCCGTCCACGCGCATCGTCGCGACCTGCGCCGCGAAAACGCTGCTGCCCATCGCCATAATGAACGGTTGCATCACGATATTCGACAGGAACATAACCGCCATCTGTAAGCCTGTCGGCAGGCCGAGCCGCACAATCTGCTTGACAATCGCGCTTTGGAGCTTCATCGTCGCGCGGTTGATTGAAAACAGGTTTTTCATATGTAAAACGCGCAGCGTACACGCCAACGCCGAGAATATCTGCGAGGCAATCGTCGCGACCGCCGCGCCGACCACGCCCGCCACTCCGGCGGCCGCTTCCGCCGCTTCAAGAGTGCCTCCGGCGAGAATCGAGGACTCGCGCGCCGCTCCGCTCCACCACGAGACGAGCAGGATGTCGAGAAACACGTTCAAAAGAACCGTAATCAGCAGGACGATCAGCGGGAAAACCGAGTCGCCGAGGCCGCGCAAGATGCCGCTCATCACATTGTAGAATCCGCTCGCCGCCGTGCCGCAGAACAGAATGAACAGATACCAGTACGCCATATTGAAAATGTCGTTGTTTGTCTTGGTGATCCTGAGCATCGGACCCGTGAGCGGCACGGAAACCGCCGTCAGGATTACGCCCATAATAATCATCAGCGTAAACGCGTTGCCGATTGAGACGCCGAGCTTTTCGTTGTCCTTCGCGCCGAAATACTGCGAAACCATTACGGTTACGCCGGCTCCGACGGCCATAAGGAACACGAGAAACAGGTTCTGAATCGCACCCGTCGCGCCGACGGCGGAGAGCGCGCCGTCTCCGACGTAATGTCCGACAATCGCCATATCTGCGGCGGAATAGAGCATCTGCGCGATGTTGCTGATGAGCATCGGGATTGCGAATTTCCACAGGCAGGTTGAAGGTCTTCCGACCGTCATATCCTGCGCCCCGAAAAGCGACTTTATTTTGCTTAACATAAAACTTCATTCTCCTATTTTTTCATTGGGTTACAGTTTATCATAGGAGAACTTAAAACGCAAGAATAAATTCTATACAATCATTTGGTAAATCCCGCGCCCGTTTTTATACTTATTCAGCAATCGCGCACGAGAATCGCCGCGTCGGGATATCCCTCGCGCAGCAGCACCTCAAACCCAAGGGCGGCAAAATCCGGCGCGGTGCCGTATTTCGCGAAAAGCTCCCGCGCCTGCGTTTCCGTCGGCGAGGTCGGCAAACCCAGTGCGCGCAGCGTCTCCGCGTAGTCGGACGGCGTGTCCATATCGCGCAAAACGCCCGCGTCCGCGACTTCAACCGTGACCGACGGAAACCTGTTGAAGTAGCCCTTTGCGCCCGTATTGTCCGGTTCGTGAGCGATTAAACCGGCGGCGAGAGCGGCGGGAATTACCGGCGGGTGTCCCCGCTTGCCGCCGTACGTCGGATAGCAAATTGTTTCACGTGAAACAATTTGCGCCGCAAGCTCCGAGAGCGTCCGCGGTTCAATCGTACAGCAGTCGGCGGGCAGCAGAAAAAACGCGGACGCGTCCGGCGGGAGCGCGCGCGCTCCCGCGACGACGGACGTGAACATTCCGTCGGCAAAATCGGGGTTATGGACGACGATTGCGCCCGCTCCGTCCAGCGCGTTTTTTATCTCGTCGCCGCGATAACCGGTGACGACAACCGGCGCAACGCCCGCCGCGAGCGTCGCGTTGACCGTGCGAACGATTGCGGGGCAGTCGCCGACGGGCAGCAGCGGTTTCAGCACGCCCATTCGCGACGAGAAACCCGCCGCGAGGATAATCGCGTAAAAATTTTTATCTTTCATAACAATAAAATAGCATAATTTATTATTAAAGACAAGTTTTTCTTGCCACGAATTATTATTTATGGTAAAGTGTTCGCAACTTACTTTGGAGGATAAGCAATGCCTGAGAAAGCAAAACGCCGCCGCGGCGACAGGATAGACGGGCGCAGACTGCGGACGCTTGACCCGTACCACCAGATTCCGGCGTATATTATGGTTAAGAAAAACGACGCTTGCAACTACTTTTCGGACAGTATCGAGGTCACGGAGATTGACCGCTATCTGCGAAAACTCCGCACGGAGGGCGGGATGCCCGGCCTCGGAATGCTGCACCTTATGACGGCGGCATATCTGCGAATGGCGGCGAAATACCCCGGCGTGAACCGCTTTGTCGCGGGTCAGCGCGTTTTCGCGCGGGACAACACCGCGGAACTTGTAATGACGGTCAAGTCCGACCTGAAAATCGACGCGCCGGAGACGTCCATCAAGGTTCCGTTCGACGTTTCCGACACGATTTTTGACGTCTACGCGAGGATTAACGAGCGGGTTGAGCGCGTGAAAAACAACGAGGCGACGAACACGGACACGGTCGCGGCGGTTTTCGCGAAAATCCCCCGCCTGTTCCTGAAATTCGCGATTTTCGCGCTGACGGTTCTCGATTACTTCGGCAAGATGCCGAAATTCGTACTCGACGGCAGCCCGTTCCACGGCTCCGTCATCATCACCGACCTCGGCTCAATCGGCCTGCCGCCGATTTACCACCACATCTACAATTTCGGCAACCTGCCGCTCTTCATCGCGATGGGCGCGAAGCGAAAGGCGTTTGAAATACAAAAAGACGGCACGACAGCGGAGCGCAAATACATTGACGTTGCAATGGTTATCGACGAGCGCGTCGTGGACGGATTCTACTTCTCGCAGGTCTACCGCTATTTCCGCGCAATTCTGAAAAACCCCGAAATGCTTGAAAATCCGCCGGTGGAAGTTATCCGCGACGTGGACTAACCCGCCGATTAATTACATATCCTTGTTGCAGGGGCGCGCATTGCGCGTCCGCGAAAAGTCAACGGAGGGATTATGTATGCAAACCAACAAACAAATCAAAATCGCCGTCGGCGCGGCTCTCGCCGCAATTCTGACGCTCACGGTCGTTCGCGGCGTCGCGCGCCACGGCGCGGTTCACGCGGTCGCCGCGGAAAAACCCGCTCCGCTCACGCTGATTATCGACGCGGGTCACGGCGGCGAGGACGGCGGCGCGGTCACGAAATCCGGACTGACAGAAAGCGGCCTGAACCTCGACATCGCGCTCCGCGCGGACGCGCTCGCGGCGTTCTTCGGCGTTAAAACCGTCCTCACGCGCGACTCGGAAACGCTGTATTACAGCCCCGGCGCGACGACGACGCGCCAACGCAAGGCCGAGGACCAGAAACGGCGGTTAGCCCTGATAAACGGCACGGACAACGCCGTGTTTTTGAGCATTCACCAGAATATGTACACGAAGCCCGCGCCCTACGGCGCGCAGGTGCTTTACGCAAAGACGGACGGCAGCGCGGAACTGGGCGCAACGATGCAGGAGCTGCTGGTACAGACGCTTGACGCGTCGAACCGCCGCGCGGCGGAGCGCGTTGGCGACACGATCCTGCTTATGAACTACATCGACTGCCCCGCGGTGCTCGTCGAGTGCGGCTTTCTGTCGAACCCGAACGAGGAGGCACTGCTGCGCTCCGACGCTTACCGCCTGAAACTCGCGGCTATCCTCACGGCGGGATTTTTGCAGCAGCGCGATGAGCTGTTGAATTTGCAAAATACAATGTAGGGGCGCGCATTGCGCGTCCGTCCGGCGACGCCCCTGCGAAAGATTGGAACGACGTAATGGCAAAACCGAAGAAAGTATTTTACTGCACAGATTGCGGGAACGAGCTGCACTCGTGGCAGGGGCAATGCCCCGCGTGTCACGAGTGGAACACGATCGTCGAAGCACCCGCGGAGAAGCCCTCCCCCGCCGGAAAATCCCTGCCGGTCAGCGGAGCCGCGCGGTTCACGGCGGCCGCGCCGAAACCGCTCAACGAGCTTGCGGCGGGCGGCGAGAGGCGCGTCGAGACGGGCTTTTACGAGCTGGACCGCGTTCTCGGCGGCGGGGCCGTACTCGGCTCGCTGATTCTCGTCGGCGGCGCGCCCGGCATCGG
>JAISJC010000063.1 GCA_031261745.1 Oscillospiraceae bacterium
ATGGAGCCGTATTTCTCGGTCACGAGCAGCGCGCTCTTGCCGATCCACCCGATTCCGGCGCGCGTCGCGACCGTCTTGTGCGGCAAAATCGTGCTATCCTCATTTTCGCCGAAGCCGACCTGCTCTCTTGTCTGCGCAATCGCGCTGTACCCGAGCGACTGGAGCAGCTCCGCGCCCTGCGTCACAATGGCGTCGAGCCGCTCGTTGAGCTTGTCGTACCAGTCGCAATAATCCCGCGTCGGAAGCGCGGAGATGCCGCGGATCACGTCCGCGGGATACTTTACCGCCACGCTGATACCGACGGGCAGATTGCCGCGCACTTCGGGCGGCAGCTCCCGCAGGTCACCGAACCCGATTATATCCGCGCCGAGGCGGGTCAGCTCGGCTCTGATTTTATCTGTCAGGTCGCTCATCGCTCACGCCCCTCATTTCCGCGTTTCCGGTCAAGCAAATAACACAGATACCCGAAAATCAAAAGAAATACGAGTATCACAAGGAGATATACGACAACCATAAATCCCGATCGCTCAATGTCCAAAAAGTAATACGGCGCGTGGACGGCCCGTCCCGTAGCCACGTCTACGTAGAACACATATCCGGCGGCCTCCAGAATCACGGCAAAAACGACATAGGCAAACGGAAACAGCAGAACAAGAAAGCTGTGTTTCGCCTTTATTGCCCCTCGCTCATTCAGAAGCAGGTAATCAAAAATCATCAGCAGCGGGGTGACGGTGTGCGCGACCACATTCCCGTAAGAGAATATCGAAATGTTGCTGCCCATGGTGAAAAAAGTGGGCGCGAGCATAAGCCAGTATACCATCATAGTAAGCAGAATATCGACCGCCAGCACCATGGACGTTTTCGGGAAGAACGAGGGACTTCCGCGTAATCCGTCCCTCTTCAAAGCTCGCGCCGTAAGAGCAGACGTCGCGACAAAATACGCGGTAACGGCGATATTGCTCAAGAGTGTGTAATACAGTAGCGCCCCGACAGCAAAGCCCCTCGGCGTCCACATGGTGGCGAGAATTCCGGAGATTGAGACGACAACGCCGACGGCTCTGAGCGCCAACGCGAAAACCCGATTTTTAATCAGCATTTCATTTCACCTTATTCCTGAGAAATTATACCATTATTCGCCAGCGTTTTCAACCGTCATTTTCCTATAATATGAGCATGTAGAAAATCGCGGATTTTAATCAGTGCATAATAAAGATGCGTGACAGCAAAATGAAAACGGCCATAACCATATGTCATACAGCGGCGAAGATTATAGACTCGTATGGCATACGCGGCGGGGCTTTTGCACGATGTCGGCAAAGCCACCGCCGTTTTTCAGTCGCGGCTCAGCGGCCGAAAACCCGCGCGGGTTTTTCAAGCTGACGGTTCCCACCGGCGGCGGCAAGACGCTGTCGTCACTCGCGTTTGCACTGCGTCACGCGGAAAAGCACGGCATGAAGCGAATAATCTACGCGATTCCGTTCACCTCAATCACAGAGCAGACCGCCGACGTTTTTCGCGGCATTTTCGGCGGCGATTTGGTACTTGAACACCACAGCAACATGGGACCTGAGGACCGTGCCGACGATGAGGACGGCGACATCTCCGATCTGTCGCGCCGCCTCGCGTGTGAAAACTGGGACGCGCCGCTCGTCGTCACGACGAATGTGCAGCTGTTTGAGAGCCTTTTCGCGTCAAAGCCGTCGAAAGCGCGAAAAATCCACAACGTCGCAAACAGCGTTATCATACTCGACGAGGCGCAGACGCTGCCCGACAAACTTCTGAAGCCAACGCTCGCCGCGCTGAAATGCCTTGTCGCCGATTTCGGCGCGACGGTCGTATTCTGCACGGCGACGCAACCGTCCATAAACCCCGATTGGCTCGACAATATTGAGGTCAGCGAAATAATCGACGACACGGACGCGCTGTTCTCCGCGCTCTCCCGTGTGAACGTCACAGACGTCGGGACGCTGTCAGGCGACGAGCTCGCGCGGCAGCTGCTCGGCAGACGTCAGGCGCTGTGCATAGTGAACACGCGCGGTCACGCGAGAGAGCTTTTCCGCAAACTCGGCGACGTCGACGGGTGTTTTCATCTGAGCGCTGTCATGTGTCCGGAGCACAGGTCGCGGGCGATTCGTGAGATCAAAGCGCGGTTGAGGGACGAACAGCGGTGCGTAGTCGTGTCAACACAGCTGATCGAGGCGGGCGTTGACATAGACTTTCCTCACAGCGTCGCCCGTCGCTCCCCTCGCGTGGAGCGTGGATTGAAACTTCGCGTTTTTCGGCGATATAGTCCGCGTCCGACGGTCGCTCCCCCAGACGCGCAGCTCGTTAAGATACGCAAGTACGCGGCGCGCGAGTGGTACATCTGTTCCCCGCAAACGCGGGGGTAATCCCCCCTGGGTGTTCAGCGTGGAACAGCATTTTTTCATGGTTTTTCACCTACATAATCGGAGGTTCTGATAGTTCTGTTTGCATATTTCCGTTAGGGACGGGATATAGCGTAACAGTCCACCCCTGGTAAGAGCTCCCGTCGTAGTAAAAATCAAAAACATCGTCCGAAGAATACCATACGGTGCTGTCACCAAAAATATTTTTTGCGCCATACCATATTGAGCCGGTTGCGTAATAAAGTTTATATTTTCCGAGAGGAACATGAAGATTGGCTGTTTTACCTTTTGAAACATAAAAACCAAAATCACGCGTCGTAGAAGCTGCCAAAACTCCGGTGTCAATACAATCGAGATATATATAATAATTAACATCACCGGACGCCTCTACGGTAAATGGCGCGAGACTTTCGCCGTCTGCCCCCTTTACTATTTCTCCATTCGCGATAAGCACTGGCGCGAGCGTGGGTTTTGGAGTAGGTGTTGGGTTAGGCGTGGGCTTGGGAGTTGTTACAGGTTTATTTTCGCCTGCGTCATACCCGCGCTTATATCCATCAATGTGCCCTGCGTCGTACCCGTTGCTATAACTGTTTTGAAATTGAACCGTTTTCCAAATAAACAGACCTGTCATTATGCCGGATAAAACTATTGCGGCACACAAGGCGAGCGACAACACTAAAGCCTTTTTACTAAACGGCTTTTTTGAGTTTTGTGTAGTTTCGGGTTTTTGCACGGTGGCAGCTTCAGCGTTCTCTGCGAAAGTCGCTAAAAATTCATCCGCGAGGGCATCAATATCGGTGCGATCGTCTTTCGACACAACCCCATAAAGCTTTGAGCGCAGCAACTCGTCAATACGTTTTGCTCTTTCGGGGGAGAGCGTCGATTCACGCGGTTTATTCTGATACGCGTCCAGCATGGATTCCGTCAGAAAAAGTAAATTGCCGTTCTCGTCTTCAACTGCGTATCGCGCTTCGTTCGAGCGCGAATACACTGCTCTTTCTTGGGACTTTCCCGCTTTGTCGAGAAAAACTTGACGGTGTTGTTCGGCTTCCCAATCGGCAAATGAGCTGCCTGCGCTGCCATCGTTATATTTATCACTCATATTATTGACCCCATTAATTGTGCTTTATTTACTTTCAATAACTATGAAACACCAAAGTGAATATTCGCTTCGGACGTGATTAACCACACGTCTGTCCACCCGGCGCCGCAAGGCTTTATTCTGATTTCAAGCGGAGATTCTCTTGTCTGCAAATTCATTTGTTCTTCTCCTCAGCTTTCAGGGGGCGGGTCCAACCCCACCGCACTGAAATAATCATAAAACGGCATCAAAAACGCATAACCACCGACGATCCGGTCTGCCAGCTCCGACGAAAATATCTCGTCGCCAATCGGCTGTGCGTGAACAAGCGAAAACGTCTTTTTATTGTACCACGCCGCCGTTTTCGCGGTCGGCGCTTCTTTTTTGCGCTTGTACTCCTCGCCGTCGAGCGCAAACTCGTCCTGCTTTGCCAGCGGGGCAATCAGCTTTTCAAACGCCCCCGGCTTGTTGTCAATACGGGCGCGCAGCTTCGCCATGGTCTCCGGGCGCGCCAGATAATAGCCCATGCCGTAGCTCCAACTGTCGGGCGACAGCTCGAACCAGAACACCGGGGTGGTCGTCCACTCCTCGCTCGGCGTCTCAATCGAGAACCACAGGTGGTCGCGGTATGGCCCGTCGCCGGTGGGTCTGCGGGCGTCCTTGTAAATCCGCGAAACCTTGTGGATAAAACCGCGCTCGCCGAAATCGTCGGTGACGCGCGCGAACACGTCGCGCCCGAGCTCCTTCATGGGCGCGAGAAAATCGCGCTGATACTCTGTCTTGTGCTCCTCGAACCACGTCTTGTTGTTGTTGAAGCGGATTCCCCACATGAAGTCGATTGTGGCCTGTGTAAATCCCGTAAATGGCATATGTTGCATCTCCCGCCTGTAGTTGCATCTCCCGCCTGTAAGTTGTAAATGGGCGTGTTTTCGTATATCATTTCATAAACTTCCGCCCCGCGTCAAACGCGGTCGCAACCGCCGCGCCCTGCGTGAAATACTCGCTCGTTGCTGCGTTCCACGAGATGATGTCGCCGCCCCACGGCGTCGCGCCGTCCTCGACAATCGTGCCTTTAACCTCGCCGATGAACAGCGTGTGCCGCCCCAAATCGAGCGTGTGAATCACCTCGCATTCGAGCGCGTACGGAAACTCCGCGATGTACGGCGCGTCAACAATTTCGCTTTTCACAGGCGTCAGCCCGGTCACGGCGAATTTGTCCGCGTCGCGCCCGCTCGCAATGCCGAAATAGTCCGCCTCGGCGGCGTACTTCGCGGGTACGAGGTTCACCGTGAACGCCTTTCTGCTCGTCAGCGCCTCATAGGTGTAGCGCGGCTTCTGCAACGCAATCGAGATTGCGGGCGGCTCGGAGCTCGCGATGCCGCCCCACGCGAGCGTCGCGGCGTTCGGCTTGCCGTCCGCGTCATAGGTGCAGACGACGAGCACGGGATTCGGGAACAGCAGGGCCTGCGGCTTGATTGACTTTTTCATTTTGGTACCTCCATTTGATTTACTGTTCGCAAAAATAACCTGTCGAGCGCGCTGTAATCTCTCGGCGTTGACTGCGGCAGCGCGCCGACTTGCGCTTTAAGTTGCGGCAAAATTTCTTCTATGTATGTGTTTATTGCCACGATTTTCGGCATTTCCTCAGTTTCAGGCGACAGCGTTTTTATCGCCAGCAGCCGCTCAATCTCGGGCAGCATTTCGGGTTCAAGCTCCGCGCCGACCAGTTCGGAAAACAGCATCGGCGGCGGCGAGTCGCGGTGCAAAATCCACTTGCAGGCGAGGATCGGCCGGAGCACATACAGATACTTTTTGACCCTGACCAAATCGCGTTTCAGGTATTCGCGATAGTTGTTTTCCGCCATACTCAAATAATGGTACACGCCGGGCTTCGTCAGGAAATAATCGTTGAAAACGCCACTGATTTCCCGCCATTCCGCAGTCGTCTTGTACACTATCGGCGAGCTTGTCCACTCGAACAGCGTCGGGTTTGAGCTGTGCAGAAGCCGGAGCGTTTTCTGCAAATCCCAGCCGTTTATATCGAGCGTTTCGTCAAGCTGCCACTCAATCACGTCGCGCGTTTTCTCCAGCTTCAGGTAGAAGTCAATGTCGCGCACATAGATGAACCGCACGTCGTAGTCGCTGTCGGGCGAGGCAAAGCCCCACGCGCGGCTGCCCGACTCAACGGCGTGGAGAATGATGACGCTCTCGCGCCGCTCAATCTCGCTTAGTTTTTGCAAAATCAGATCATTCATTATAACCTCTGTTGCGCTCCTCCCGCCTCACACCCCACCCCTGCCCACAAACCGCCCGTCGCCGTTCAGAAAATCAACGGCGCGCTTAATATTCCGCGCGACGCTCTCCTCCGTTTTCAGCGACGCAATGTACCGCACAATCTCGTGACGCCGGGAGGGTGCCAAGCCATCGAACACAGCCTTTGCGCCGGGATTTTCCTCAAGGGCTTTGACAAATCCGGGCGGCGGCGCTATCGTCCGCTCGTCCGGGTCGAACGCGACGGTAAGCTCAATCTCCTCGCCGACCCTGTCCGGCGAATTTTTGAGCATAGACGTGTTGACATAAAGCCGCCACAGCCCCTTGAATTTTACAAGCGTCTGCGTGTACGGCGCGCCGCACACCGTCCCCTTAATCGGAATCGCCCCCTTATTCCTGCCGCATTGCTCGAACAGCGCGTCAAGAATGTCCGCCGGCACTCGCACAAAGGGGTTCACGCCGATGATCTCGATGACGGCAGTAAAATTATACACTGTCATTCACTTTCTCCACCGTCCTACCACACCGCTCCCCGTCATAGAACTTCTCCAAAACCGCCGGGAACAGCGGCTCGTCCGGCGCGGCGAGCGCGAACAGCGTCATTGACGAGCGCAGCTTCAAGTCGTCCGGCGAGCCGAATACCTCGTGCGGGTCGCAGGTGCCCAGTTCAAGCAGCGCGGCGCAGATCTCGCGCAATCGGCTCCCGAGCACGGCGTCCGCGAGATACGCCCTCGCCTCGCGCAACCCCTGAATCCCGTAAAACTTCGCGGTTTCCGAGCGCCCGAGCTCCTCAAGCTGCGGAAAGATGAACCACATCCAATGGCTCCGCTTGAATCCGGCGCGAATCTCGGCAAGGGCGCGCTCGTAGACTCCGCCCGCCTGCGCGTCAATAAACCGCGATAGAGGTTTAGGTTCTGCAGTCATAGATCAACCCTCCGTGCAACCGACTTCAATCCCGAAATTCTTGCCCGTGCCGTCCGGCGTAACGGCGGTGACTATTTTGCCCTCATGCTCCAGGGCGAGCTCCACATACCTTGTAATGATGCCGACGTCGATTTTTTGCATTTTTCCCGCCAGCAGCCTGCCGATGCCATTCGGCGTGTATTTGACAGTCACCTTGCCGGGTGAAAACTCCAGCTTCCACGGCTGGAAGTTGACGGCCGACGGCGCAAGCCGCGCCGCGCGCGCGACGGCGTTGTCCTCGTTGCTGATGTCCGCCACGCCTCGCCGCTTGAAGTCCGCTTCACCGGTTCTCACCGGTACGGTTGTCCTGCCGAACGCCAATAAAATGCGGTAATCCGCGGCGGGCTCAAGCGGTTTCGCCATGCCCATAACGATGCTGCCGTAGCCCTTGCTCTGCAAATACAAATCCAATGACGACAGGACATAACCGATGTTACTCAGGGCGGCGTCGGTGTCCTCGCCATGCGCCAAAATCGCGTGGGGCGAGGGCGCGCCCTTGAGCGTATCCGCGTTTACAATGATAAACCGCCCCGTCTGTCCGGGGAGCTGTTTCGCCCCGTCAATCGCCGCCTGAATGTCCGCGAGTTCTGCGTCGCCGAGAGGCGCGGAGTCATACCGGCGTACACTGCGCCGCGTGAAAATAGCTTCATATGAGGTCATGATGGCTGTCCCTCCAACAATTTTCCAATTTATCATTCGTGTCGTATATCATCGCAGACATGCCCATATTATATACAAAACCGCGAAAATTGCAATAATCTCGTTTGACATCGCCGCGACAACTTGAAAGCATTGCGAATATAAGGTAGAATGGCAAAGGGGTGGCGCAATGGATATGCGGTTGACGAAACGGCTAATCGACGGGCATTACGCAGATAACAAAAATATCATCGCGCGGTGTCACGTCCTCACGCACCGCGGATTTCTGACGAAATCGCTCATAAAGTCGCACAACTGCGTCGCGAAAAAATGCCCGTTCTTCGAGCGGCTGAAGCCCGAATACTGGCATTCCGTCGAAAAAGCCGAACAGGAGACGAAAGACAGGCGGCGCAAACGGCGGCAGGAACTGGAAATGTTGAGTGACCGCGATGTAATCATACGCGAGACGCTCGAGGACAGCGGGCACGTTCACGTCACAGCGATTCGTGAGGACGGCCGCGTAATTATCATCAGCTACATATATGACCGCCACGTTGACCTCATGCCGGAGATTGAGTTTTTACGAAAAAAGCTCGGCAGACCACTCAAACTGCAAGCCCGAACCGGCTCCGATGAAGCAATGGAACAGCTAATCCGCAAACCCCGCCGTGAGACACGAAAGGTCACAGACGTTCGCAAAGCCCCGAAAGTCGGTGCTGCCGCGAAAAAACGCCTTGCCGCGCTCGGAGTGTATTGTCTGGAGGACTTGTTCGGGCGTGACGGGGACGCGCTGTACGAGCTCGACTGCGAGCGCTCCGGCGGAGCGGTAAATCGCCGGTATCTCGCCGCGTACCGCAGCGCGGTCGAGTTTGCGAACGGGTTGGACTAACAAGCCGAAGCAAGCCCGGTATTACACGGCACAATACAGCACAACCCCCAGCCGCAAAAAAGCCGAAAGTCCTTGCAAAGCAAGGACTTTCAATGGTGGAGCGCCACCCATCATAGTCGAACCGAAAGCCGCGTCAATATCGTTTGCGGTTGCCGGATCCGCGCCGTCGCGGTAATTCAAAACCGGCACGATTTTGTTGTCGTCGTAGACGTAAACGGCGTTCACGAAACAGTCAATCAGCCATATCCGCACCTCGCGGTCAGATATATCGGCGTTGCGAAACTTGTGCAACCAAAACAGAATTTGCTCTCTTGTCAGCGAGTTTTGCGACATTTCCTCCTGTAAGAGCCGGATTTCCAAGTCCTCTTTTTCAAACTCCAAGTCGTTCAGTTTTTTCTTAGTTGACGGCGTTAGAACACCCGCCGCGATTGCTGTCAGCATATTTTCAATCTGCTTTTCGGTATCCGCCAACCGTTGTCGCAACAGAGGAATTACCGAGTTTTCGCGGGTCGCGGCTTCAAACGCCGAATCAGCTATGTGTTCAAGAAGTTTGTCGTTTACAAGCGTTTTCTTCACCTCGCCGATTACAAAATCCTCAATCCAATCTTTCTTGACGGCTTTCAAATCGCACTTGTGTTTTCGCTTTGCAGTCGAGCATTTGTAATATCGGTGAATCGCGCCCGTGCGGCTTTTGCCGCTCTCGCCTATGAGGATATTTCCACACTTGCCACAGAAAAGCTTCGTCGTTAGGATATACTCGTCCTCGGCGCGGAAGTGCGTCGGCATTTTCTTATTCCGCTCAAATCTCTCCTGCACACGATTAAACAAAGCATCGTCAACAAGTGCCGGAACGCCGTTCGGGATTATGTGTTCGCCGTGGTGATACTCGCCGATGTATGTCCGATTTTTCAGCGTGTGAGTTACGGTGTTTGCGGTCATCGGTTTGCCGAGCGTGTTTTTCACGCCGCTGTCGTTCAGCCATTTCGTTATGCTCTTTACCGTGCCGCCGTCGGCATATTTTTCAAACGCCTGCCGAATTATCGGGGATGTCAGCGGGTCAAGCTGAAAATATCTGTCATCGTCGATGTAGTAGCCGACGACAAGACCGCCGCCATTAAACTTGCATTTCAGAGCGTTCTCTGTCATTCCGCGCTTGATTTTCTCGGACAACTCCGCGCTGTAAAATTCCGCGTACCCTTCAAGCATTGACTCCAACAAAATCCCCGTAGAATCGTCCGAGATGGATTCCGTCGCGGAAATGACGCGAACGCCGTTTTTACGCAAAATCAAGTTGGGCTCGTTGCGGGCGATGAGTGACCGACTTTGAGCAGTCGTCAAAATTGAGGGCTATGCAACCGCCGACGAGTGTGTTTTTGAGATACGCTCCAAGCGGCGAAAACGCGTGTGTTGGGTTTTGCAAGCAATGGCTTCGGCTCGCCGAAGTCGGTGTTGCCGCTTGTTGGGAGTCCCTCCCAAACCCTCTCACTGAACCCAACTTTGGGCTCAGTGTTAAGCCGGCGATGCCGGCTGCTGCGCGTTCCTGCGGAACGCTAATCATCAAGCTCAACCAACTCGTCACCAGTACCAATTCTTCCGAGTTTGTCTTGGTATTCATCTATTTTAGACAGAATATTGTCGAGACGTGATTGGAATACAGCAGAGTTTTCACGCTCCCTTATGAGAAGAGATTTTGTGTGGCTTACCGCATCAATTGCGATTTCAACCTGTGATTGATAGAACAGGTCGATTTTCTCAAAGGCATCACTTTGAATTTTATCGTAAATCTTGTCAGTACCTTCAAGTATTGTTCTTTTAATTGAACTAAACTCTCTCAAGACTGAGGTTAGGTATTCTTCTTGCTTTTTACTGATGATTCCTTGGCGCAAAAACCCCGCCACCGCAAATCCGAGCCTTGAAAACACAATATTATAAACGGCGAAGGCAATAGAAACTATCGGAATAGGGACACTCAAGAGATTTTCAAGCAAAAACCCTGCTTCAAATATAAATCCGGAAGTAAACCTCATAAGAAACATCGCGGAATCAACCCCAGTCCAACTCACATCTGGGATTCGTTCAGCAATAGATACATCAATTTTCTTTATCTCACCTATCACAAGCTCACTTTGTAAGCTCTTTGAAAGGTCAATTATTCGGTCTTGAAGTTTTTGAAGATGAATCTGCAAACAGGTTGCAACAGCACATTTGGTGGTGTCCATCATATAGAATTGAAAAAACTTTTGTAGCTCCTCCATTGTAGCCGTAGCTTTAACTAAAATCAGCTGTTGTTCAACATCTACAAAGAAATCTGACAACCAATCGTGGGTTTCTTTTTTCATATTTTCGATTTCGTTCGCCAATGCTTCTTTATTATTCCTAACGCTTGGAATAAAAGTCTGTCGCTGATTTATGAAATCTTTTTCCATCAAACTGAGTTCTTCGACGCCCAATCCAATAAGATTTGAGATTAGTGATGAACGGAAACGCAAGTCATTGAGCATTACTCTTGTCGGAAGTGTCCGTTCGGTATTGCCTGCACTTTTTCTGATAATGATGTTTGTTTCTGTTATCCCTGCTCGCGTTTTTTCACTCAAAACGTGGTTCAAGGAAGTATCAAAACAAATGTCAGTTATTCCGTCAAGAATCGGCTCGATTACGTCATCGTTTTCTTTGAAATTCACGTCTGAGTTAGACTTGTTCATTTAGAGTCCTTCCTCTTCCCGTTTTTCGCGATACTGACAAACTTCGCAGTGTTATCATCTAATTCCTTTTTTGCAAGTAGTTCTGTTTCAGGCGGTTCCCAATCAGGACGCCATTGATAAAGAATCTCACTGCTTAGGAATTCTCTTTCAGCTAATATTCTGCGAGCCGGAATGGGATGAGTTGATTCAATTTCAATTAACCGCACTGGGGTTCCTCGTAAAGAATCATATTGTTGAAAGATAGCTTCAATATTGATATCGTTTCTATCTTGTGAGGCACCGAACAAGAGTTTAGCCTCTGCATATAAGCTATCAGTTTTATTATTTGAGCAAATAATACCTGCCCGGTCGCAAGTTATTTCAGCCGCTCTGCTCCAAGACAGAAAGGACAACCGTAAAGGCGTTGAGAGAACAGTGAGCGCCTGGTTCATTTTAGGCAAAATACCAATAGCTCCGATAAGCAATTGTGCAGCCAAATCAAATACGCTGTGTTCATTATGTATATGTCCACATTCATGTCCGATAACTGTTAGTAGCTCATCTTCTGAGAAACGCTCAAGTAGACCTGAAGATATGCAAATCATTGGTGCTTCGTCTTCTGTGGCGACTGTAAAAGCATTTATCACCGAGGGGTCATTATCTATAAAGACTGTCGGAATGCCAATACCAAGTATTCTGGCACAATAAACAGCTTTATCATATACATCCGAAAACTGTGACGGTCCGACTTTTAGGCACTTTAAATTCAAGGTTTGCTTAATCAGCGGGACATATTGATTTGTCAACGCTTTTGCTAAAGGATAGAATCCGGGCAAGCGTTTGATGTGTTTTCGCAGAGCAAAGTCTTCCCTGTAAGCATAATCAGGAACGCCATCAATTAAATGTGGCGCAAGTCTTGACTGGCTCGCTGTTACATAATCATAAAAACTGTAATCAACAGCCATCAACGGATTATCTTTTTGCATACTCGACCTCCCACATTATGTTACGCCTGATGCTAACAAAGACAGACAACCGCTCCCACAATAACTTGGTGACAGTATCGTTCTGCTCGTTTTCTCTGCAAATTTATTAAACATTATAACATATTTGCGAAACACATACAAGTGCTATTTCGACAGATATAGCACAAAACCGAACGATTCACCGACCTGCACAAGCTGCGGTAAAGTGTTCGAATTTAATGCCGCTTGGTACGTTCGCGTTCTGCTCAATTTTCGCAAAAATCCCGCGGCACTTTGCTTGCCAAAGTGTCAGAGTGGGTCCGATAGTTCCGACGGGACTATCTGCACATCCGCGCCCTGTTCCTCGTCGCGTTATGTCCGCTCATAATTCACAAAGATTATACCATAATTCGACAGCGGCAACAACCTCATTTTTCAAGCCAGACGACATAGCCGAAACCCCCGCCGACGAGTTTTACGTCTGCGAGGGTTCGACTACGTTTATGGTGTGGTGGAGACTATTGGGCTCGAACCAACGACCTCCTGCGTGTAAAGCACCTTGGTGTCCCAAATATCCTTGAAATTGCAGCGTTTTCCCGCCGCCGCGTACAACAGTTGACAACAAAAGGGACAACACACAACAATACGCAAAAGTACTAAACAACATTTTGGTACTCGCAGCGTACACGGTTTGGTAAACGCATCATCTATAAGTCCATAAATTCTGCCGGTGTCATTATCTCCGGTCTTTCAATCACGACATCATCGAAATCACGGTCGCGGAGAAAAGGACGTTAGTATCAAGCATGCCGTGCCGTTCAGTATACAATGCCATACCGATTTTCTCCTTACGCCTTGTCCTCGCCAACATCGAATTTACCCTTGATACGCTTTTCAATATCCTCAGCTGACGGCAGCGTATCCGCCAGTTCCTGCGGCACGAAATCGGAAAGTCGATACTCGCTTACTCCGATAGGTTTATTGATGTCTTTGAGCGCATACTCGGCGGTCAGTTTATCTCTTTCTTTGCAGAGCAAGATGCCTATCGATGGATTGTCACTCTCGTGCTTTAACATATCGTCAATTACCGAGAGATAAAAATTCAACTTTCCCGCATACTCCGGCTTAAATGCAGTGTTTTTCAACTCAATCACCACATAGCAGTGAAGCCGTGTGTTGTAGAACAGCAAGTCAATGTAGTAGTCCTTCCCACTGACCTCCAAGTGATACTGGTTGCCGTAAAAGGCGAAGCCCGTGCCGAGTTCCATTATCGTCTTTGCGATATTTGCGACCAGTTCATCTTCAATTTCGCGTTCGATAAGACCGTCTCGCTGCTCGACAAAGTCAAATACATACGGATTTTTCAGCGTTTCAATTGCAAGATTACTCTGCGGCGGCGGTAGCAGGGCTTTATAGTTTGCCGCTTTTTCACCTATGGCTTGCCGCTGATACGTCTTAGTCCCGACGTGATACTCAAGCGATGACAATGACCACCCGTTCTCGATGGTTTGAGAGGCATACCAAAGATACTCGTCAAGCGACTTCGTTTTATCGAAAAGGCAAGTGTTGTGCGACCATGTCAAAAGTGCCGACACTGTCAGCACTTTTCAATTCTCGCAACATGGTGCGAGTTTTACGCGCTCACCGCTTCTTCTCTCTGCGAGTTTACTAATTATACCTCAACTTCCATAGGGTTGCAACATTGGGCGACATAAATGCTGCCGACCGTAACGGGAAAGCGCGGTTGCGCGGCGCGATAAAATCGTTCAGTCAAAACCCGAAAACACTAAAATACTCTGCCGCTTTCAATAGACGTTGGCGAGGCAGTATCCCATTGCGGCTCGCATTTGTATGTCCCTCTGTGTTTGACCGATTACCAACACGATGGGCAACGGATTACAGATAAGATAGGGACTACGACACGTATAACGTTGTGCCGTAGCCCTTGTTTGTATTGAGAATACCAGATTCTGATAAAACCAAGCTGGTATCAAGCAGTAGCCTTTGCCGTGCGTTCGATTCTGAATACCAAACTGCCGTTTTCACTATGTGCGATAATTCTGTCGTTTTGAACGCTTATGCTTTTGAATTTTATTGGCAATACCTCTGTACCATCCGGAAGCAGCAAACCTTCCAGTCTGTTGTTCTCCTCGTCGATTCTTGCCGACAGAAATTCTGTTTTGCTCACCCATCGTAGCTCATCATACTGTGCCGGAATGATTGTATTCTCGTCAAAGTCTATCATTCCGACTTTTTCTGTATCTTGACCGCTACAGATAATGCGTTTCTTTTCGGGGGAAATGCCACCCCACGTGACGTTGCTATATTTGCATGGCAGAATCTCATTTCCGTCCTTGTCAACCAACCCGTGCAGGATACGGCGCTTGTCACCGGAATCGTCGTATATCACAACCTCATATGGCTCTTCCCAAGTGCGGATAGACGAATAGCGGGAGACCAAGATTGGCTGCCCCTGCCGGTTAATGATTTTCTGGACATTGCGTCCAAGAGCTTCATCAAAGACTTCCACCTCGAAGCTGCCGTCTTTCAGAAAGTCAACCTCAAGAAACTGTGGTACAAACAGTACCCGCTTTTCGGGGATACTGTAAATCCCCATCAGCACATCGTCCGCAGACCATTTGTCCTCTGCATAAAATGCGAAGCAACCATCGTCGGAAATCGTGTAGTCAACATCTGCAAAAAAGGGTTCATCAATCCAGTTTCCGTTTCGGTCAACAACGCCCCACTTGCCGTCAGGGTAACCGCCGAAGTGCACTTTGAAGTATCGCCGTTCTGGTTTATCGTAATCATCGTTTTGGAATAGCTCGATTTCATCGTATTTGCAAGGTATGACCTCGTTGCCCTCCTTGTCAATAAAGCCCCACAGCATTTCCTCGCTCCACCAGCCCCAAGTGTTATCTCGCTCATCCCATTTTTCTTTTTCCTCCCACTTACCCTTGCAGACAAGTGCGATTCCGTCGACGAAGTCATATGCGAAAATATACTGTGGTGCGATAACTTCGATGCCTTGAGTGTTGACGAAGCCCCAGATTCCCGCATCGCTCTCGTCGTCATGATGATACGCAAATCGAAAGCTGTTGCGAGGCATGAAGTTTATTTCGTCAAGCGTGGAAACTCTGAACATTCCGTCCGAGCAGCTTATGATGTTTTTATATTTTTTGCCCGAATAATCGTTCGCGATAATGCGTTCCCTGCCCGTCTTATCTATGATATAGTTTCCTCCGTCCTCCGAAACAACCACGGCAAAGCCCTCTGAAAAATCCTTCGCGTGACGGTATTTAGGCGGTATAACAAAGTTCATATCTTCACCGATGAAACCATAACCGTAGTTATCTATCGCCACCCTCGCCACACCCCCGTGGAAACTATCCATATAGCTAAACTCCAATGCAGTGGCGCGTTTTCCGTCCGAATCGGCAAAAGTTAGCGCGCCGTTTGGAAGCCGAACGCGCATCAAATCCGACTTGTCGTCACCGTCGTAGCCTTGCCCTGCAGAATACAAGGAGCAACCCTCCCATTCTGCGATTTTAGTGATTTTCAGATTTTCATCTTCAAACACGACATCTTCGCAGATTTTCGGTAAATAATAGGGTTTGCTGTCGTAATACAGCTGAACCGCGCCAAGTGAAAAGCCGTTTATGAAGTCTATGCCTTGTCCGTATGTCTCGAAGGCGCGGCGGTTAAGGCCGGTATCCTGTTTGCGGGACGCAGACAACCAACCATTGCTCCAAATTTTGTCAGTAAACGAGTGCCATTTGTATTTAACAACTTCATCGCCCGCCGCGTTTCTGTCAATGGGCAAAACGTACTTTTTGACCTCGCCGTTGTCAAAGCGGAGCACGACAGCAAACCGCTGTGCCGCTTCCGGTTTGAGAAACAGGACGCTGCTGATCGCGGGAAACACGCCGGACACACCGTCGGTTACTTCAACGTCAGTGACCCAAAGCTCCTCGTATTTGCCGTCAAGCGAATATTCTTCGATTTTTGAAATCTTATCATCGGCCGTAGTGACTGAAAAACTGAAATACCCGAAACCGTCCAAATACGGCACCGCAGAGAATATGGCGTCGTTTGTGCGTAAATACGCCAGCCTCATTTTGCCGAAGTTTTCATATAGATATGACAGGTGCTTGAATACGCCGTCATTGCGAACCTGACTACCGTCGATAAGATTTATAAAAATGCCGGGGGTAAATAAAGCCTCAAAAATGTCAACGGATTTTTGATTGTAAGCGGAGATAAAGCGCAGAACCATATCCTTGACTTCTTTGCGCGGATAGTAATCAAGAATATTTCTGCCCTGCACTGTTTTAATATGCCAAAAGTCAAAGGGTTCGGCTTTCTCACTATAATTCTGAACCTCATAAACGAACTTTCCGTCTTCGCCCTTTGTTTTGTCAACGTGAAGATAGAGGACAAGGGGTATTCTGTTTTTTGCATACGGCAACTTCGCCAGTTTCGCGCAATAGTCTCCGTC
>JAISJC010000079.1 GCA_031261745.1 Oscillospiraceae bacterium
TGCCGAAATCCAGTCTGTGCATCTTCGAGTACCTGTATTTTGCCCGTCCGGACAGCATTATCGACTGTCAGAGCGTATACGCCGCGCGGCTCCTCGCGGGGAAATACCTCGCGCAGGAATTCCCGATTGACGCGGACGTGGTTATCGGCGTTCCGGAATCCGGCCTCGTCGCCGCAAAGGGCTACGCGATTGAGATGGGTATTCCGTACAACGACGGCTTCATACGAAACCGCTATATCGCGCGGACGTTCATAAAGCCCAACCAGGAGAGCCGTGAAAAGGCGGTGCGCCTGAAACTGAACCCGCTCAAAGCGGTCATTGAGAACAAGCGTGTCGTCGTAATCGACGACAGCATTGTCCGCGGCACGACGACGAAGCCGACGATTAAGCTCCTGCGGGAAGCGGGCGCGCGTGAGGTGCATTTGCTGATTTCCTCGCCGAAATTCATCTCGCCCTGCTATTTCGGCACCGACATTCCCGACAAGGAAAATCTGATTGCCGTTCACCGCACGACGGAGGAGATTTGCGCGCTGCTGGACGCGGACTCCCTCGGCTTTTTGAGCATAGACAGCCTCGCGAAGATTGCGCCGGAGGCGGCGTGTTCGTTCTGCGACGCGTGTTTTACGGAAAATTATCCCATTCAAATTTAGGAGATTTCATATGTGTGGTATCGTAGGATACATTGGCGATGAACAGGCGGCACCCATCCTGTTGGAGGGGCTGAAACGCCTTGAATACCGCGGCTATGACTCGGCCGGTGTCGTCGTCGCGCGCGGCGGCAAGCTCACGCTCACCAAGACGCGCGGGTACGTCGAAAACCTCGTCGCCGCGACGGACGGCGGGTTGCGCCTGCCCGGCACCGTCGGACTCGGTCACACGCGCTGGGCGACGCACGGTCAGCCGACGGACGAGAACGCCCACCCGCACGTCTCCGACGGCGGCAAAATCGCCGTCGTCCACAACGGCATCATCGAGAACTACGCGAAGCTCCGCGAGTTTCTGCGCTCCAAGGGCTATCATTTTCAGTCCGAAACGGACACGGAGGTCGCGGTCAACCTCATCGCGTTTTTCTACGCCGAGAGCGGCGATTTGAAGCTCGCGGTCGCGCAGGCTGCGCGCCGAATGGAGGGCAGCTACGCCCTCGGTATTCTCTGCGAGGACTGCCCCGACACGCTGATCGCGACGAAAAAAGAGGCTCCGCTCGTCGTCGCCGTCGCGGAGGGCGCGAATTTTCTCGCATCCGACGTCGCCGCGATTTTGGAATACACGCGCGAGGTTTACCGCTTGCAGGACGACGAGATCGCCGTGCTGACGCGCGATAAAATCGAGTTTTTTACGGGCGAGCTGGACCCGATTACGAAGTCCCTTGAACACATCGACTGGGACATCTCCGCCGCCGAAAAGGGCGGGTACGAGCATTTTATGCTAAAAGAAATCGCCGAGCAGCCCGAATCCGTCCGCAAGACCGTGTTCCCGCGCATACGGTACGGGCGCGTCGTACTCGACGAGCTGGACATCTCCGACGAGTACATTAAATCCCTCACTCACATATATCTCGTCGGCTGCGGCACGGCGTTTTACGTCGGCGCTGCGGCAAAATACAACCTCGAAAAGCTCGCACGAATCCCGACCGAGGCCATTATGGCGTCGGAATTCCGCTATTCCGCGCCGATTCTCGGCGCGACGACGCTCGTCATCTGCATCTCGCAATCCGGCACCACGGCGGACACAATCGCCGCAATGCGCGAGGCAAAGGCGCGCGGTGCGCGTGTGCTTTCAATCGTGAACGTCGTAGGCAGCGTCATCGCGGAGGAATCCGACTGGACGCTGTACACCTGGGCGGGTCCGGAGATTTGCGTCGCGTCCACCAAGGCGTATTCCACGCAGCTCGCCCTGACGTACCTCGTCGCGCTCCGCTTCGCCGAGGCGCGCGGCGCGCTTGACGCCGCCGAATACGACGCAATAGTCGCGCTATTGCAGGTTCTCCCCGACAGAATGGAGACGGTGCTTCAAAATCGCGAACAGATTCAATACGTCTCGTCGCTGTTCTTCAACCGCGAGGATATTTTCTTCATCGGGCGCAATATCGACTACGCCGTGAGTCTTGAAGGCAGCCTGAAACTCAAAGAGATTTCGTACATTCACTCCGAGGCGTACGCCGCCGGCGAGCTGAAACACGGACCGATCGCGCTGATTGAGGACGGGACGCTCGTGATCACCGTCGCGGCGTACAACAAGCTCATCGACAAGACGATTTCCAACGCCGTCGAGGTCAAGTCGCGCGGCGCAATCATTCTCGCGCTCACGACGGACAACGGCAAGGCCGCGCTTTCCGGCGTCGCCGACGAGATAATTACGATTCCCGACACGCACGACGTTCTGCTCCCGTCGCTCGCGGTGCTGCCGTTGCAGTTGTTCGCGTACTACGTCGCGCTCGCGCGCGGACGCGAGATTGACAAGCCGCGCAATTTGGCAAAATCTGTCACCGTTGAGTAAATTTACCGTTTGTTAAACATTTCCCCTCGCTATTGGATATAATGAGGTTATGAAAAAATTTTTTACAACCGAATTTTACCGCCGTAACCCTCACGTCGTCCGGGCGTTGTTCCTGCCGGCTGTGCTGATTGCATTTTTCGCGCTGGAACGTCTCGTCATTCACGAGACGTACTTCGTCACCTACACGCCGCTGGATGACGTGATCCCGTTCCTGCCGGTTTTCGTGATTCCGTACTGTCTTTGGCACCCCGCGCTTTTCGCGCTCGGCGTCCACCATATGGTTCGCGACGCCGCCGCGTTCCGCCGCTATATCGGCGCGTTGAGCCTCGGATTATTTTCGACAATGCTGTTCTGCGCGCTCTTCCCTAACGGACAGAATCTCCGTCCGGTTTTGGAGCCACCGTACAACTTTTTCACGTGGTTGATTAACGGCATTTACCGCGTCGATACGAACACAAACGTCCTGCCGAGTATGCACATCATCGGGCTGATGGTGATAATGTTCGGTCTGTTCGACTCAAAGTACACGCGCAAAAAACGCTTCATTATCCCGTCGGCGGTCGTCTGCGCACTGATTGCCGCGTCCACGGTACTCATAAAGCAGCACTCGATTCTCGACGTTTACGCCGGTTTTGCCGTCGGCGCGGTGATTTGCGTTATCGTCTATGTATTTATAAGGAAGGCTCAAAATGGTGAACCTGCTAAAATCAATCTTAATCGGTCTCGTCGAGGGAATCACAGAGTGGCTGCCCGTTTCAAGCACCGGCCATATGATTCTCCTCGATGAGTTTCTGCAACTCGACATCACGCCCGCATTCCGCGAGCTGTTCCTCGTCGTAATCCAGCTCGGCGCGGTTCTCGCCGTCGCGGTCATCTACTTCCGCCGCCTGTTCCCGTTTTTCCCCGGAACGGCGCGGGCGGAGCGCAAAGCCGTCTGGACACTCTGGGGTAAAATCCTCGTGTCCTCCGTCCCCGCCGCAATCGTCGGACTTGCGTTTGACGACAAAATCGACGCGATGTTCTTCAACTGGCAGACCGTCGCCGCCGCGCTGATTTTCTACGGGATTGTGTTCATCGTCATTGAGCGGCGCAAAAGCGCAAGCCCGACGGTCACAACGACCGCCGGACTCACATACAAAAACGCGCTTTTTATCGGTTTATTTCAGTTATTGTCGCTGATTCCCGGCACTTCGCGCTCCGGCGCGACGATTATCGGCGCGATGCTGCTCGGCGCGTCGCGCGGCGCGGCGGCGGAGTACACGTTCTTTCTCGCGCTGCCGGTTATGCTCGGCGCGGGCGCGCTGAAACTGCTGAAATTCGGCTTCGCGTTCACCTCGCAGGAGCTTGCGATTCTCGCCGTCGGTTGCGCAACCGCGTTCCTCGTGTCGCTCGCCGCAATCAAGTTCCTCACGGGTTTCGTGAAAAAGCACAGTTTCACGGGCTTCGGCATTTACCGGACCGCGCTCGGCGCGGCGGTGGTGCTGTGGTTCGCGGTCAGATAAAGAACGCGCTTCTTTTACGCGTTCCTCCGAAACTCCCGATAGTCCTCCAAGTTGTCGCGCAGGAGCCGCGGCGTGTCGAGCGAATACGGACACTGCGATGTGCATTGCCTGCAGTGCTTACAGTTCTCGATGTTTTCCATATTCGCTGCGAACCCGTCCGACAGAAAATTCGCGTTTGGCGAGCGGCGCAGCAGCAGCGACATACGCGCCATCGTCGGGATTTCAATCCCCGCGGGACACGGCATACAGTATCCGCAGCCCCGGCAGAAGTTTCCGCCGAGGTCTTTTTTGTCGCGCTCAATCGTCGCCAAAATCGCACCGTCCACGGACGGCGGCGCGTCGTGATAGCTCAAAAATTCGTCCAGCTCGTTCTCGCGCTGAATGCCCCAAATCGGCAGCACATTCGGGAAGTCGCGCAGGTACGCGTACGCCGCCGCCGAGTTCGTAATCAGCCCGCCGGACAGGGCTTTCATCGCCACGACGGTGATGTGACGCCGCTCGCATTCGCGCACGAACGCGACCTCCGAGTCGCTCGACAAATAGTTGAACGGGTACTGGATTATCTCGTAAAGTCCGCTCTCCATCGCCTCGATTGCGACGGGCAGGCGGTGGTTTGTGATGCCGATGTGGCGGATTTTCCCCTGCGCTTTCGCTTCGAGCATCGCCTCGTAATGTCCGCTGCCGTCGCCCGGCTTCGGCACGACGGAGGGGTTGTGGAACTGGTAAAAGTCGATGTAGTCCGTCCGCAGATTTTCCAGCGACTGCGCGAGCTGCTGCCAAAAAATCTCAACGGTGCCGCCCATCGTTTTCGTCGCGATAATCACCCTGTCGCGAACGCCGTCGAACGCCTGTCCGAGCTTGATTTCGCTGTCGGAATACGCCCGCGCGGAATCGAAATACGTGATGCCGCTGTCGAACGCGCGCCGCACGAGCCGCGCCGCGTCGTCCACGGGAATGCGCTGAATCGGCAGCGCGCCGAACCCGTTTTTGCTGACCGTCAGACCGGTCTGCGAGATTGTGATTTTTTCCATATGTATCGCTCCTTTTGGATTTTTTTACTGATTATTAGCGGTTTCAAATGTTGATAATAATTCGTGAGCCGCATTTTTACTGCTATCATTTTTGTAATTCACGGACATCATCAGGTATTTTTTCGGACATTTCGGCTTGCATATCCGCCGTGAAATCAAACCACCCCTCCGGCAACGTGAACGTGATATTCGACCACTCGTTTACAAACGTCCTGCCGTCGCTTGACCACGTTCCGAGCGTAATAGATGTCGCGCCCGGCGTCGCCTCTGCGGTCACGACCGCAATCTCCGTCGGCTCCGCCGGCGGCATTTCCGTCGGCGCGGCGGCCTCCGCGCTGCACGCCGCCGCCGCTATTATGAGCGCGAAAACCGCAATTATCCCAAACCTTTTCATATGTACGCTCCCTTTATGCGTTGCTCCCCGCAGCGAACGCGGTCGCCCACGCGATTTGCAAATTGAACCCGCCGGTGTACGCGTCCGCGTTGATGACCTCGCCCGCGAAAAACAGGTTCTTCACGAGCTTCGACTCCATCGTCGCGGGCGTAATCTCCGTCGTCTCGACGCCGCCGCTAGTTATCACGGCCTCGTCAACAGGTCTCGGCGCGGAGATGCGAATGTCAAAGTTTTTCAGCAATTGCAACAGCTTTTGCCGCTCATCCCGCGTCACGGAATTTACCTGTTTTGTCGGCTCAATCCCGCTGCGCTCCACGACGACGGGAATCATCAGCCGGTGGCACAGCTCGCCGAGTGCGTTCTGAAACTCGCGGTTTTTATTCTTCTCAAAGTCGCGCAGCAGCCGCTTGTCGAGCATCTCCGCGTTGAGCGCGGGCTTCAAATCCACGGTTACCGTGTAGTTTTTCGTACCGAAATCGCGCATATGCGCGCTCGCGGAGAGCGTCAGCGGTCCCGAAATTCCGAAATGCGTGAACAGAAGCTCGCCGAAGTCCTCATAAATCGGCTTTTTTCCGCCGTCGCCGACCTTAATCGCGATGTTTTTCAGCGCGAGCCCCTGCATCTCCGCGCAGAACGTGTCCGAAGATTCCAGCGGCACAAGGCTGCCGCGCGGCGGGATTATCGTATGCCCAAGCTCCGTCGCGATTGCGTAGCCGTCCCCTGTCGAGCCCGTCGAGGTGTACGACACGCCGCCCGTCGCAATAATCACTGCGCCGCAAGGGATTTCCTGCCCCGCAAGCACTCCGCTCACCGCGCCGTTCTCCGTTAAAATTTGCGTCGCCTTGGTCTTGCGCACCTCAACTTTGAGCTGTTTCAGCCGCCGCAAAAGCGCGTCCGCGACGTCGTTCGCATTATCCGATACCGGAAAAACGCGCCGTCCGCGCTCCGTTTTCAGCGGCACGCCGAGCTTTTCAAAGAACTCAATTGCCGACGACGGTGGGAACGCATACATCGCGCTTTGCAGGAATTTCCCGCCCGTCGGTACGGCCGCAATCACCTCGCGGACGCTGCAATCGTTGGTTATATTGCACCGTCCCTTTCCGGTGATTCGCAGTTTTCTGCCGAGCTTGTCGTTCGGTTCCAGCACGAGGACGCTCCGCCCGCGCTCCGCCGCTACGATTGCCGCGAGCATCCCCGCCGCGCCGCCGCCGATAATAATTACGTCATACATCGGATTCATCACTCTTTTCATAAACTCCGTACTCGTCCCAGACGCGTTCGAGTCGCTCAAAGCTCGTCGTCACGTCGCTCCCAGCCCGCGCGGAAACCGCTACAATCAGGGCGTTTACAAGGCTCAGCGGCGCGACGAGCGTGTCGAGGAAGCTCACCATATCGCTCCGCGCGTACAGGCAAATATCCGCAAGTTTTGAGACCGGCGACGCGTTGGAATCCGTGATTCCGATCACCGTCGCGCCCATATCCCGCGCGTATCTCATCGCGCGGATCGTCCGCTTCGAGTACCGCGGAAAGCTGAGCGCGAGGAACACGTCGCCCTTGGAAATGCGCAAAATCTGCTCGAAAACCTCCAACGACGACGCCTCATTGACAACGTGGACGTTCTCAAACAGCAGGTTGAAGTAAAAGCCCATAAAATGCGCGAGCGCGGAGCTGCTCCGCAGCCCGAAGATGTAGATGTTTTTCGCCGCAATCACCGCGCCCGTCGCCGTGTCAAAATCCGCGCGAGAAACGTCGTCGAGCGTCTGGCGTATCTGGTCAATATCTGACGATAACACGTGCGAAAGTATGTCGCCGCCCTCCGTAAGCTCGCGCGCAATCTCGATACGCTGTACGCTCGTGAGCCGCCCGCGAACCAAGTCCTGCAAGGCGCGGCGCATCTCCGGATAGCTGCCGTAGCCCAGTTCCTGCGCGAAACGCACGACCGTGGCTTCCGACACGCCGACGACGGCGGCGAGCTTCCCCGCCGTGAGAAACGCCGCCTTTTCGTAGCTGTTTTGTATGTACGTCGCAATGCTCCGCTGGCTCTTGGACAGCTTGTCCATATTCGCAATCAGCGTGAGAATATCCTTATCCACTGTTCATCCGCCTTTTTGCAGTAAATTTATCTCGTCTGCGGTCAAATGCCGCCATTGGCCCGTTTTCAACTCGCCGAGCGTCAGTTCGCCCTCCGAAACGCGCGTCAGCCGCGTGACCCGTAATCCTGCGGCGGCGCACATTTTTCGCACCTCGCGGTTGCGCCCCTCACCGATTATTATCTCGATTTGCCGCTCGTTTATCTGCGTCACGCTCTTCGCCGTGACGGTCACGCCGTCAAGCGTCACCGGCTCACGCAGGCGCGGCACAGCGGCATTCAGGTCGCCGCCGACAGTCGCGATATACGTCTTCCGCACCTCGTTTTTCGGGTGCATCAGGTGGTTCGCAAGCTCGCCGTCATTCGTCATTATCAGCAGTCCGTCGCTGTCCAAGTCCAGCCGTCCGACGGGATAAACCCGTGCGCCGCAGTCACTCACAAGCTCCGCGACGGTTTTGCGCCCGCGCTCATCCGAGAGCGTCGTGACGTACCCGCGCGGCTTGTTGAGCATTATGTAGACGCGCTCCGGCGGTTCGTCAATCCGTTCGCCGCGCACGCAAATCTCGTCTGTGTCCGCGTCTGCGCTCTCGCCGAGTGTCGCCGTGCGGCCGTTGACGGTGACTAATCCGTCCGATATGAGCTTTTCGGCGGCGCGGCGCGAAGTCACGCCGCGCTCCGAGAGTATTTTCTGTATTCGTTCTTTCACCAATAATATCCAATCCTGTAATATCCCAATTCGTTGGCGCGGTACCAGGCGCGCTTGAATTGCTCCCAGCCTGTCAGCGGCTCCGTTTCGTCGCGTCGCACCGTTTCCGCGTAGAAAACCGGCACGCGCGCGACATATTCGCCGTTGACCTCAACCCGCGCCGTCCCCGCGTACGCGCCGCGCACCACGACGGCGTAGATAAACTGCGGAACCTCCGGAATCAACTCATAAGATGCGTCGCCCGACATCAGAAAACTCACGTCTCCGCCCGTTCGGAGCGACGCTGTCGCTTTCACGCCAGACAAAACCGGCACGCGCGCGGTCAGTCTCGTGCCTTTCGCTATGGTTTTCCGCGTGAAGTTCGCGAATGCCCAGTCGTAAAGTCTCGCGTGGTCGTCCCAGTCGTTCGGGTCTGACAGCGTGACGCAAATCAGCCGCACGCCTCCGCGCTCCGCGCAGGACACGAGGCTGCGCCCCGCCGACTTTGTGTAGCCGGTTTTCACGCCGAGGCACCCGTCGTAATTCCACAGCAGCTTGTTGTGGTTTTTCAGGCTGCGCCCCGCAACCGTCGCGTATTTCGTGGACACAATCGCGGCAAACTCCTCGTTTTCCATTGCGGCGGCTGTGATTTTAGCGAGGTCGCGCGCGGAGGCAAGGTGGTTTTTCGCGTCAAGCCCGTTCGGGTTCACGAAGTACGCGTCCGTGCAGCCGAGTTTTTCCGCCTTTTCGTTCATCAGCTCCGCGAAGTCCGCGACGCTGCCCGCCGTCAGACACGCGAGCGCGACGGCCGCGTCGTTCCCCGATTCGAGCAGCAACCCGTAGAGCAGGTCGCGCACGGTCAGCTTTTCGCCCGCTTTCAGGTACATCGACGAACCTTCAATGCCTGTCCACTCCGGCTTAATCTCGACGCTTTTGTTCGCGTCGAGCTTTGAGAGCGCGACAAGCGCGGTGAGGATTTTCGTCGTACTCGCGATTTTTCGCGGCTCGTCGGCGTTCCACTCGTAGAGCGTTTTGCCCGTTTCCGCTTCGATTACAATCGCGGCTTTTGCCGAGACTCCCGGCGCGTTCGACGCCGCCGCCGCGTTGAACGGCAACGCCGCCGCAACGCAAAACGCCGCGCACAGCACCGAGATAATTTTCCTTGACAACAATAAATACACCTGCCTTTTAGTACAAGCATATTATTGTCAGTCACGATTTATTTATGCGTTTTCGTTTTTTTCGGCTTTGCGGTCCTTGATGAAGTCCGACACGCGGTCGATTACGTCCGGCGCGGTTTCGATAATGCGGTCCACCGTCGTCGTCGCCGGCGGCGCGATATTCAGCACGCGGACGGAATCGCCCTTGACGACGAGAAACGCGACGGGGACGATATTCACGCCCGCACCCGCGCCGCCGCCGAAAGAATTGTTCGCTCCGGCGGGCTGATTCTTGCCGTGGAAGTCGGTGCCGCCCGACGTGAAGCCGAACGTGACCTTGGAAATCGGGATCAGCGTAATTCCCTCGCCCGTGACAATCGGGTCGCCGACAATCGTGTTCACGTCCACCATTTCGCGGATTTTCTGCATCGTGGTGTCCATCAGGTCACCAATCGGGTGCGTATTTGCCGAATTTTCCATTATATTTCTCCTTTTGCCGCCGTAACGGCGGGTTTTTTTGCCTTAATAAATACTATTATTGCCGAAATTCCAATGGATATAACCTCCCAGACCGCGAGGCTCAACGCCGCCTCGGCGTAAATCCGCGGTTCTGCCGCGAGGTAGTCCACGGAGGTCTGCAACAAGTAGCTTTTTACGCGGAAACACGTTTCCAGCACGCCCTGTGAGACGCCGAAAACCGCCGCGACGCCGCCGTGCGTCATCGCCATCGTGAACGCGTCGCCGCCGCCCTGAACGTAACGAACAGATAACCGCTTTATCAGGATTTTGCGCCGCAGTTTATTCAGCAGCTTCACCGCGCCGGAGATGAGCGCGTGGAAATCATACGCGCTGCCGGGGCTTTTTTCGCGCTTTTTACGCGATTTTTGTGCGGATTCGAGCGTTTTCCCGCGTTCTTTTTTCGGCAGGACCGCAATTTTCACAAACCCGACGCGCACCGAAACGCGCAGTCCGGCGTCCGAAAACTCCGCTGACGCGCCGACGCGCAGCAGCAGAAGTGCGGCGACGACCGTGACGATAATCGCGAGCGCAATCATATCGGCTCCTCCGTTTGCACCGGTTCAAGCACGAGCTGTCCGTCCTCGCGCGGGGCCGTCGCGGGCAGCTCCGGCAGCTCGTCGAGCGCGGAAATACCGAAGGTCCGCAGGAACGCCGCCGTCGTGCCGTAGAGCGTCGGCCGACCCGGAACGGCGAGCCGTCCGCGCGATTCAATCAGTCCTCGCGTCTGCAACAGCGAAACCGTGTACGAGCAGTCCACGCCGCGAACCTGCTCTACATACGCCTTCGTGACCGGCTGGAAATACGCAATAACCGCAAGCACTTCGAGCGCGGGCTGGGTCAGGCGCGGCTGCTTTCCGGATTCGAGCGCGAGGCGGATATGGTCGGCAAATTCAGGCGCGGAGCAGAGCTGCAACGCGTTTTCGATGCGTACAAGGCGAATGCCCGCGCCGCGCGTCTCGTACTCGTCGCGCAACACGGCCGCGGTGTCGGCGACAAGGTGCGAATCAATGCCCAAAACGGCGGCGACGCGTTCAATCGAAACTGGTTCGCCCGACGCGAACAGGATTCCCTCGATTGCGCCTTTGATGTTGTTCAGCTCCAATTATGCCTCACCACCTTGGTATGAAATAGACAGCTCCGCGTTGTCCTCGGAGAGCGTGACGCGCCCCTCTCGGCAGAGTTCGAGAATCGCGAGGAACGCCGCGACAGTCTCGCTGCGCGTGACGCACTCCGCGAAAAGCCCCGCAAGCGCAAGGGTTCCGAACCTTGCGGCGCGCTCCGCAATCTCCGCGAGCTTGTCCGCAATCGGGAACGCCTCCGGTTTTGTATACGCCTCGCGAACCGCGGTTGCGACGCGCTCACCCGTCGCGGCGCGCGAAAGAATCGCGCCGAGCGCGTCGGCCAAGTCCGTTGCAACGTGAGAGTATTTGTAGTCGTTATCTGGTTTGAGGTACTCCGGCGGCTTCGCGATATATCCGGCACCCGTCAGATACATCGCCGCGAACGTCTCCGTCACCGCCTTAATCCCGACGTAAACGTCGGTCGCGCGGAGCCGTTCAAGCGATGAAATCAGCTCTTCAAGTTCCTCCGGTCTGTCCTCGCCGAGCAGCATTCGCGTCTTGATGTACGTGAGGTGCGACGCCATCGCGACGAATTCCGACGCGACGTCGAGGTCGAACGCGCGCATCTCTTCGAGGTACCGCAGATACTGCTCCAAAATCAGCGAAATGCTGATGTCGCGCACGGCGATTTTGTTGCGCGAAAGCAGTTGCAATATCAGCGCGAGCGGGCCTGTGAAGTCCTCCGCGCCCGTCCTGTTCTGCACTACGGCGGTCAGGTGAAAAACCGGATTTTCCATAGTCAAAACCGTCCTGTGAGCTTTGTTAGCAGCGTATAAACCCAATGCGTAATTGGACTCAGCCTGTCAGCCGTCCACATCGTCGCCGCGCCGATTGTGCTGTCCAGAATATTCGTGTAAATCACGACCATTAAGATGATAAAGCCGTAGCGTTCAACGCGCATCAGCTTTGAGTATGCCCGATCCGGCAGGAGCGCAAACAGTACCTTGCTGCCGTCGAGCGGCGGAATCGGAATGATGTTGAAAACCGCGAGCGCGACGGAGAGCATCGCCGTCCGCGCGACCATTTGCAAAATCACGTCAAAGGCGGAGCCGGACGAGGCCGGCGCGAACGCCGCCGCGACCCCGTATAGCGCGAAAAACACCGCCGCGAGCAGGATGTTTGACACCGGCCCCGCGAGGGCGGTTACCGCCATTCCGCGCTTCGGGTTCTTGAAGTTGCGCATATCGACCGGCACGGGTTTCGCCCAGCCGAAGCCGAAAGCGACCATCATAACCAGCCCGAATATGTCGATGTGCTTTATCGGATTGAGCGTCAGTCGCCCCATATCGCGCGCCGTCGTGTCGCCGAGTTTCAGCGCGACAAAGCCGTGCGACAGCTCGTGAAACGTGATGCAGAGCAACGCGGGAATGACCGAAAGCACAATGGAGAGCAGCTTTTCCGTATCGAGAAAGCCGAGAACGCCCGTCATACCGCGCCCTCAATGACGGCAACGAGGCGTTGCCGCCCCTCCCCCGTCTCGGCGGAGAACGGAATAATCTCCGCGTCCGGCAGGGCGAGAGTTTCGCGGATTGCGTCGAGATTCGCTTGCAATTCCGAATTTTTCACCTTGTCGCGCTTGTTCGCGATGACAACGACGGCGGACTGCGTTTCGCGGAACCACGCCGCCATTGTAACGTCGTCCGCCGTCGGTTTGTGGCGGCAATCGACGATCATAATGCCGAGGTTGAAAGAGGTCTGCGCGAAAAATTCCTCCATCAGGCGACCCCAACGCTCCTTTTCCGTCTTGGAAACCTTGGCGTAGCCGTAGCCCGGCAGGTCTACGAAGTAGGCACGGTTGTCGATTTTGAAGTAGTTGACGTGGACGGTCTTTCCGGGCTGCGCGCTCGTGCGGGCGAAGTTCGCGCGGTTGAGGACGCAGTTAATCACGGACGATTTGCCGACGTTTGACTTGCCGGAGAACACGATTTTCGGCAGAAAATCACCGAGGAAGCCGTCCGCGCTCGCCGCGGATTTGATGAAATCCACGTTATGAAGATTCAGTTTCGCCATTACTGCCTCACGCGCGGCGGCTCCGGAAACGGCTGCGGCGGAACGACCTCGACCTTCGGCGTTTCCACCGGCGCGGTCTTTTCAATCGGCGCGACGTTCGAGAAGTCGAGCGCGACGTCAATCGCGTCGTCGAGGTTCTTCACCGGAACGAAGGTCAGCGCGGCGCGGACGGTCTGGTCGATCTCTTCGAGGTCGGACTCGTTCTCCGCCGGAATGATGACGGTTTTTGCGCCGGCGCGGAGCGCGGCCATTGTCTTTTCACGCAGTCCGCCGATGCGCATTATGCGCCCGCGGATAGAGATTTCGCCCGTCATCGCGATATTCGGCCGCACAGGCGCGCCCGACAGCGCGGAGATGACGGCGATAGCCATCGTGATTCCCGCCGACGGGCCGTCTTTTTCGACGCCGCCGCCGGGGAAGTGAATGTGCAGGTCTTTTGTGAGATAGAAGTCCGTCGGGATTCGCAAAAACTCCGCGCGGGAGCGGATATACGACACGGCGGCTTCGGCGGATTCCTTCATCGTCTCGCCGAGGTTTCCCGTGAGTTTCAGCATTCCCTTGCCGGGCAGGACGTTGACCTCGACGTCGAGCGTCGTCCCGCCGACCTGCGTCCACGCGAGTCCGCGCACAACGCCGACCTCGCCGTCAGCGGCGGAGGATTCCGGCATATATTTGCGCGGTCCGAGGTATTCCGCGAGGTTTTTCGGCGTTACTGAGACGCTTTTTGCTTCGTCGCGCGCGATTTTTGCGGCGGTCTTGCGGCATAAGGACGCAAGCTCGCGCTCGGTCTGGCGCACGCCGGATTCGCGCGTCCAGCCCGAAATGAGTTCGAGCAGCGCGTCGTCGGAGATTTTCAGCTGCTTCGCAGTCAGGCCGTGCTTTTTCTTCTGCTTCGGCAGCAGATGACGCTTCGCGATTTCCATTTTTTCGACGTCCGTGTAGCTCGACATCTCAATCAGCTCCATACGGTCGAGCAGCGGGCGCGGAATCGTGTCGGAGGAATTCGCGGTCGTGATAAACATCGTATCGGATAAATCGAACGGCAGTTCGAGGTAGTGATCGCGGAAGGTCGAATTCTGCTCCGGGTCGAGGGCTTCGAGCAACGCCGCCGACGGATCCCCGCGGTAGTCGGAGCCGAGCTTGTCGATTTCATCAAGCAGCAGCAACGGGTTGCGCGTTCCCGCGCGGTTCACGGCTTCGATAATGCGTCCGGGCATCGCGCCGACGTAGGTTTTGCGGTGACCGCGAATCTCGGCTTCGTCGTGAACGCCGCCGAGGGCAATGCGCGAGAGTTTGCGGTTCAGCGCGCGGGCGACGGAGATTGCGACGGACGTTTTGCCGACGCCCGGAGGGCCGAGCAGGCAGATAATCGTGCCCTTGTGGTCGGGTTTGAGCTGCTTGACGGCGAGAAATTCGATGATGCGGTCCTTGACCTTATCGAGGCCGAAGTGGTCCGCGTCGAGGATTTTCCGCGCGGCGACAACGTCGCGCCGCTCCGTCGTTTCCTTGTTCCACGGCAGCTCTAAGCAGAGGTCAAGATATGTAGTGATTACAGAGCCTTCCTGGCTGCTGCCGTGCTGTTTTTCAAGGCGGTCAACCTCTTTATTCAGCTTCGTCGTGACCTCTTCCGGCACGCGCAGCTTCGCGATTTTGCGGCGGTATGACGACGCGTCGTCGTCGCCTCCGCGCTCCTCGCCGAGTTCGGACTGGATTGCGTGGAGCTGTTCGCGGAGGAAATGCTCACGCTGCTGCCCCGCCATACGGTTCTGGATATTCTCCTCAATCTCCTGCTCGACGGAGCGGACCTCAATCTCCCGCGCGAGGATATCGCATATGATTTCGAGGCGTTTCTTCGGCGCAATCGCCTCCAAAACGGGCTGTTTGTACTCGTGCTTCAAGAACATATGCTGGGCAATATAGTCGGCGATTCTGCCGGGGTCTGTCATTCCGAACAGCGGAAAAACCGACTCGCGCGGGACGCCGTTCGTCAGCTGCGCGTAAGAATCGTACATCCCGACGGTCTTGCGCATCAACGCTTCGAGCTTCGCGGTGCGCTTCGCCACCGGTTCGGGAATCTCCTCCGCCTCGGCGACGTAGAATCCGTTTTCCAGATGCGCCGAGATCAGCCTCGCGCGGCAAATTCCCTCGACGAGAGCCTTAATGCCGCCGCCGGGGATTTTCAGCATCTGCTTCACCTGGCAGATTGTGCCGATTTTATACAGGTCCTCCGGCTTCGGCGACTCGTTCATAATGTCGCGCTGGGTGATCAGGAACACGCGCCTGCCGTTGTCCCCCGCCGCGTCAAGCGCGGAGGTCGAGATGTCGCGCTCCACGTCAAAGTTCAGCAGCATACCCGGAAACGCGCACAGTCCCCGCAGGGCAAGCAGCGGGAGCTTATCGACTTTCATCAGCTTATCGTGCTTCTCGGCGGCGGTGTCGTTCGGGATATTGTCGAATTCAAATTCAGACATAAGAAAAACCTCCTTATTTGGGAAAAAGGGCGGCAAAAAGCCGCCCCACATATTAACCGATATTCATTACCTCAGGGTCGAGCTGCGGCTTGGGTCTGCGAATCAGCTTGGGCGGTTCGCTGCCCGCAACGGATTCCGCGCTGATTATTACGCGCTCAATACGGTTGTCGGACGGGACGTCGTACATCATCTTCATCATCGTGTTTTCCATAACGCCGCGCAGTCCGCGCGCGCCGACGTCAAGCGCGATAGCCTTGTCGGCAATCGCCACGAGCGCGTCTTCGGTGAATTCAAGCGTAACTCCGTCATACCCCATAAGCGTCATATACTGGCGCGTCAGGGAATTTCGCGGTTCGCGCAATATGCGTATCAGGTCGTCGCGCGAGAGCGAATCGAGCGACGTGATGACGGGCATACGCCCGACAAGCTCCGGTATCAGACCGTATTTCAGCAGGTCGTGCGGCTGGATTTCTTTGAGAATTTCGCCGACATTGCGCTCCTTGCGGCTCTGAATCTCCGCGCCGAATCCGATGGATTTGCGGTCGAGGCGGTTCTCAATAATCTTCTCAACGCCGTCGAACGCGCCGCCGCAGATGAACAGGATATTTGTCGTGTCAATCGACAGCATTTCCTGATGCGGATGCTTGCGTCCACCCTGCGGCGGAACGCTTGCGACGGTTCCTTCAAGGATTTTCAGCAACGCCTGCTGAACGCCCTCGCCCGAAACGTCGCGCGTTATGGACGTATTCTCGCTCTTGCGGGCGATTTTGTCGATTTCGTCGATATAGATAATGCCGTTCTGCGCGCGCTCCACGTCAAAATCAGCCGCGAGCAGCAACCGCAGCAGGATATTCTCCACGTCGTCGCCGACATAGCCCGCCTCGGTCAGAGTCGTCGCGTCCGCAATCGCGAACGGTACTTGAAGTATCCGCGCAAGCGTCTGCGCGAGCATTGTTTTGCCGCTCCCCGTGGGGCCGACGAGCAGAATATTGCTCTTTTGCAGCTCCACGTCGGACGTGTGGCGGTGCATCACGCGCTTAAAGTGGTTATACACCGCGACGGACAGCGCGATCTTCGCGGTCTCCTGTCCGACGACGTATTCGTCGAGAAACGCGCGGATTTCCGCGGGTTTCGGCAGGCTGTCGGGTGTGGCGTGAACGTGCGGCTTCGCCTTATACAGCGCGTTTCCGTCGTCATTCTCGCTGATCAGGCTGACGCAGAGTGCCACGCATTCATTGCAAATATACGCGCCGCTCTGCCCGATAATTATTCGGTCCACCTGCTCCTGCTTTTTGCCGCAAAAGCTGCAACGCAGGGTTTTTTCTTCGTTGTTATTTCGTGCCAATTATTCCTCCACCGGCGACTAAAAATCGCCCCACACTAATTCCTCTTGTAAATTACCTGGTCAATCAGACCGAATTCCTTTGCCTCCTCGGCGGAAAGGAAGTTGTCGCGCTCCGTCGCGTCGCGGATAACCTCAATGGGCTTGCCCGTATTCTCCGCGAGGATTTGGTTCAGGCGGGTCTTGATTTTGAGGATATTCTCCGCGTGAATCTGGATATCCGTCGCCTGCCCGTTGTAGCCGCCGGACGGCTGATGAATCATAATCTCCGCGTTCGGCAGCGCGATGCGCTTGCCTTTCGCGCCGGCGGACAGCAGAAACGCGCCCATCGACGCCGCCATTCCGACGCAGATTGTCGAAACGTCCGCCTTGATATACTGCATCGTGTCGTAGATTGCGAGTCCCGCCGTGACGGAACCGCCGGGCGAGTTGATATAGAACTGAATGTCCTTGTCGGGGTCCTGCGCTTCGAGGAAAAGCAGCTGCGCGACGACGAGACCGGAGGTCGTGTCGTTCACTTCTTCTCCGAGGAAGATGATGCGGTCATTGAGCAGGCGGGAGAAAATGTCGTAACTGCGCTCTCCGCGCGAGGTCTGCTCCACTACATAGGGTACTAATGCCATTTTTATTACCTCCAATAACTATAAATCCGCTGCGCGGGCATAATCAATATTTTATGAACATACCCAAAAATCGGGTGCGTTATTCCTTCGGCTCCGCGGGCTTTTTGGCGCGCGGTTTCTTCGGCTTCGGCGCGTCGGTCGGGGCGTCGGGGACGCCGCTCTCTATATCGGCAACCGGTTCCGCCGCTTTCTTCTTTGCGGGGGCCTTTTTCTTCGGGGTTTCAGCCGGAGCGTCTGCGGTCTCGGCGGTTTCCGCCGCAGCAGCCGCTTTCTTCTTCGGCGCGGCTTTTTTCTTCGGCTTTTCGTCGTCCGCGTCCTTGACGGCGGTGGCGATTCCGTTTGCGACGACGAGCTTCACGGCCGCGCGCATCGTGATTTCGCGCTTTGCCGCTTCTTCGTCGATTGAGGCCTTGACGACGGCTTCCTCGACCTCGTACTGCGCCGCCATATCGGCGTAGAACTTCTCAACCTCGCCGTCCTCGGCGGTCAGTCCCTCTTTCTCGACGATTTTTTCGAGCGCGAGGGAGACGCGAACCTGCTTCTCCGCGCGCGGCTTCGCATCATTGCGGTAATCCGCGAGCGTGGAGCCGGACATCTTGAAATACGTGTCGGGGTCGATGCCGTACTGCGCGAGCTGATTCTGCAAGTTGTTCAGCGAGCTGTCAATCTGCTCCTCAACCATAACCTCCGGAATATCACCGGTGACGCCCTCGCCGAGACGTTCGAGAATCTCGTTCTCAAACCAGTCGTTTGCGTCCTTTTCACGCGCATCTTCGAGCTTTTTGCGAATATCCGCGCGGTAATCCGCGATGGTGTCAAACTCCGAAACGTCCTTGGCAAACTCGTCGTCAGCCTCCGGCAGGACCTTTGAACGCACTTCCTTGACCTTGATGTGGAACACGGCGGCCTTGCCCGCAAGCTCCTCGGCGTGGTACGTCTCCGGGAACGTGACGTTGATGTCACCCTCCTCGCCGGCCTTGTAGCCCTGAACCTGCTCCTCAAATCCGGGGATAAACGAATTGGAACCGAGTTCAAGTTCGTGATCCTCGGCAGTTCCGCCGTCGAACAGCACGCCGTCAACGGAGCCTGAATAGTCGAGCAGAACCGTGTCGCCGCCGATGGCGGGACGGTCAACCGTCTCAATCGACGCGTTGCGCAGGCGCAGCGTCTCAATCTCCGCGTCAATCGCGGAATCCGGAACGTCAATCGCGGGTTTCGACGCTTTGAGTCCCTTGTACTCCCCGATTTCAATCACGGGGTACAGCGAGACGGAAAACGCGACGGCGACTGTCTTGTCCTCTTTAACTTCAATATCGACGAGGCTCGGCGTGCCGACGGTGCGCAAATCCTTGTCCTTTACGCCGAATCCGACGGCGGCGGGCAGAATCTCGTCCAGCGCGTCCGAAAAGAACGTGTCCGCGCCGTAGAGGTTTTCGATGATTTTGCGCGGGGCTTTTCCCTTGCGGAAGCCCGGCACGGAGATTTGATTGCGCATTTTTTTGTAGACGGCATCGACCGCCGTGTTGAACAATTCCGCCTCGACCTCAACGGTGAGTTCTGCGGTGTTCTGCTCTTTTGTCTCGTATGCGGTAACTTTCAATGTATGACCCTCCCGATTTTTATCTGTATCAGCGTAGTATTTTAACACATAAATAAAATAAATGCAATCGTTTTATTGTTAAACATCTATTAATTGAGGCACAAAATTTACAAAATCCGCGGAAACCATATTGTATTCGACGCCGTCAACCGTTCCCGTGACGGCGTGGCGGTGTCCCGTGCCGTGGATATGACCGTACCAGCAGCGTTTCACGCCGTATTTTTGCATCACGGCGATTATGTCCGCGCAGATGTAGCCCTTGAAGCGCGGCGGGTAATGAAAGAAGCAGAGCTTTTCCGCAAAGCCGCGCCCCTCGGCGGCTTTCAGCGACGCTTCAAGGCGTAGAACCTCGCGCGCCATAATCTTGCCGTTGTGCGTGCCGTCCATATTTTCATCGTAGAGCCAGCCGCGCGTGCCGCAGATTGCGGCGTCTCCGTAGGCGAAGCAGTTGTTGTTGAGAATCTCGAAACCCGTGAAGCCGTTCTGCGCAAAGAAAGTCTGCGCCTTGTTCGCGGTTGTGAACCAGTAATCGTGGTTGCCTTTGAGGATAATCTTCTTGCCCGGCAGGTCTGAAATGAAGCGGAAGTCCTCGCGCGCTTCGTCGAGCGTCATTCCCCACGTGAGGTCGCCGCAGAGAATAACCGTATCGTCGGGCGCGACGCGCTCAAAACCCGCTTTGAGTTTTTCGACGTATCCGTCCCAGCCGCCGAAGATGTCCATAGGTTTTGACGCGCCGAGCGAGAGGTGCAAATCTCCGATAGCGAACAGGGCCATAGATTTTACCTCTCTTTCCGTGAATAAGTCGGCTGCGGCGGCTAATAATATCCCTGCGGACAATTCCGCGTCAAAGGAGTAAAATAAAATGAGTAACTATAATACAAGCTACAACAGCGGCAGCAACAGCAATAGCAACAATTCCGGCTCCGACGTGATTTCCGGCGTGGACTGCAACGTCCCCGGCTGTAAGTATCACCACCCGGGCGGGCAATGCTCCGCCTCGAACATCAAGGTTGAGGCACCGAACGCGTCCGACAAAATGGACACATACTGCGGCTCCTTCGCGGCGTGCGAGAGCGATTCGCAGTCGTCCTCGGCGACGAATTCCGTCTCCGATTCCGCTGTTTTCGGCGGTGAAAGCTCCGTTTACGGAAGCAACGGCGCGTTTTAGCAATTCGGGCGAACACTGTTCGCCCCCTACATAAGCGGGCGGAGCGGCAGCACAATGCCGAATTCGTCCTCCAACACTGCGTACAGTTCACGCGCCGAGACAAGCTCACGCGTGGTTTTTTCGTCCCCGTCGCGCACCGTGAGCGTGTTTCCGGAGATGTACGCCGCGCCGTTCGGGCGGCGCAGATTCACAATTCTGCTCATATTGAAGTACGAGCCCGGCGCGGCGCAATAGGCGTTCGGCGCGAGGAAATCCACTTCCTCCTGCCGCAGCGTGCAAATGTGCAGCACAGGCGCGGGCGACGGCTCCGCGTCGTGGTACAGCGTCGCCCACTCGCCGCCGGAACCCTCGAAATGAAAGTCCGCGCCGCCGGAGGTCTGTCGGATATTGTCCGTAAATTCGAGCGCGCCGAACGGCATAAGCCCGCCGAAACCGACGTCGCAGAAGTACCTCTCGGAACCGATTTTCACGAGCGCAACCCGGTGGAGCGGCGGCGAAACGGTGTTCGGGTCGCCGACCACCCGCGCAATACAGGGAATCACGTCAAAGCCAACGGACGCGAGCAACGCCGCGAATATCGCGTTCAGCTCAAAGCAATACCCGCCGCGGCGGCGCGTCACAACCTTGTCGAAAAGCGCGTGGATTTCGAGGCTCGGCACGAGACCGAACTCGCAAACGTCGAGGTTTTCAAACGGCACCGCGCACTGGTGCGCCGCGACAAGGCGGTTCAGCGTTTCAAGCGTAGGCGGCGCGTCGCCGTCAAACCCGATTCGGGCGAGGTATAATTTCGTCTGTTCGCCTGTCATCGCGTTATACCAAAAATTCACGGACGACGCCGAGCATCTTGTCTTTATCGGTCACCGCGTCGAAGCGGATTTGCTTGCCGCGCAGTGATTTGAGCGGCACGGGCGCGGAGACCCCGCCGAGGGTTTCAAGCGCGTCAATAAGCTCAAATCCGCCGCCGTCGGCGTTCCCGCCGAGGGCCTCAATCACCGCATCTGCGAACTTGAACGGACTTGCGGTGGAGACGACTACCGTCGGCGTCTTGTCGCCCGTCGCGGCGCGGTACTCGTCGTAAACGCCGTATGCGACGGCGGTGTGCGTATCCATAAGGTAGCCCTGCTCGCGGAAAACGCGCCCGATTGTCTGTTTTGTGAGCGGGTCGTTTATCATTCCGCAGTCAAAAAGCGACTGCAATTGCGCGAGAATTTCCGGACTCACGGTGTAAACGCCGTCTGTATTCAGGGCGTTCATATAGCCGGCAACGAGCTTGTCGTCGCCGCCGCTCAAATCGAACAGCAGACGTTCAAGGTTGGAGGACACGAGGATGTCCATCGACGGCGAGGTCGTCGTGAAAAACTCGCGGCGGCGGTCGTAGGTCCCGGTCCTGATGAAATCCGTCAGCACGTTGTTGCTGTTCGACGCGCAGATGAGCTTTTTAATCGGCAAACCCATTTTCTTCGCGTAATAACCGGCCAAGATGTTGCCGAAGTTACCCGTCGGCACGCAGAAATTGATCTCCTCGCCCGGCTCAATTATCTCGCTGTTCACGAGGTCGCAATACGACGAAAAATAGTAGACAATCTGCGGCAGTAGGCGTCCCCAGTTGATTGAGTTCGCGCTGGACAGGAAATACCCGCCCGCGTCAAGGCTGTCGCGGAACGCCGTATCGGAGAAAATCTGTTTTACGCCCGTCTGCGCGTCGTCAAAGTTCCCGACGACGGAGCAGACGGCGACGTTGCCGCCCTCCTGCGTCATCATTTGCAGTTTTTGCACGTCGGACACGCCGTCGCGCGGGTAAAACACGACAATCTTTGTGCGCGGCACGTCGCGGAAGCCCTCCAACGCGGCCTTGCCCGTGTCGCCCGATGTCGCGACAAGTATGCAGACGTCGCGGGTTTCCCCCGTCTTTTCAAGGCTTGCGGAGAGAAAACGCGGCAGCATTTGCAGCGCGATATCCTTGAACGCGCTCGTCGGTCCGTGCCACAGCTCTAAAAAAAACGTGTCGCCGACTTGGAGCAAGGGAGCGGCGTCTCCGCCGTCAAACTTCGCGGGGCCGTACGCCGCCTGCGCGAACTTTATAAGCTCGTTCTTGGAAAAATCTTCGAGGAACAGACTCATTATCTGCGCGGCGCGCTGCGGGTACGTGAGCGGCGCGAGCTGACCGATTTCTTCGAGTTCAAGCGTCGGGAACGCGTCCGGAACGAGCAGTCCGCCGTCGCGGGACAGCCCCTGCAAAATCGCCTGCGCACCCGTGAGACTGACGGATTTGTCGCGTGTCGAGATATAGTTCATAATAATGTCCTTTCGGCTAATTAAAATGCGTTTTCCAAGTGGTTTATCGTCGGTTCGCGCGTATTCGCGCCGTAGGGCGCGTAGACCTCCACAACGTCGAAGCGCGGCTGCAATTCGTCCGTCGGGTGCGAGTTGAGCCAGATGCTCGCCGTTGTGCGGCAACGCTTTTGCTTCGCGGCGGAGACAAATTCACGCGCCTCGCCGTAGTCGGCGTTCTTGCGCGTTTTGACCTCGACAAAGACGAGAAAATCGCCGTCGAGCATTATTATATCAATCTCGCCGAAGCGCGTCGTGTACCCGCGCTCAATGAGGCGATAGCCGAGCTTTTGCAAGTGCCTCAACGCCATATCCTCGCCGAAATTGCCTCGCGTTTGAGTTTCACCCATTAATGCATCTTCCTTAAAAACAGCTCGCGGTGGAGCGGCGTCGCGCCGAGTTTTTTTATTGCGGCGTAATGCTCCGCCGTGCCGTAACCCTTGTGCCGTGCGAAGCCGTAACCGGGGTATTTCGCGTCGAGGGCGCGCATATATCTGTCACGCGAAACCTTTGCGAGGACGGAAGCGGCGGCAATCGACGCGGAGAGCGAATCGCCCTTGATAACGGTTCGGCTCAGGTGTTCGATTTTCTCGTTGCGGTTGCCGTCAATGATTGAGATGTCCGGCGTGATTTTCAGTCCCGCAATCGCGCGGTTCATCGCGAGGTACGTCGCGCCGAGAATGTTCAGCTCCGCAATCTCCGCGACGGTCGCGGACGCGACGGAATACGCCGCCGCAAGCTCTGTAATCTCGTCGAACAGGCGTTCGCGCGTGTTTTCGGAGAGCTTTTTGGAATCATCCAAGCCGTCAATCACGGTGCCGAAGGGCAGAATCACGGCGGCGGCGTACACGTCGCCCGCGAGGGGTCCGCGCCCCGCCTCGTCCACGCCCGCAATTACGCGAAAGCCCTCGGCTTGCAGTGCGGTTTCTATGTCCCAAAGGTGCAGCTTCATTCGGGGAATTCCAGCGTGAGCCGTCCGAGCTTGCCGCCGCGGTACTCGTCAAGCAGCATAATCGCGGCCCGGCGCGTGTCAAATTCTCCGCCGGATATCAGGTAGCCGCGGCGTTTCGCGATAATTTCCAGCGGGAAATCCGCGTCCGGCGCGTCGTCCGGTTTCAGCTTATAGCGTTCAATTACACGCTCCGGATACGCGTCCCACAGGCGCAGCAACAGGCGCGAGCCGAGCAGCTCAATATCGAGGATATCGTCCTTGACCGCGCCCGTAATCGCGAGGTTTTCGCCCGTCTGCGCGTCGTCGAACTTCGGCCAGAGAATGCCCGGCGTGTCCAGCAGCTCAATGCCGCCGTCGCAGTTAATCCATTGCCGCCCGCGCGTCACGCCGGGTCTGTCAGAGGTGTTCGCGGCTTTTCGCCCCGCGACGCGGTTTATGAATGACGACTTGCCGACGTTCGGAATGCCGACGACCATAAGGCGCAGGGATTTACCCGATTGCCCCTTGTCCGCGCGCCTTGCAAGCAGTTCCGTGCAGAGTTCGCGCGCGGCGGCGGGGAATTTGTCGATGCCGCGGCCGGATTTGCAGTCAGTTTCCAGCACGCCGAAACCGAGACGGCGGAATTCGCCGGCCCACTTTTTCGTCGCAGCGGAATCCGCCAAGTCCGTGCGGTTAAGGATGACAAGGCGCGGCTTCGGTGCGGTCAGTTCCCCGATATCCGGATTCGCGGAGGAGCGCGGAATCCGCGCGTCCACGACCTCGCACACGGCGTCAACGAGTTTTATGTCCTCGACGATTTTCCGCCGCGCTTTCGTCATATGTCCGGGGAACCACTGGATATTCATTTCGTCGTTTTGGCGTTCACTCACGGCGTTGTTCTGTACACTGAACCGATGCGGTTCCAGTCGCGGACGCCGTAATCGTCCTTGCCCGGCATAATAATGAGGTGAACCTTGCCGAGAACGTTGCGCGTGTCCACGAAGCCGACCTTTGCGGAGCGGCTGTCGGAGGACGCGTTGCGGTTGTCACCCATCACGAATATGCAACCCTCCGGAACCGTCACGGGTCCCTTGAAATCCTCCGGGTCCGCAACCGGCTCGCGTATATACGGCTCATCGAGCAGCACGCCGTCAACGGTGACGGTGTGCGCGTCAAAGTCGATGTCCACGGTCTGCCCCGCCGTCGCGATGACGCGCTTGACGAGCGGCACCTCCTCGTACGCGTCAACGTGGATAATCACGATGTCGCCGTACTCAGGCTTGTAGAACACGTCGGACATAAACACCTTGTCCTCGTGGTGGAGCGTGTTGTCCATCGAGTGACCGTCAACGCCGATCTGACGCCCGATGAAGATGAACGCGATTATCACCGCGACGAGCGTGGACACGACGCACTGAATCCAGTCAAGGACTTCAAGGCGCAGAATCAGCTTCTTCTTTTCCGCGTCTTTGATTTCCTGTTCGAGTTCTTCGTTGTCCGTAATGTTTGTATTTTGGTTTTTGCTCAAAATAATCACCTGCTTTGCAGTTATTATAACACGTAGTAAATACGAAAAAAAGGGGCAACGCCCCTTTTTTACAGATATTTTAGATTCTTTCCTTGACTTTCGCCTTTTTGCCGATACGGTCGCGCAGATAGTAGAGCTTCGCGCGGCGGACCTTACCGCGGCGGACGGTTTCGACCTTTTCAATCGTGGGTGAGTGAATCGGGAAAACTTTCTCGCACCCGACGTTGTAGGAAATGCGGCGCACCGTGATGGTTTCGTTGATGCCGCCGTGCTTTTTCGCGATGATTGTACCTTCAAACGCCTGTGAGCGTTCGCGGTTGCCTTCCTTGATACGCACGGTGACGCGAACCGTGTCGCCGACGTTCATCGGGGGCAGTTCCGGCTTCAAATACTTGTCGCCGAGGGCTTTGACCAAATCCATATTTCTTTCTCCTTTTGGGAAGGACGTTCTTAACGTAAATCAGCGACAGAGGACCGTCCGTAATTAGCTTGAAGAGTGTACCACAAATTTCAGCGGAATGCAAGAGTTATTTTTGAAAAATTGAAAAATAATAATTAACCCCCATTGACAATCCCAGAAATGCTGTTAGAATCAGCATAATAACTGTGTGAGGGGTGGTCAAAAATGACTTCCGAATTGCAAAACAGTACGGCGGCGCAGAGCGAGAGAAACCGCATTTTCACATACTGGCAGAACCCCGTCAACGGTGATATTCCGCCGTATATTCAACTCTGTCTGCAAACGTGGTTCAACAACATACCCGACCTTGAACTGATAATTCTCAATCAGTCCAATCTCAGTGAATGGGTTGACCTTGACTTCGATATGCGCGTGTTCTCCGTGCTTTCACCCGCCGCGCAATCCGACATCGCGTCTTTTGCCGTCCTCGCAAAGCACGGCGGGGTTTTTATGGATGTTGATACGATTGTAACGAAGAATATTTTTGATGAAATCAACAAGCTCGAAGAGGACAGGGACAGCGTTTTCTTTTTCTATGACAAGGCGACGGGTGGTCCGTATATGGCGTTCATCTCGTGTTTTGAACGCGAAAATCCCTTTTTACGGGCGTGCGCCGCAGAAGAATCCGCGCTGTTAAACGAGATTTTAATGACTCGCCCGCAAATAAAATGGCGGACATTCGGCAATGACATACTGGACGCGGTTCGGCTTGACGCGTCACTTGACGCGCTCGTCCGCGAAATTGACTGCACCGCCACCGGTACAATTTTGGAGTCGTGTTTCTTCAATTCGGGCGACGCTTCGCAAGACTACTTTGATATGTTTTTTTCAAAAAACAATCTGGATTTTGAGGAAGTTGTTGCTAAAATAGAGTTCGGTCTCGTTATGCTCCACAACTCGTGGACACCGAAAGATTTTAAGGTGCTGGATCTCGGCGCGGTTATTAATTCCGATTTGATTATTTCTCAACTGCTGATATACGCGCTCGGCGAGGATTTTTTTGAGTGACATAAATTAAAATGTTTGTTTCAGTTTTTTCGCCAACGCCGCGAATTCCGGAATGCCGAGCGTCTCCCCGCGCGCCATCGCGTCGATGCCGCAGCCGGTGACGGCCTCGGTAATCGCGTCTTTCGAGAGCATAAAGCCGCCGGATTGCAGCGCGTTTACGAGCGTCTTGCGCCGCTGTGCGAACGCGGCTTTCACGACGCGGAAGAAAAATTCGCCGTCCTCAATCTCGCGCGGCGGCGCGTGCGGCGTGAGCTGAATCACGCTCGACGTGACCTTGGGCGCGGGCATAAACGCGTCGGGCGGCACGTCGAAAAGGATTTCCGCGTCCGCGTGGTACCGCACGAAAACCGTGAACGCGCCGTAATCCTTTGTGCCGGGATTCGCGGCGATTCTGCGCGCGACCTCGCGCTGAATCATAATCGTAATCGTTTCAAACACGCCGCATTCCAGGAGCGCGGCGACAGCCGGCGCGGTGATGTTGTACGGCAGGTTCGCGGCGGCGATTTTGCGCGGAAAATCCGGCTGATTCGACATCACGTCCGCGAGTCCGAGTTTCAGCGCGTCCGCCTGAATGACCTCATAGTTTGTGAAGTCCGCGAGCGTCTCGCCGAGCATCGGCAGCAGCGTTTTGTCCAGCTCAATCGACGTGACAAAGCCCGCGCCGCGGCACAGCTCCGAGGTCAGCGCGCCGATTCCGGGTCCGATTTCGAGGACGTGCGTCCGTGCGTCAAGGTGCGCGGCGGCGGCGATATTCTCCGGCACTTCGGGGTCAACGAGGAAGTTCTGCCCCATCGCTTTTGAGAACCGGAAGCCGTGTCGCGCAAGCAGTGCGCGGATCTCCGCTTCGCGGCTCACGCGTGCGCCCCCGATTGCAGTTCAAGGCGTTTTTGCTTGCGGTTGTGAAGGTAAAGGAACACGACGCAGATGACAATCGACGGGATTGACGCGGCCGGCGCGGCGAGGCCGAGGTAGAACAGGCGCGAATTGACGTCCGCGTCCAGATTCGCGAACAGGATTGACAGCGGTACGCGCACGCCGAACGTCGCGACGAGGCTGTGCAGCATAGGAACGGTGGATTTGCCGCAGCCGGACAGGTACGAGTTGAGGTTGAACACGAACGCGACGAGTATCAGGTCGATCGAGAAGGAGCGCAGATGTGCGCTCGCGCCCGCGATAACCTCCGGCTTGCCGTTCGCAAAGAGCGTACAAATCGCCTCTGGCGCGAGCTGGCACGCGGCGACGGCCGCGACCTCGATAATCAGCGAATAGATAATGCCCCAGCGGAGGGTTTTAAGCGCGCGGTCGCGCCGTCCCGCGCCGAGATTTTGCGCCGCCATAGCAGCGACCGCGCTGCCGATTGCCATCGGGAATGTCCCGCCGAGGGAGAAAACTTTGGCAATCAGTCCGACGCTCGCGCCCGCGACGACGCCCATCGCGTTGACAATGCCCGTGATAATCATAAATGAGATTGTGACAAGCACGTCCTGCAACCACAGCGGAATGCCGACCTTGAATATCGACGCGGCGGACGCGCCGTGAATCTTGAAGTCCTTTTTCGAGAATGCGAACGGGAATTTGCGTTTCCAAAGCCACACGCCCATCACGGCGAAGGTGACGAGCTGCGATATGCTCGTCGCGAGGGCAACGCCCATCTCCGACCAGCCGAATGCGCCGACAAACAGGAAGTCGAAGACGATATTCGTGACGGCACCGACGCCGGCGACGATACTCGGCGTTTTGGAATTGCCGAGACCGCGCGCGATCGCGGCAATCACGGCGAAGCCGAGGTTGAACGGCACGCCGATTGTCGTCCAGATGACGTAATTATGCGCGGCCGGCAATGCCTCGGCCGGCGTCTGCATTACGTTCAGCAGCGGCCCGCGCGTGAGTGCTACGGCGATTGTCACCCCGACGGCGACAATCGCGCCGACGGACATAAACGTGCCGCAGGCGCGCGCGCAGCCCGCGTTGTCGCGCTCCCCGACCTTGCGCCCGACGAGAACGGTTCCGCCCGTGCCGAGTCCGATTGTGAACGTGTATACGATATTCATTATCATCGTGCCTGTCGCAACGCCGGAGATGACCTCCTGCGATGTGAAATAGCCGATTACAAACAAATCCACCGCGCCGTAGAGCGCGGAGACGACGCCGGAGACGATGAACGGCAGCGCGAATCGCAGCAATACGGGCGCGATTCCGCCCTGTGTGAGGTCGAGTCCGTATTTTTTATTTTTCATTGCCGGCTCCCGTTATCTCTTCAATATGATAGCGCGGACGGTGTTTAAGTTCTTCAAACATACGTCCGATGTACTCGCCGACAATGCCGAGCGTGAGTATGATGATGCCGCCGACAAGCCAGGTCGTTACCGTGATTATTTTCCAGTTGAGTATCGGGTAGCCGAACGCAAACAGCCCGACGAGCGACGCGGCGAGCGCGATCACGGCTCCGACAAGCATCGCAATGCCGAGCTTCGTGACAATCCGCAGCGGCTTAATCGAAAGGCTTGTTACGCCGTTCATCGCGAGCTTCATCAGTGATTTTGTCGTGTACTTCGTCTCTCCCGCGTTGCGCGCGCGGCGTTCATATGTGACGACGGCGGTCTTGAAGCCGAGCATCGGAACAATGCCGCGTATGAACATATCGCGCTCCGGATACTCGGAGAGCGCGTCGAGCGCGCGGCGCGACAGCAGGCGAAAATCCGAGTGATTGTAGACCGTTCCCGCTCCGAGCCAGTTCATCAGTTTATAGAACCGCTCCGCCGTGAAGCGTTTTTTGAATGTGTCCTTGTCGCGCTTGTTCCGTACGCCGTATACAATGTCCGCGCCGTTGATAAATTCGTCCGTCATACGGTCAATCGCGGTGATGTCGTCCTGCAAGTCCGCGTCGGTCGTTATCACCGCGTCGGCGCGCGTGCGCGCGTACTCGTGACCCGCCGCAAGCGCGTTCTGAGTGCCGCGGTTGCGCGATAGCTTCATTCCGACATACTCCTTGTATGTTTTCGCAAGCTCCGCAATCAACGTCCAGGTCTTGTCGGTCGAACCGTCGTCAATGAGCAGAATGCGGCTCTTGTCCGAGACGCGCTCATCATTTTTCAGTTGGCGCAGTTTGAGCAGCATAATCTCCGAGGTCAGCGGCAGAGCCGCCTCCTCGTTATAGCACGGTATAATAATGTACAGGGTTTTAAGTTCTTTCATTTCATATCCTCGGTCAGGTGAATCCTGCTTTGCACAATTAAAATTTAGTATAACATACGGTTTTATACTATTGCAAGTAAAATCATCGGATTATCGGCGAAATTTTCCATTCCGCGCCGCCCGCGCGTTTCGCCGCGTCCGCATAACCGAGGTTATACAGGTCCGTCGCGTCCGATTCAAACGCGAGCAATCCCTTTGCGTCGGCGGGTTTTGTGATGAGCGGCAGAGCCGCGCTCTCCTCAATTTCCCGCAGAGCCGCGCGCCCGCGCTCATTCGCGGCGAGGACGCGAATATATTGCGGCTCAACGCTCATTTCGCGCGTAATGCCGAGCGCGGCGGCGAGAATGAAGCGGCGAATCCGCGAATGCAGGTGACGTTTTGTCTTGATTGCGTCCGCAAGCCCCGCAATGCCCGCGGCGGTACCCGCGAATTTCGCGGTACGCTCCGCAACGCCGTCCGTTCCGCCGCGGATTTTGAGGAAATCCTCAGCCGTCATACGCCGCAGGCGGGAGAGAACCGCGACGTCGAGGTTTTCCGGAAACATCGCGTCGGTATCGCCGCTTTCGCGGATTTTCCCGCGCTCCGCCGTCGCGGAAACGCCGGGTTCGCGCCTGACGCAGAGGAAATCAAGGTTTAGTCCGTGCGCGGCGCGGATATACTCGACGGCGAGCAGGTTGTTCGGCGAACGCATAATCGGAGAACCGGAATCAGGCGCATCGGCCGCGGCTTTGAGCGCGGCGAGGTCGCCGCATTCGGCTCCGAAGGCGAGCGTGTCCGCTCCGGCGGTCGCGGCGAGTGCGACGCCCGCGCGGGCAAATCCCTCCGCGGACGAGAGCGCGAGCGCGGACGGCAGTTCGATAACGAGGTCGAAGCCGGTATCGAGCGCGACAGCCGCGCGGACGTGCTTCGGATAGACCGCGGGTTCGCCGCGCTGGACAAAATTCCCCGACATCACGGCGATAACCGCGCATTCGGAGTGTTTTTCCCGCACCTCGGCGGTGAGCCTTTCGTGGCCCGAATGCGGCGGATTGAGTTCGCAAATTACGGCAATTTTCTTCATATTACACACATTTTCACAATTTTATAATTTTTCGCTTGATATTTGCGGGAAAAAGGATTATTATAGGGTGTATTGTTATTTATGTATTGTAACGCAAAGACAAAA